>DATEDX010000050.1:0-56015 GCA_035281425.1 Acidimicrobiia bacterium
CTGCCGCTACCACCACGTGTGGCACCACCGACACCCCAGCCAGCCTCCCTAAGCGGGGAACCGGCCCTCAAAGAAATTGCCGGCTGGCAGGTCAACTGGACTGGCCGGGTGTGACCCATGGTGGGGGAGGAGCGTCGATGCGAGGTAGTTGGGAGGGGACGGGCCCGAAGCGTTCGGTGTCGTGCTCCTGCCAGGCTAGCCAGGCGGCGGTGAGCTCCTCCTTGCTGCGGGCCACGAAGTTCCACCACATCTCGATCTTCTCTCCTAGCGGTTCACCCCCGAACAGCATCGCCTTTCCCCCGCCCTGTCCCGCCTCGAGGCGGATGGTTTCCGGGGCGTGCTCAACCAAGCCCAGCCAGCCGGGCTCGACGATGTCGTCATCGAGCTTGAGGGGCCGGTCGATCGGGACCAGCCCGTATTCGAAGCCGGGTTCGAGGGTGAGTTCGGTGACACCGGCGGCCAGGTTGATCTCCATTCCCACCAGGCGAGAGTCGGCCCGGGCCGGCGAGGTAACACCCCCATAGGAGCCCACCAAGACCTTGGCCTCGCCGTGGTCGAGATCGACCCTGGGCAGCTCGGGGTGATGCTCAAAGGCCGAAGCACCGTGCCGGGTAGCTTCGGGCAGGGCGATCCACATCTGCGCCCCATGGACTCCCGCCGCCGCCGACAGCTCGGCATGGGCAATTCCATGACCGGCCGTCATCAGGTTGAGCTGGCCAGGCCGGATCACCTGCTCGGTGCCGAGAGAGTCGCCGTGGAGAGCCTCCCCGGAGAAGAGCCAGGTGACGGTGGCGAGGCCGATGTGGGGATGAGGTCCTACCTCGAGGGGGTGGGGATCGGCGGCGTCGGGAGGGATGATCAGATCGACGAAGCACCAGCCGCCGATAGTGCGCCGGCCCTTGGTGGGGAGGACCCTCACCACCTCCATGCCGCCCACCTCGGTTTGTCTGCCTTCGATGACCCGGATGCCCATCTGGCCCTGATTAACCCAGCCCAGCGCCCGTTCGTCGACCGGCCCGCTCATGATTTCTGTCTCCGCTTCCGCAGGGCCGGGTGCGACACCCATACCGGACCTTCGAGCCGCTCCACCAACATCCGGTAGACCTTGGTACCGACGATCTCAGTGATCTCCTCCTTCAGGGTCTTGTAGACGGGGTTCTCACCCACGAAGGCAAGTGGACTATCGGTGCACCACCAAGCGAAGTCTTTACCGCCCTCTCCCCAATCCCGCCGTTTCCACTCCCGGAGAATGGAGGTGACGTGGCCGTGGCCGTCGGTCTCTTCTTCGAGTCGCAGCGGCAACTGCCAGCAGACGGTGGGCTTCCAGTCGAGCGGCCTCTCTCCGGCGGCGAGAGCGCCATGATGGAGGGCACAGCCAATGCCGGCGTCGAACCCGGGTCGGTTGAGGAAGATGCAGGCGTCATCCACCAGTTTGGTGGCGAAGTCGCCGTCGTCGGTTTTGCGCCAGAACTTCTTGTCGGTGCGGTGTTGCCAGACCTCGGGGTCGAGGCGAGCAGCAGCCTTCTTGACCCGCTTCAGATCGTCTTCGTCGATGAACCAAGCACCCAGCGAACAACAGCCTTGATGGGCCTCGGGGGTAGGTTCGGTGCGGATCCCCTGACATCCGCCGCCAAATATGCACTTCCACTCAGATCGGAGGAAGGTGGCGTCAAATATCCAGGTTCGGTCTTCATCCGGATCGTCGAAGCTGATCAAGTCGTGGAGATCGGCCGGGGCCTTAGCGGGCATGCCGGGCTGATGCTAGGAGGGGAGAAGAGACGCGCTGGTCAGCCAGTGCGGTACACGGTGGCGGTGTCACAGATCCCGCCGACGCACAACTGGTAAACGATGCTGGTGGTCCCCTGATAGCCCTGGCTGATGTACTTGATGGCCAAGCCGTCGACCTGCGCCTTGCCCTGACCGGAAGGGGGGCCGGAGACGATGGAGAGGACCGGAGTGCCCGAGTAGGAATCGTTGGCCAGTACCTGAATGTTGGTGACGGGGCGAGTGGCGACGAAGAAGTCATCTACCGCCACCACCGCGGGAGCAGTGGTCGTAGTGGTGGGAGCGGTGGTGGTAGTGGTGGTGGAAGTGGTGGTCGGTGCCGTGGTCGTGGTGGTGGAGGAGGTGGTCGAGGCAGAGGTAGTGGTGGTGGTCGAGGAAGCAGTAGTGGGAGGCGCCGTGGTGCTGGAGGTCGAACTGGGAGGCTGGGTGGTGGCTGTCGAACCGGGAGTGGTCGAAGAAGAGGTGCCGGGTGGGAGGGTGGTGGTGGCGCCCGTATCGCTGGTGGTGGTCTCGGCACCAGTGGTAGTCGAGGAGTCGTTGGTGGTGGTGGAGCCGTCGTCGAGTTGGACGGTTTCGCCGGAGGGAAGCTCGAGGATGGGCTCCAGCCCCAGCGATGCCACCACCGCCGCCGCCGCCCGGTCGGGATCGACGGCGGTGATGTCGGGCACCGGCAACACCCCCGCCACCGCGGCGCTGGCCGTCACCGCCCCGGCGGTGGCCATGGTGATCAGGTCGCGACCCAGAGCTTCCAAAGGGCGGAGAAAGGGAAAGTCGGCCAGGCCGGCCAAAGGCCCCGTCGACCACCGCAACCGGCCCAAGGCAACGTTCATCAAGGCCCGCACCACTCTGGGGTCGAACTGGGACCCGGCGTGCCGGGCCACTTCGCGGCGGGCGTCGGAGTGGGCCTTACTCGGCTGATACGACCTTCCTGCGGTGATCACGTCGTAAGCATCGGCCACCGCCACAATGCGGGCTCCATAGGCGATCTCCTCCCCGGCCAGGCCGTAGGGGTATCCGGAGCCGTCCCAGCGTTCGTGGTGATGCTCGATGGTCTGGGCCCACGGCCCCAGCCAGGAGGCGATGGGGGCGATCAACTTCATCCCGGCTACCGGATGTTGGCGGATGGCGTGCCACTCATCGGCATCGAGTCTCCCGTCTTTGTTGAGGATCTCGGTCGAGACTTCGAGCTTGCCGACATCGTGAAGTAACGCCGCCCACCGCAGCCGGTCCCGGTCACTATCCGGTAGTTTCAACTCCTCGGCGAGAAGGTCGGTGTAGGCGCGGGTGCGCTCGGAGTGGCCACGTGTCTTGCGGTCGTGATTGGAGAGGGCGCTGGCCAAGGACAGGATCAACTCGGAGGCGGCGGCCAGGTCGCGATCGCCGTGGGCGGCCGCCTGCTCGATGCGCTTCTTGAGGACCGTGACGTTGGAGGCACGCTGAGCGACGCGGAACCTCGAGGGAGCCTTGTCGGGGAATGCCATCGTCATTTTGAGGAGGCCGGAGAGGGGGATCAGCCGCCGGGTGTAACGATCCACCAGATGGGCGGCGAAGCTGGCCACGGCGATCACCAAAAGCCACCAGAACACCACTCCGGAGACGGTGCGAGGTTGCTCCAGCTGCTCGGCCACCAGCGCCCCTGCCAGATAGCCGCTGACCAGGGGAATTAGGAAGGCGAGGGCGCGCACCATGAAGGCAGCTCCCCAGCGGGGCTGCCAGCGCTGATCAGGCTGGTGAGTGGGCTTCGACATTCCTCCTCGAGAGGAAGGTTTTATCGGTAAGGAACGCCGCCGGGACAAGTGTTTCACGGGCCCGATGGGCCGAGAGGCCCAATGTTTACAGCCCTAAACGGGGCCTGGCGCCGCAGTCAGTGGGCGAAGCGGGGGTCGGCGGCCTCGGGGTCGAGCCCGTAGCGGGAAATGGCGTCGGCGGCGGCGGCGGGGCTGAGTTTCCCTGCCCGGATCAGCGCCGACAGCACTGCCAGCACCACATGCCCCTTGTCGGTTTCGAAGAAACGCCGCAGCCGGGCCCGCCCATCCGACCGCCCGAACCCGTCGGTGCCCAAGGTGACGAAGGTTCCGGGGACGAAACGCCCGATCTGATCGGGAACCAGCTTCATGTAATCGCTGACCGCCACCAGCGGTCCACCAACCGAGGCCAGCTGTTCGGTGACCCAGGGGGTAGCGGGCGAGTGGCCCGGATGGAGACGGTTCCACCGTTCCACCGCCATCGCCTGGTCACGCAGTTTCTGATACGAGGTGACCGACCACAACTCGGCACCCACCCCGTAATGTTCGGCCAGGTCGGCCTGGGCCGCTCGAGCTGCCAGGTTGGCGGTGCCGGAGAACAGGATCCCGGCCCGTAGCAAGGTGCTCTCTGGTGGGGGGGCCCACCGATACAAGCCGGCCACGATTCCTTCGGCCGATCCCTCGGGTCGGGGAGGCTGAATGTAGTTTTCGTTGTAGAGGGTGAGGTAGAAGAAGACGTCCTCGGGTTGGTCGCCCCACATCCGCCCAATTCCGTGTTCGATGATGGTCCCCACTTCGTAGGCGAAAGCCGGGTCGTAGGCCTCCACCGCCGGGTTGGTAGAGGCGAGGACGAGGCTGTGGCCATCCTGATGCTGCAGACCTTCACCCGCCAGGGTGGTTCGGCCGGCGGTAGCACCGAGCACAAACCCTCGGGCCCGGGCGTCACCGGCCGCCCACAACAAGTCGCCCACCCGCTGGAAGCCGAACATCGAATAGAAGATGAAGAAGGGGACCATCGCCATCCCCCGGTTGGCGTAGTTGGTGGCGGCGGCAATCCAACTGGCCATCGACCCGGCCTCGGTGATCCCCTCCTCCAGGATCTGGCCGTCTCGGGATTCGACGTAGGAGAGCAACATCTTGGCGTCCACCGGTTCGTACAGCTGCCCTTGGGAGGCGTAGATCTTCAACTCCCGGAACAGCGAGTCCATCCCGAAGGTGCGGGCCTCATCCGGAACGATGGGAACCACCCGAGGTCCGAAGCCGGGCACCCGGCACAGATTGCGGAGCAGACGGGTGAAGGCGGTGGTGGTGGAGGCTTCGACTTTGGCGGAACCGGCGTAGACATCGGTGAAAGCTTCCGGTCCCGGAAGGGTGAGCGGCTCCCGGACCCTGACCAGGCGGGAGGGGAGTGGGCCGTGGAGCAGCTTGCGGCGCTCCATCAGGTACTGGAACTCGGGACTGTCCTCGGGGGGCCGGTAGTAGGGGGGCTCCCGGTCCCCTTCGAGGGACTCTTCGGGGATCTCATCGTGGAGGAAGATTCGCTCCCGCAGTTCCCGCAGCTGGGCATTGGTCAGTTCTTTGATCTGGTGGGTAGCGTTGCGACCCTCCACATCCGGACCCAAGGTCCATCCCTTGATGGTCTTGGCCAGGATGACAGTCGGGGCCCCCTTAAGCTCGGTGGCCATCTTGTAGGCGGCGTAAACCTTGCGGAAGTCGAGGCCTCCCCGGCGGAGCGCCCAGATCTCATCGTCGGACCAGTCCTTGACCAGGGCCAGCGCTCGCGGGTCCTTGCCGAAGAAGTACTGGCGGACGTAAGCACCGTCTTCGGCCTTGTAACGCTGATATTCCCCGTCGAGGGTGTCGTTCATCACCTGGACCAAGGCGCCGTCGTGGTCGGCGGCCAGGAGCGGATCCCAACCACTTCCCCAGATCACCTTGATCACATTCCAACCTGCCCCCCGGAAGATGGACTCCAGCTCCTGGATGATCTTGCCATTACCGCGCACCGGGCCGTCGAGACGCTGCAGGTTGCAGTTGATCACCCAAGTGAGATTGTCGAGCTTCTCCCGAGAGGCGAGGGTGATGGACCCGAGGGTCTCCGGTTCGTCTACCTCCCCGTCGCCGATAAAGCACCAGACCCGGGACTCGCTGGTGTCGTCGAGTCCCCGATGGTGCAGGTAGCGATTGAAACGAGCCTGGTAGATCGAGTTGATCGGACCTAGCCCCATCGACACCGTCGGGTACTCCCAGAAATCGGCCATGAGGCGGGGATGGGGGTAGGAAGAGAGTCCGTGGCCGTCGATCTCGAAGCGGAAGTTGTCGAGATGTTGTTCGTCCAGGCGTCGTTCGAGGAAAGACCGGGCGTACATGCCGGGAGCGGCGTGGCCCTGGAAGTACACATGGTCACCGGGGAAGCCGTTGTCCTTGCCCCGGAAGAAGTGGTTGAACCCGACCTCGTAGAGGGTGGCCGAAGAGGCGAAGGTCGACAGGTGACCTCCGATTCCCTTCTCGCGATGGTTGGCCTTTACCACCATCACCGCCGCGTTCCAGCGGATGAAGCGGCGGATACGCCGCTCGATGTGCTCATCGCCGGGGTATTCGGGTTCTTCGCTTCGAGGGATGGAGTTGACGTAAGGAGTGGTGATGGAGGGGGGTACGCCGATGTTGGTTTGGTGGGCCCGCTCCAGCAGCTTGGCGAGCAGGTACCGGGCCCGCACCGGGCCGTGGGCTCCGGCTACCGAATCAAGCGACTCGATCCATTCTTTGGTCTCTTCCGGATCACGGTCGTGGAACTGGTGGATGAACTCGTCAGGAAAGATCCGGCTCAGTGCGGCGCTCTCTTCCCCCACCTCTGCGTATCCGTCGCCCGGGGTCCCAACTTCGCCTCGCTCGGCACCAGTGGCCGGCTCGCTGTTCATGATTCCACCCTATCAGCGGAGCAAAATCACTGGAGCGGGTCCCGTGCCCCCTCATCGGGCGATGGCCGGTGCCACCCTCATCCCCACCTCCTGCAGCCAGTCGTCGACCAGGGCCAGGAACTCCTGGGGGGCTTCGAGCTGCGGGCAGTGCCCGGCGTCGAACATCTCCCGGTGGGTCCAGTCGGGTCGCTGCTCCTTCAGCCAGGACAGACCAGATCCGGCTACCACCCGATCATGACCGCCCTTGATCACCAAGGTGGGGGCGGTTATGTTTTGGACCAGGCGGCGGAGAGATCGCCGGTCGGCGAGGAGCCGACCCACCGAGCGTCCCGACCCGACCAGGGCGGGGATAGCCCAGGGCTGGTGGCGGCGAGCGGCCGCCAGTTGCAGAGACTCTTCAAGCACGCTGGGCGAAACCCTCTCCGGGTGGTGGCAGACAATGCTCAGGGTGTCTGTGATCTGACGGGCCGGACTGACCGAGTTCCAGTAGCGGCGAATCATCTCCGGTCCGAGGAAAGGGAGCCCTTGCATCAGCAGCCGCTTTTGCACCGCCCGATCGAGTGAGGGGTCGGTGAAGCTGGGCGGGGTGGCGGGGGCCACCAGCACCAATCCAGCGACCAGATGGGGATGGCGGGAGGCCACCATCATCGCCACTAGCCCGCCGAGGGAATTTCCCAGCAGAAGGGCGGGCGTCCCTTGAGCCTCGACCAGTTCTGAGACTGCCCGGGCGTGGACCGAGATGCCATGGGTCCGCTGTGGGGGCGAATAGCCGAATCCGGGAAGATCGAGGGCGAGAACCCGTCCATGGCGAGCAAGCCCGGCCGCCACCGGCTGCCAGTTGAGATGGGCACCACCCAGCCCGTGCACCGCCACCACTGGGCTACCGGAGCCGCCGTAGTCGTATACGTAGACGAGCCCCAGCGGAAGGTGGTGGAACTGGCCCGGCACCCGGTCAGGCTAACGCTCCCGCTGGGTTTCCCACCCCCGTACCATGCCCCGGTGCGCGTCTTGCTCGTCTCTACCTACGAATTGGGCCATCAGCCCTGGCACCTAGCTTCCCCCGCCGCCCGGCTTCTCGCCGAAGGTCACGAAGTGCGCTGCCTCGACCTGGCCGTCGAACCCTGGGACCATGAGCGGTTCGCCTGGGCGGAGCGAGTGGCGTTTTCGGTGCCGATGCATACCGCCATGCGGCTGGCGATGGAAGCTTCGGCCCGCCTTCGATCTCAACGACCCGAGGTTCCCATCGCCTTCTACGGACTGTATGGAGCGATTGGCTTCGATGCCACCGTCAGCCAGCAGAGCCAACACCGCCTGGTAGGTGAATACGAAGACCACCTGGCGGCTTGGGCAGCCGGCTTGTCGTCGCTTCCCCTCCAGCTAGATCTCGGCAACAAGGAGTTCCTGGTGCCCGCCCGCCAGCTCCTTCCTCCCCTCGAGCGCTACGCCCGCCTGGAGATCGATGGTGAGCAACGGCTGGCCGGATACGTTGAGGCGAGTCACGGATGCCGTCACCGCTGCCGCCATTGCCCCATCCCCGCGGTCTACGACGGACGTTATCGCACCACCGGGCTCGAGCAGGTGGTGGCAGACGTCGCCCAACTGGTCGAGATGGGAGCTCGACATGTCACCTTCGGCGACCCCGATTTCCTTAACGCACCGCGCTACGCCGGCGACGTGCTGCACGAGGTCTCCGCCACTTTCCCCCAGCTCACCTTCGATGTGACGGTGAAGGTGGAGCACATCATCGACCATTCTCACCTCTGGGGGGAGTGGGCGGAGAGGGGTGTGATCTTCGTGGTCTCCGCCTTCGAGTCCACCAACGACAGGATCCTCAAGCTGCTCGACAAGGGCCACACCGCTCGGGGCATGGCCCGGGCCGTCGAAGTGCTGACGAGGGTGGGAATCGGGCTTCGTCCCTCCTGGCTGCCGTTCACTCCGTGGACCGAGCCCGGCGACCTTCCCGAGATCTTGACCTTCCTCGATGAGCATGATCTGCTCG
The DNA here is from genome assembly GCA_035281425.1 of Acidimicrobiia bacterium. Lineage (GTDB taxonomy): Bacteria > Actinomycetota > Acidimicrobiia > Spongiisociales > ZC4RG35 > JAICND01. The sequence goes on from DATEDX010000050.1 coordinate 8,448, forward strand.
GCTCAACCGATCCGGTGCAGCTGTCGATTCGCCTATTGATCCCGGAAGGATCCCTCTTGCTCCGCCTCCCGGAGTTGGCGCCCTACCTCGGCTCGTACGATCCGAATGCCCTGGGCTATCGCTGGCAGGGCGACGAATCGGCCGAGCGACTCCAGCGGGATTTGGCTGCCCTCGCCGAGAAGGGGGGCGACCGCGAGCAGGTGATGACGGCAATGTGGCAGCGGGTAATGGGCCAGGGAACGCAGCCGATGTCTTCCCGTCGAATTGCACCTCGATTGACCGAGGATTGGTTCTGTTGCGCCGAGCCGACCAGCGGCCAATTGCTGGTGCTGGGAGACCAACCTCGATGAACGTATTGGAGGCGAAGGGTCTTGCCAAGCGCTTCGGGGACATCATCGCCGTAGACGGCGTCGGCTTCACCATCGCTCCCGCTGAGACCTACGGTCTGCTCGGCCCCAACGGGGCGGGCAAGACCACCTCCATTTCCATCATTGCCGGCTTGCTGACCGCCGACGCCGGAGAGGTCCGGATCATGGGGGAAGAGATGAGTCCCAAGGCGGTGGGCCCCAAGGCACACATCGGCCTGGTGCCTCAGGATCTGGCGGTCTACCCCGATCTCACCGCCCGCGAGAACCTGACCTTTTTCGGTCGCCTCTACGGGATGGACAAACAGGAACTGGCATCGCGAGCGGATGAGGTGCTGGCCGTGATCGGTCTGACCGATCGGGCCGGCGACCGGGTCAAAGAATTCTCCGGGGGCATGAAGCGGCGGCTCAACATCGGGATCGGTCTGCTGCACCGGCCCCGACTCCTCATCCTCGACGAGCCAACCGTAGGGGTGGATCCGCAAAGCCGCAACGCCATCTTGGAGGCGGTCGAAGCCCTCGCCGGGGAAGGGATGGCGGTGCTCTACACCACCCACTACATGGAGGAGGCGGAGCGGCTGTGCGATCGGGTGGCCATCATCGATGAGGGGGTTATCAAAGCGGAGGGAACCCGGCGCCAGTTGGTGGAGCTAGTCGGCCAGAAAGATCGCATCACCATCACCGGTACGGGGTCGCTCGAGCAAGTAGCAGCGAACCTGGGGCGAAAGGACGGGGTGGCCGAGGCGATCCCCTCCGATCATCGGGTCGACCTGCTGGTGGCTGACGCCAGCCGCCGGCTGCCCGAGCTGTTGACCGCTGCCGCGGGGGCAGGGATGACCATCGGCGGAGTAGAGGTAAGCGAACCCAACCTCGAAGCCGTGTTCCTCCATCTCACCGGCAAAGCTCTGCGCGACTAGCGGAGCCGATGCGAAGCCTCCTCGCCATCACTGCCAAGGACTTGCGGCTCCGCATCCGGGACCGATCGGTGTTCATCACCGGCCTGGCGGCGCCCTTGGTGCTGGCCTTCATCTTCAATTTCGTCTTCGGTGGGGCTCTGACGGGCGACGGCTCGTTTGAACCCAGCTTTGGGGTGGTGGCGCCGGATTCGCCGCATTCGGCAGCCGCCTTGGCGGAGGTGGCGGGCCAAATAGGTTCCGAACCAGTGACGTACACCTCGGTGGAGGAGGCCGAAGCGGGGGTTGATGACGGTGAGGTCGACGCCGTTTTGGTGGTGCCTGCCGGCTTCGATCGCCAGATCGGTACGGGCGGTGGCGGAACCATCGAGGTGATCGGAAACGTCGATTCGCCCACCGCCACCCAGATCGCTTCTGCCATCGCCTCGGGTTACGCCTTGAGCATCGAACTGGTGCAGCTCTCGGTAGCGGCGGGGGTGGCGGCCGGAGGGGATCCCTTAGTGCTGGCCGAAGTCGCCAGCCTGGGCGGTGTCCCACCGGTGACGATCGGCGAGGTGGAGGCCGCGGTGCGACAGCTCGACGGAACCACCTTTGCGGTTGCCGGGATGGCTGTCTTCTTCCTCATGTTCACCGCCCAGTTCGGCCTCAAAAGCCTGCTCGATGAGCGGCGGGAGGGGACCTTGGCGCGGATGCTGGCCACCCCCACTTCCCCGGGATCGGTGCTGGCTGCCAAGACTCTCGTCTCCATCATCCTCGGACTGGTGTCGATGGCCGTGCTGATGGGCGCCGGGGTGGTGCTGATGGGAGCCGAGTGGGGCGACCCCGTCATGGTGGCATTGCTGGTGCTGGCGGCAGTCCTGGCAGCGGTAGCGATTACCGCCCTGGTGGCGGGCTTGGCCAAGTCCCCGGAGTCGGCCGAGAACCAGCATGCGGTGGTCAGCGTCACCCTGGGTCTCTTGGGGGGAACGTTTTTCCCCGTCGGGCAAGAAGGTGGGCTCCTCGCCAATCTGTCGGCCCTCACTCCGCATCACTGGTTCATGCGCGGGCTGGCCGACATCTCGGGAGGGGGTGGTCTGCCGGTGGTGCTGCCCTCGCTCGGCGCCCTGGCTCTCATGGCTTTGGTTTTCGGTTTGGTTGCGGCTTGGGTGATGAACCGGCAGGTGTGGCGATGAAAGTGCTGGCGATTGCTCAAGCCAACGTGCTGCGTATGTTGCGCGACAAGTCGAGCATCTTCTTCGTCTTCATCTTTCCCCTGGCGCTGATCCTGCTTATCGGGCTGCAATTCGGGGGGAGCTTCACCCCCAAGCTGGGCGTGGTCGCTAGCAGTGACGGCCCGGAGACGGAACGGCTTCTGGAGCGGCTTACCACCGAGCCTCGGCTGGAGGTCGTGCGATACCAGGGTGAAGAGTCGCTGGTCACCGCGGTTGAACGGGGGACGGTGGCGGCAGCGCTGGTGATCTCCGCCGACTACGACCGACAGCTCCAGGAGGGAGAGGTGGCGACGCTAGGTTATGTGGCCCGGCCCGATGGGAGTGGCGCCTCTCTCCAGGTGGTGGTAGCGGAAGCGGTGGCCGCCGCCAGCAAGGAGTTGTCCGCCGCCAGGTTCTTGGTGAGGGAAGGTCTGACGGATGCCGGGTCGGCGGCCGCCCTGGTGGCCCAAGTCGCTCCCTCGCTGACCCCGATCGAGGTCACCACCCGCACCGTGGGCGACAGGCTTTTTCCCCCCACCCTCGGCCGCTTCGACCTCGGTGCTCAAAGTCAGCTGATCCTCTTTATGTTCGTCACCGCCCTCTCCGGTGCGGCGGTGTTGATTCAGACCCGGCAGTTGGGGCTTTCCCGGCGCATGCTGACAACTCCCACCGAGATCGGGACCATCGTGGTCGGGGAAGGGTTGGGCCGGTTCGGGGTGGTGCTGGTCCAGGGGATCTACATCATGGTGGCGACCCTGCTCGTCTTTGGGGTCGACTGGGGAGATCCTCTCGGGGCAGTGGCAGTGCTGGTCGTCTTCGCCGCCGTGGGGGCGGGGGCGGCGATGCTGATGGGTGCCGTCTTTGCCAATGCCGAACAGGCGGGGGGAGTGGGGGTGATGGCGGGTCTGGGACTGGCGGCTCTAGGGGGGTGCATGTTGCCGTTGGAGTTGTTCTCCCCGACGCTGCGGCGGGTGGCTCATATCACTCCCCACGCCTGGGCGGTAGATGCCTTTTCCGACCTGGTGCAGCGCGGCGGAACCCTGATCGACATTCTTCCCGAACTGGCGGTGTTGGCCCTTTATGCCGCGGTATTGCTCACTCTGGCAAGCTGGCGCCTACGAGCGGCGATTACCCGCTGACCTGCCTGCTGGTCTCACGCCAGGGTGAACATTGCTAGCCGTCGAAACGGGGCAGCAGGGTGGAGATCTCGGCCGCGAAGCTGGTTCGCTCCCCCGCCCTACCCGCCTCCAGGAGGTGACGGTTGCTCGCCAGCCCCACCGCGTGTTTGAAGCCCACCGCTGACACCGCGTCTGCCGCCACCTGACCCCGCAGCCGGTATTCCTCTCCCCGCTTCATTAGGGCGGCGATGAGTTGCTTTTCTTCTACTGGCCGATCCTCGCGGGCGGCCAGTTCATCGGCGAGGATGTGGTAGGACTCCAGGAAAGGCAACAGTGCCCACGACGCCACCCGGAGGGGAAGCGAGCGAAGCAGCGTCCGGGAGCGGCTCATCTCAGCGTCCCACCCGGGGAGGGCCCGGTCGAGGTCAGACCGGATAATCTCCCGCAGCGCCTCCTTTTCGGGGAAGTAGAACTCGAACTTGAAGAGATCTCGTAGGCGGTCGACCTCCTGCCAGAAGGTTTCCGGCTTCCGGGACCCGGCCAGGGCAAGCTCGGCGATGGCCCGGGGAACGAAGTGGTGGACGACCACATTGCGGTAGTACGAGGCTCGCAACGCCTGTTCACCTTCCAGGTAGTAGACATCACCCGCCCCCTGATATCGGGTCACGTTGTCATGCTCGGCGAGGAGGGTGAGGACCTTGCCAAGTTCGCCAGGTTCTTCGAGGTGGAGGGGTTCGGTGGTGGGAAGGCCCTGACTCTCAATGAAGGAGTCAAGGGCGGCTGCCGTTTCCGCCAGCTGATCCATCGTTTGCCCTTTGCCTCCTCCTTTGAGCAAGGCGATGGACACCACCGCCGCCGGAGTGATGGGGGTGACCTGGGAAATGCGGTACATGACCTCGAAGGCGAGTTTGGCCAGGTCGAGGGAGCCTTCCTCCATCTCGGCCCCGGCCAGGGCCTTGGCGACGGAGATCGGTTCGGCGAATCGGATATGGATATTGCCGTATCGCCGTCGAAGAGAGCGGATTGCCCCCATCACCCAGGAGACCGACTCTTTCTGTTTGTCGGCGCCGCGGGCCTCGGCTGTGTAAGCGCCGACATCCTGGATCTGGTCATAGACGATTGACACCGGTATCAGCAGCAAGTCCTCCGCTTTGCCTCGCTGCCAGGACTCCACGGCATAAGCCAGCAGCCCCAACCGAGGCGCCAGGAGCTTCCCGGTCCGGGAGCGCCCGCCTTCCAGGTACCACTCCAGGGGGAAGCGGTTTTCGACTAGATAGTCGAGATAGGTGCGGAGAACGAATTTGTAGAGGGGGTTGTCCCGAAAGGAGCGGCGGATGAAGAAGACTCCGGTCCGGCGAATCAGCGGTCCCACCGGGAAGAAGTTCATGTTGATCCCGCCAGCAGTGTGGTTGGGGGGAAGGTCGTTCTCCCACTTCAAGAACTGCAGGGCGAGCCGATCGAGGTTGGAGCGATGGGAAGGAAGGAAGGCCAGAGGAAGCTCCTGACCGAGGGCGGCGATCTCCGCCACCTTGGACCGGTCGTAGATGAGCCCGCCGTAACCCTGACGGTAAAGCCAGTGGATGGCGTTGGCGATCAGATCGATGAGGAGGCTGGAGTGGTTGGCGGCGATCTCTCGCAGGTAGTGGCGGGCTCGGGCCAGAGCAACCGGTTCGGCCAGACCGCGCTCGGCCCCGTAGCGGACCGCCCCATCCCGAAAATCTGAGCGGTTGAGGATCTCGTCGTGGATGAAGCGGGGCACCTTGTAGCGGTTACCTCGCAGCCGTCTCTCGGCCTTCTCCAGGGCCAGCCATGCTCGCCGGGTGACAAAGTCGTTGAGGCTGGTGATCTCGTCGGCGGCCTTGTGGTCGCTCTGCAGGCGGGTGGAGGTGGCGCCTCGTCCAGTAACGATCGATACCCGGTCGGGCCAGCGCGACAAGATGGCTCGCTGGCGGAGAGCGCCCGGATCGCGGGGGTCGCCAAGCCGGAGCAAGTCACTCCAAGAGACCGTCCTCTGGTCGTGGCGCCGATGGGGTGACCACACCACCCTTACCGGGAGCAGGTAGGGATCGTCTCCCCGACGCATACGGGCCTCGAGCCGGGGATCGGTGTGCTGGCCGGGGAGGCGCCGGCGCGATCCCGCCAGACGGATCTGCTCATGGATTACGCCGGGTGGTGCCTGGCGGGCAGCCCAGCCGGCGATTAGGTCGGCTTCCAACTTGCTGGTGGCGTCGGCGAGGATGAGGACCGGTCCGGTGAGGGGGGCATCTTCCGGCCACCTAGGCTCATCGGGAAGCGGGGTTACCACAGCGGGATTCTATGAGAGCAGTGATTCAGAGGGTGTCGGAGGCATCGGTAGAGGTTGAGGGCGAAGTGGTGGGGGTCATCGGGCCCGGGCTTTTGGTGCTGGTGGGGGTAGCTCACGACGATGGCTCCGCCGAGGCGGAGGTGCTGTCGGCGAAGATCGCAGGCTTACGGATCTTCCCCGACGATGACGGGAAGATGAACCGTTCGCTGGTGGAAAGCGGTGGGAAGGTGCTGGTGGTGAGCCAGTTCACGCTGTACGCGGACACCACCCGAGGCCGGCGACCCTCGTTTGTGGGGGCCGCCTCTCCGGCCCAGGCCGAACCGCTGATCCAAGAGCTCAGGGATGCTCTCCGGGAGCGTGGACTCTCAGTGGAGACTGGTCGCTTCGGCGAAAGGATGGCGGTGAAACTGGTTAACGACGGCCCCGTCACCATCATCGTCGAGGTCAGCGGCGGGCGAGTGGTCAATTAGTCGGCGGCCACCGACCATCAGCATCCATCAACGGGCCTAGTGCTGCACGCTGCTCCCTAGAGTCGCTCGGGCTTCGCCACCAGGAGATGTAGATTCATGCTCGCCCAACTTCCACCCGAAGTCCGCCGCATGTTGGAGGCGCCCAATTTCGCCAGCCTGGCAACGGTCCGCGCCGATGGGTCGCCCCACGTCACCCCGATGTGGGTGGATCTTGATACCGACCATTTGTTGATGAACACCGCCGAGGGAAGGGTCAAGCTGGCCCATGTACGTCGCGACCCCCGGGTGGCGGTGTGCGTATTTGACGCCGAGCGTCCCTACAGCTGGGCGGAGGTCCTCGGGAAGGTGGTGGAGCTGCGCCACGAGGGCGCGGTCGGCGACATCAACCGGCTTTCCCGGAAGTACCTGGGATGGGACTACCCGCTTCCCGAGGGAATGGTGCGAGTAACGATGATCATCGAACCAGAGGATGTCCGCTTCGCCATCCGGGAGGCACCCGGTCGCTAGCCGCTACTGAGGAAGTCCTGGCCGGCAGGACAGACATGAAGGAAGTCGCAATCGCCGCAGGCCGCGCCGGGTTGGGGGGAGAAGGCACCCCGGGCGATGTCATCCACCAGCGATTGGAGGTGGGCCTGGGCTTGTTCGAGATAAGGGGCATTGACCGTTTCAGTCACCTCCTCGCCACCCCCGCCAAGGTAGGCGAAGGTGACGGCCAACTCCTCCGGTTGGGAGGTGGCGAGAAGTCCCCGGCGGGCCGCCAAGGCATAGGCTTGGAGCTGGGTTCGTCGGGCGGGGTCGAGCACCGGATCTGGTGGGGGGCGGCGACCCGATTTGAAGTCGACGATCTCCCAGGACTGGTCATGGCTATAAACGGCATCGATCCGTCCTTTGACCCGGAGCGGGCCCAACGAGAGTTCGAACGGGGCTTCGACCAGGAACGGGCGCCGGCTGGCAAAACGACTGGCGGAGAACGCCTCGAAGGCGCCACCGGGAGGAGCGACTGCCTCGTCTCCGCTGACCAGGTCGTATAGGTTGGGTTCGAGGTCGTCGAAGGCCATCTGTCCACGGTGGTGTAACTCGATCAGCCGGTGGATTTGGGTACCGCGGCGCGCGGCTGGGTTGGGACGGCGAGGGAGCCGGTCGACCTCCGACCACAGGTAGGCCTGCGGGCAGGTGGCGTAGGTGACCAAGCCGGTGACCGACGTGACCGTAACCGGGTCGGCTTCAGGGGGACGCTCCGGGGGCAGTCCTGCCAGCATTTGTTGAAGCTCATCGTGGAAGGTGGCGAAAGCCGGCTCCTCTCCCAGGCCCTGCGCCTCGGCTCGGGCCCAGCCGGGATGGCTTAGTTCCGCTCGCAGGGCGCCATCCCATCCCTGCTCAAAGACCGGGTCGGGACCGCTGGCCGCTACCTCCAGTCGGAGGAGGGACGGCCGCTCGGGGACGGTCCCCGGGCTCGACTCCACCCGAGAGGCAGAGTGGGCGGCCACCAGATCCCATAAGGCGCTCGATCGAGCCGGTTTGGAGGTCGGCTCCGGGTGCCCGTACCAATGAGCACCGCTCACCAACAGCCGCTGCTTGGCCCTGGTCACTGCCACGTAAGCCACCCGCCACTCCTGACGGGTGTGCTCCTCCCGGAGCACCGCATCGGCCACTTTTTTCGACATCTCGGCGGTGACCGGAGGCACCCGGTCGATGCGTAACTCGTAAGGAAGGTATTTGCCCGATAGATAGGGGTTCTCGAAGCCGCTCGACTTGGAAGGGAAGTTGTTCTGATAGCAGGCAGGGAGGAAGACCACCTCCCACTCGAGTCCTTTGGCGCGGTGGACCGTCAGCAGGGTGACGGCGTCTTCTCCCGACAGCCGGGCGGTGTCGAGCTCTTCGCTCGCTTCACTTTCCATCACCGCCAGGTAGTCGAGGAAGGCTTGCAGGGAGGGCCGCCCTTCGAGCGGGCTCCAGTCTTCGGTGAGGTCGAGAAACCGGAATAGGTTGAGCCGGGCGCTGAGGCCTTCCGCTTCACCCATCGCCGCCAGATCGGGCCAGGCCCCGGTCAGGTCGAGGACCCGCCGGCACAGCTCCACCAAGGTCACCCCTTGGGCGGCGCTGAGCAGCTGACGGTATTGGTGGCGGAATCGGAACAGGGCAGCCTGAGCCTCGGCCCGAAGCGTTGCCAGTTCTTCAACTCGATCAACGGCTTCGAGCAGCAGGTGGCGGGGGGCGGTTTCGTGGTCCTGGTCCTCAGCCGCTTGGCGGTCCCTCTGTCGAACCCACAGTGAGAGCTGGTGGAGGTCAGCTATTCCGAGGCGGAACCGGCTCCCCATCAACACCCGGAACAAAGCGGGCTCGTCGGAGGGATCTTCCAGGATTCGTAGCCACGCCCGCAGGTCGGCCACTTCCGGCACCGAGAGCAGACCCCCAAGGTTGGCCACCTCCACCGGAATCCCCGCCGCCCGTAAGGCGTCATGCACCAGCACCATGTCCTTGTTCTTACGAAACAACACGGCCATGTCATTCCAGCGATGCTGGGCGTGAAGTTGGTCCAACTGGCGCGCAATCCATTCAGCCTCAGCCACCGCGCTGTCATGCCAGCTCACCGCCACTTCTCCGCCGATCCGGCCCGAAAGCGCCACCAGGTCGGGTTGACCCGAGCCGGTCTCGGCTCGTACCCGGTTGGCGACGGCGATGATGGCGGGAAGCGAGCGGCGGTTGGTGGTGAGGGGAAGCGTGGGCGAGGCCTGCCCGGCGGCGGTAGGAAAGTGGTTCGGGAACTGGTCGAAGTTGTGGGGCGACGCACCCCGCCACTCGTAAATGGTCTGGTCGATGTCACCGACCGCCATCACCGGGAACCCAGGTCCAAACAGGGCTCGCAACAACTCACGCTGCCCGGGATTGGTGTCCTGATATTCGTCAAGCAACACTGCCTGATAACGAGAGGCCACCTCGCTCGCCGTCTCTGGGAACTCGGTCACCAGGCGATGGGCCATCACTACCAGGTCGGCATAGTCGGTGACCCCCAGCCGCCGCTTCAGACGCTGGTACTCCCGCAGTCCTTTGAGCAGGTCGTAACGGACTTCCCAGGGACTTCCCGGCGGGTGCGGGGGGACCTCGATCTGCTCAGGGGTGAGGAGATGGTCCCCCAGCGCTGATCCCAGGCGGCGGAGGTCTTCCACCACGCCGGCATAGGTCGCGTCGAGATGGGGCAGCTCGATCGTCCTCACGACTTGGGAGAGCAACTGGCGGGAGAAAGTGGGGGTGATGACCGGACTTCGCCTCTCCACTCCTACCAGGGCGCCAAACTCGCGCAGCAACTGGGCGGCGAAACCGTGATAGGTGTGAACCTCGACCTGGCGGTCCTCAGAGCTGACCGTTGACGAATAGTGGTGGACAAGTAACTGGCGGATGCGGTCGGCGAGCTCGCCGGCGGCCTTGTTGGTGAAGGTGATGCCCAGGATCCGCTCTGGTTCTAAACCGAGCTCGGAAACGAGATGGACCACCCGGGCGGCGATGGTGGTGGTCTTGCCGGTACCGGCGCCGGCCGCTACCCGGAGTGGTGCCAGCGGGGCGGTGACTACGGCTTGCTGTTCAGGAGTCGGAACGATCATGGGATGAATCCCTCCCGCCCTTCGGGCCAGGCAGGGCACACCAGCCGCACCTCACATCGACCACAATGAGGTCCGGGGGTGGGATTCCACTCCTCGGCGGCGATGGATTCGGCGATGCGATGGAGTTCGTGACCCACGGAGAACAGTTGCGAACGGTCGAAGCTCCTCCGGGCGCCGCCGAGCGGATACCAGAGTTCGGCCGAAGTGGGATCGCCCACTTTTACCAACTCTGGGTCGGAGGCGGCGGCCAGGAGATAGAAGCCCAGCTGCAGAGAAACGGAGGCTTCCTCCTGGCTCATGGGTGATTTCGTTGTCTTGTAATCGACGATGCGAAGCTCACCCACCCGGTGTTGCTCCACCCGGTCGGAACGCCCCTTCCATCGGTGACCGCCCAGCTCGAGTTCCAGCTTCCTTTCGAGGGCGACAGGGACGGCGTCCCCTCCCGGCCAGTCGGCATACATGTTTTCGATCAGCTGTTGTCCCCGTCGCTTCCAAGCTTCGTTAAGTACCGGCGACCCAAAGTTGGCTTGGTCGGTCTCGAAGACTTCGTCGAGGATCCGCAGCGCATTGGCGGCGTCGGCGTGAGGCCGGCCGGCCTCCACCGCCTCCCCCTCGGCGCGTTCCAAGACTGTATGGAGAAGGGACCCGAAGAGGGCATAGGGGCCGGACTGCTGAGCGGTCTGGAGCCGGCGTTCGATCACGTAGCGGCGGGGACAGGAGGCATAGGCGTCGGCCTGGCTGGGCGACAACACCACCGAGGTGGGCATGAACCCTCCATCGGGGCCGGCCGCGGGCACTCCGGCGAAACAGGTGGCGTCCCAGGGACGGTCGAGAAGGGGAGGGTCGGCCAGAACCGCCACGGCCGCTAGACGCCTGGCGGCCGGAGCGGTGGGATCGATCAGTAGCCGCCGCAACATCCCCTGCGCCTCGGTGAGGGTGACCGGTGGACGGCTGCCGGGAGCGGGAGGAGCGGCCAGGTCATCGAGGGTGTTGACTCCGGCTGCCGAGAGCAGGAAGCGGGAAGGTCGCCTTTCACCTTCGTCGATCGCCGCTGAGGTGGCGGTCCAGACCACCCGCCGGCGGGCGCGGGTCATGGCGGTATAGGCCAGGCGCATCTCCTCCTGGAGGCGAAGGCGGAGGGGGTTGCCGGCGGCGGCGAAGGAGGCAGATAGCAACTCTGGTCGGAGCATGGCCCGGGAACGTCGCAAGTCGGGAAAGGAGCCCTCGGCTGCGTCGGCGATGAACACCACCTCGAATTCCAGTCCTTTGGCCTGGTGGAGGGTGGTGAGGGTGAGCCGGTCACCGGGACGGCGTTGCAGGCTGAGGAGGGGAACGGCTTCGAAGTCCTCTTGGTCGGCGGCCCGGCGGATGTCGGCCAGGGTGACGGTGGGGTCCCGTTCGGCTTGGCGATGCAGGACCTGGGAGAAGGCGGCAAAGGCCGCCCGGTGCTGGGACTGATCGTCCCCGGTGATCACCGGGATGAGCTGAGGAAGGTGGGTCCAGAGATGCCAAAACCCCTCCACCGCCGGTCGGTTCGCTGCCCAGGAGGGATCTGCGATGAGGGCGGCCAGCGGTTCGGAGTCGGGGAGGAGGCGGGGGAGGAATTCGCTCCAGGGAGTGAGAGGTTCAAGCTGGCGAGCTCGGAAGATGGCCCGCTCGGCCGACAAGGGAAGTTGCCAGAGGGGTCCGAGGAGCAGCCGGCGCATTGCCCGATCGGACTCGAAAGGGTCGGAACCTCCCCGGGAACTGAGGGCGACCGCCACCAGGTCGAAGACCAACTGCACGGCAGGATGGTCGACCAGTCTCCGATCGGGCACCTCGTGGGGGATGCGCCGGCGTTCCAGAGCACGGGAGAGCTCTGGGAGCAGATGGCGGGTGGTGCGCACCAGCACCGCCAGATCGGACCAGCGGAGGCCTTCACCCCGGCCGAGATGATCGACCTCGGAGGCGATCCATTCCGCTTCGGCGCTGGCCTGATCGAAGACATACGCCTCGACCCCACCCCGGTGGGGCGCGGGGAGCACCGGCCCCGCCGCTCCCGGCAGGTCGCCTCCGGCCACCACCCGTAGGGCGGCATCAAGGATCTCGGCAGGAACTCGGAAGCTTTGAGTCAGGATGAGGCGACGTGGGGGGAGCTGGCCGCCGCTGAAGCGAGCCCCGAAGTCGGCCACGTTGGCGACCTCGGCTCCCCGGAACGAATACACCGATTGATAGGGATCGGCGGCGGCGGTGAGGTTGTAGTGGGGGCCAGCCACCAATTCGAGCAGGCGAGCCTGGGCCGGGGAGGTGTCCTGATACTCGTCCACCAGCACGTAGCGGATCTGACGACTGACATCGCTCGCGACGTCGGGGTGATGGAGGCACTCGACCGCCTCGGCCAGGAGGGTGCCATAGTCGATCCGCCGGCTCCTCAACAGCTCGATGTCGTAGGCGGCGAGGAACTGCCCCAGATTTCGCCAGGCGGGTCGGGTAGTGGCCATTTCCGCCAGGTCGGAGGGAGAGAGGAGGCGCTCGCGCACCCGGAGGATGAAGTCGGCGACCTCCTCGGCCAGGGTGATGCTCCCCAACAAAGGCCGCCACGGCAGAGGCCAGTCTTCCGGGTCCTCCTCGGCCAAAAGGCGGGCCACCAGGCTCACCTGTTCAGGCCCGGTGAGGAGAGACGGCACCTCGGTCCACCCGAAGGTGTTGGGGCCATGGTGCTCTAGGAGACGGAAGGCGAAGGAGTGGAATGTCGCGGCGGGCACACCCGGTCCGAGTCCGCCCAAGCGGTCGTTGATGCGCCGGCCCAACTCCGAAGCAGCCCGGCGGGAGAAGGTGAGGACCTGTACCTGGTCGGCGGTGACCAATCCCGAGCGAACGAGGTGGACCGCGCGTTCGACCAGGAACTCGGTCTTTCCAGTTCCCGGCCCTGCCACTACCAACTGGGGGCCTTCAGTGTCGGCGATGGCGGGGGCCCAGCGGTCGGGTTCGACCCGGATGTCGGTCACGCCATCGGCTTCATGTGCAGGGATTCCCACCCGGAGAAGATATCGGACCATGGTGACATGAACCGGCCTTAGCTAGGGTCGAAGGATGTCGGTTCACCCGGTGGCTGCCCACGGTTTCGCCGCCGCCGAGGTGTACGAGCGAGGACGACCCGGCTACCCGCCAGAAGCGTTGTCCTGGCTGGTTGCCAACCTGCGTGTGGGGCCGTCGACCTTGGTGGTGGACGTGGCGGCGGGGACTGGCAAACTCACCGAAGCACTGGTCGACTGCAGGGTGGTGGCAGTGGAACCGGTGCTGACCATGGGCCGGTTATTGCGGCAGAAACTTCCCTCGGCTCCGGTGGTTGCCGCAGTGGCGGAGCAACTCCCACTCCGGTCCGGTGCGGTGGACGCGGTTACCGTCGCCCAGGCCTTCCACTGGTTCGACGCCACTCGGGCTCTATCCGAGTTCCGCCGAGTCCTCCGTTCGGGTGGCCGGCTGGGAGTCTTGTGGAACGTTCGCGATCGCACCGTTGTATGGGTGGACCACCTGTGGCAGATCATGGATCGGGTGGAGAAGAATGCCCCTTGGCGGGATCACGAAAAGGATCCCGAGCGGGGGTTAGGTGATGCAGTGGGGTTTGGTGAACTCCACCGCGCCACCTTCTTCCATCACCACCTGATTGATCGGGCCACCTTGATCGACCGGTTTTTGTCGGTCAGCCATGTCGCGGTCCTGCCTCCCTCGGAGCGGCAGGCAGTGGTCGACGAGGTGCTGTCGGTGGTGGACGCCCACCCCGAGACTGGAAGTGGGGAGGTCCTGGCGATGCCCTACCGGGTGGACGCCTACTGGCTCGAACGCCTTTAGGCGCCTACCCCCCGAAGACGTGGGTGGTCCAGAGCACTCCCTCGGCGTCGACATAGACCCCTACCCCGATGTGGGTGAAGTCGGGATTGAGCATGTTGGCCAGGTGGGGTGAGCTGTCCACCAGGGCATTAAATATCGCCGAGACCGAGCCACCCCGGCCGATGTTTTCCCCGATGGTCGACCAGTTGGTGGTCGTGATGTAGGCGCCGATGTCGCTGTGGCGGAATTCGCCACTGGTGGCCATCTCCTCCGACCAGTCTCGGGCATAACTCTTGAGGCTGGAACTGACCGCTAAGGCATCTCGGCCCTCTGAAGCGCGGAGGTTGTTGATCCGCTTGATGAAGTCCGACTCGGCCCCCGAGCTGAAGTTCCCGGAGGGGGCTTCGGTGGTGGTAGTAGTGGCTGGGGGAGCGGTGGTAGTGGGAGCGGCTGTGGTGGTGGTCGGCTTAGGAGCGGCGGTGGTAGTCGTTTGCCGGGGGGCGGTGGTGGTGGTGGTTGGTTGGGGGGCGGCCGTTGTGGTGGTAGGGGCAGTGGTCGTGGTGGTGGTGGTGCTGGTGGTCGACGAGGTGGTGGTCACCACCGACCGCTCCACACCGGCCAGCGACTTGTGGGTCGTTTGGCTGTCGACGAGGCCCATGACCAACGGATTGGAAAGACCTTGTACCTCGAACTCGGGAGGCGGCGGTGAGGTCCCAATAACCAGCTGGATGACCGCGACCCATCCCGCGGTTGCGGTCAACAATGCCAGCGCTCTTCTCACCAACTCCCTCCAGTCCTAACGGCCTTGCAATGCCCCCATCGGGTCTATCGGAGCGGGGGAGTGGTCCCTTAAGGGTCGATTGACCTAGTTACTGCACTTGAGGACTAGTCACTCGAGGGCGGCTTGGACGGACTAGCCGGCCAGAGCCTCGGCGCCGGCGAAGGCCGGGCAGATGTTTTGGAAGGAACAGAAATCACACAATCGGCCGGGACGGGGAGGGAAATTGTTGTTCTCGATCGCCCGATCGATCGCCTTCCACAGGGCATAGAGCTGTTTCTCCATGGCGTCGAGTTGAGCATCGTCCACCGGAAAGCGGTACATGGTGGGTCCGTTGAGGTAGATGAGCCTGACCTCTGCGGGTGTCTCTCCCAACCGCTGACGAATGAGCAGGGCGTAGATCTTGAGAGCGAAGAAGGCGGGCAGGGCGTAAGCCTCCGGGGGAGCTTTGCCGGTTTTGTAATCGGTGATGACCAGGCGGCCATCGGGG
Source organism: Acidimicrobiia bacterium (assembly GCA_035281425.1). GTDB lineage: Bacteria > Actinomycetota > Acidimicrobiia > Spongiisociales > ZC4RG35 > JAICND01. Next base: position 23,487 of record DATEDX010000050.1, read on the forward strand.
AGGCGATCGATGCGATCGAGGATGCCGCGGATGACGATCTGCTCTCCCAAGGTCTCCGACATTTCCAGCTCGCGATCTAGCGGGTCGACCCCGGCCGGATTTTCGATGGCGAGATAGTTGGCGAGCAGGGCGAGACTCTCGATCCCCCATTGGCGTTCATCCTCTACCGAAGGAAATAGGCCCTCGAACTCGGGGGCGCTGCGAAGCTCGCTCCACGCTTCCCGAAACAAGTCGTAGAGGCGGTCGGCAGTGCGCTCGGCAGGCGGTAGGTCGTACAGGCGCTGCAGGGCGAGATGGGCGGTGGTGCCCCGCGCCTGATAAATCGTGGTCGGTTCGGGCAGGCGGTCGAGGGCTCGGAAGCGGAACAGCTGGGGACAGGTCTTGAAGTCGCCGGCTCGGCTGGGGGAGAGCGTCTCCAAGGGCATGGCGTGACTATAAGAGATGTAAATGACAGATTTGCAATTTTCCGAGGTTGGAGGTGGTTCGCGAAAACCAGGTAATTGGTCGCGAAAAACAAGTTGTCCCAAAACTTGACGGCGGGTGACCCGATGCCGTACCTTCCCCCCTGCCTGATCGGGGGTGACTCCGAACAGGCGCCGGAAGGTCGAGAGGCAGTCCGGCAGGTCACCGGAAGAACGAGCCTTCGGGGTCGGAGTTCGGGTGGCAAGGAACCCCGAGAGGGTGCGACTTCGGTCGGAGCTCTCTCGGGGTTTTCTAATTGAGACGGAAGACGGAAGACGGAAGACGGAAGACGGTTCCTCCCCCAGGAGGCCCGTCAGGGCCGACGTTGGGGGAGGTGCCCTGGAGGGGCGGAGGGGGTCGGCCGGAGGCGACGAGGTTAGGTGGCCCGGAGGGGCGGAGGGGGTCGGCCGGAGGCGACGAGGGGAGGTGCCCCGAGTGCCGAGGTGGCTTCTTGCGGGTGAAACACCGCTTCGCGAAAACAAACCGACCGCTCGCGAAAATCAGGTAGTCCACCAGCTAGACGGCGAGGCGGCCATGGTCTACATTGCCGCCTGCGCAACGGGGTTCGCCTCGAAGCGCCCCCGAGAAAGAGGATTACCGAAAGGTGAAAGGCTTTCTCACGGGAGAGCGGATCGACCCGCAAGAGTTGGGCCGCTCAGCCGGTAAGGACCCTCCCGCAAGGGAGAACGGCCGGGGACCTTCGGGTCGTCGAGCCGCCACACCGGCCCTGGCTCCGGAAACGGATGCCTTGAGTCCTCGGTAACGGGGACCAGCGGTCGAGGTCTTCGGACCTAAGCCGCCGTTCGTGGGGGGTTGGATCTTCGGATCCAGCCGGCCACGAACTTGCGAGGCCCCGAGAGGGTGGAGATTCGTCGAAGCTCCCTCGGGGCTTTCGCTTTCCCGAGGTGCCGGAGAGCCTCCGGGTGGATTGGGGGGCGGGGCTCTCCGCTCCCCGGGTGAAAAGGCCCGCCAACCCAAGGCAGCCGGAGTCGGGGGCAGTTACTCTCGGCTGGTGCCTTATCCAACCCGTCTCCTCAGTCCCGGAGAAGAGATCGTCCGGGAGTTTCGTCCCCACTGGACCTCGATACTCGGTCCCTTAGGCATCACTTTTGCTGCTCTGGCCCTTGTCATCGGATTGGCTTTCTTCGCCGGCGGGTCCCTCCAGCAGTACGGACCAGCGGTGGTGGCGGTCCTGTGGATTCTCGTCACCATCCGCGGGATCGTGCGCTGGTTGACCACCCAGCACGTCATCACCAACGAACGGGTGATACATCGCACTGGGTTCATCTCCAAACGCGGAAAGGAGATCCCGCTGGAGATGATCAACACCATTTCCTTCGCCCAGAGCGTGTTTGAGCGGATGGTGGGTAGCGGCGACCTAGTCATCGAATCGGCAGGCGAAACCGGACAGACGCTCTACACAGACATTCCCGATCCGGAGGGCCTACAGACCCTCATTTACAAGGTGCGGGAGGACAGGATGTTGTCGCTGGAGCGAGGAGGTCAAGGACAGAGCAAAGCGGAGCAAATCCGCATCCTCTCCGAACTGCACGACCAGGGCAAGCTCTCCGACGAGGAGTTCGCCCGCGAAAAGGACCGCATCTTCGGACAGAGTTGAGAGGAGCGTCCCAGTGCCTCACATGATGGATTTTCCCCTCCTCCTCTCCACGCTCTACGACCGGGCGGTACGCCTGTACCCCGACCAAGAAGTCGTGTCGGTGGAGTCGGATCGAAGACTCGTCCGCAGTACTTACGGCGGCGTTGACGACCGAGTTCGCCGCCTGGCCACGGCCCTGGCCGAGCGGTTCCAGGTGGAGGTGGGGGATCCGGTGGCGACCCTGGCCTGGAACAATCGCCGCCACCACGAGCTCTACTGGGCAACGGCTAACACAGGTCGGATCTGCCACACCCTCAACCTCCGGCTGTTCGTTGATCAACTCGTTTACATCGTGAACCATGCCGCCGATCAGGTGCTTTTCGTTGACCCCGATCTAGTCCCGCTGGCCGAACGGCTGGCTCCCCAGCTCGAGACGGTGCGGAGCTATGTGGTAATGGGTGAAGACATCGGTGCAACCCAGTTGCCCGATGTCATTGCCTACGAGGAACTCATCGAGGGGGTGGAGCCGCACGGTTCCTGGCCGCTCCTCGATGAGCGTTCCCCGATGATGTATTGCTACACGTCCGGAACCACCGGCAACCCCAAGGGAGTCGCCTACACGCAACGTTCCACCTACCTCCACACCATCTCCAACCTCGCCAACTTGAACCTCACTCCCGCCGACAACGTCCTGCCGGTGGTCCCCATGTTCCATGCCTCAGCCTGGGGTTATCCCTTCATCGCTACCAGTGTCGGGGCCAAGCTGACCTACCCGGGTCCGGATCTGAGCCCGGCGGCGTTGGTCAAGCTGTTCGCCGAGGAGAAGGTCACCTTCTCCGCCGGGGTGCCCACCGTCTGGCTGGGGATCCAGCACTACCTCGACGAACATCCGGAAATCGACATCTCCTCGATGAGGGCGTTCCTCTGTGGGGGTTCGGCCGTCCCCCGAGCCATGATCGACTGGTTCTGGAAGAACCGGGGGATCCTGGTCCAGCAGGGATGGGGAATGACCGAGACCAACCCGGTGGCGTCGATGGCGCTGCTCAAACCGGGAATGAGCGAGTGGGACTTCGAGCGCCAGCTCGACGTGTTGGAGACAGCCGGGCTGCCTATTCCCGGGCTGCAGGTCAAGATCGTCGACGACAACGGCGAAGAATTGCCCCAGGACGGGGAAGCCTTTGGAGAACTCCTCATTCGTGGGCCCTGGATCGCCGCCGAGTACCTCCGTGACCCCCGCTCGCCTCAGACCTTCCAGGAGGGGTGGATGCGCACCGGTGATGTCTGCAAGATCACCCCCGAGGGCTACATCCGTATCACCGACCGGGCCAAAGACGTCATCAAGTCGGGGGGCGAATGGATCTCGTCGCTCGACCTGGAGAACGCCCTCATGGCCCACCCGGGGGTGGCCGAAGCCACCGTGGTGGGTCTCAAACACGTTCGGTGGCAGGAGCGACCGGTGGCCTTCGTCGTGGTCCGGCCCGGAACTCAGACCACCGAAGCCGAACTCCTCGCCTTTCTCGAGAAACAAGTGGCGAAGTGGTGGCTTCCCGACCGGGTGGTGTTCATCGACGAGATTCCTAAGACCGGCACCGGAAAGTTTGACAAAAAGGTGGTCCGCGAGCAGTACGCTGATCTCCTGATGGAGGGCTAGGTAGGACCAGGGGCGGAGATGTACGAGGCAGTTGAGTTCGTAGAACCGCGCCTCCCGGCGGGGGCACCGATCTCAGAAAGACTGATTGGTCGGTATGCGGTGGAGGCGGAGGCAGTGGACGCCGCCCGCAAAGCCCGTGAGGCCTTCCGCCAATCCGAAGACTACGCCTGGTGGATCGTCCGTGAGGAGGGGGCCCAACTGGCACGGTGGATCGCCGACAACCGCAGCCACAAGGAGTTTGCCCTCGACCTTCGCACTGGGACCCTGGTCGAGATACCCCTGATTTGATGCCCTAGGCTGCGCCGATGGGTGAATTCCACTCCCTCTGGGGCTGGGTAGCCGTGGGGCTCTGTGGTCTAGCCGGCCTGTGGGGGGTGGGAGCTTCGGCCGCCCGGAAGTCGCCGGGCAAGCCGTTCTTTTGGGCGGTGGGGGTGTCGGTAGCGGCAGTCCTCCTCCAAGTGGGAGTGGGCTTAACGGCGATGAACCTGGAAGGGACCAACCCGGGCAATCAACATGTCTTCTATGGAATCGTGGTCTCGTTCACCCTTGCCTTTGCCTACATCTATCGGTCGCAACTCGGCAAGCGCCCCGCCCTCTACTACGGGTTACTCATGTTGTTCGTGATGGGTCTCGGGATCAGGGGCATCATGACCTTCGGACAGAGTTTTTAGGAGGGAAGCGTGCTACTCAGCGGGAAACGGCTGCTCATCACCGGCATCACCACCGACGACTCCATCGCCTATCACGTCGCCCGGGTGGCGCTGGCCGAAGGCGCCGAAATCGTCGTCACCAACTTCGGCCGGGGTCTACGCCTCACCGAACGGGTCGTCCAACGCCTGGAGCAGGTCCCCCCGGTGTTGGAGATGGATATCACCAATCCCGATCATGTCGCCGGGGTCGTGACCGACCTTCAGCAGCGATGGGGGGGAGTGGATGGCGCCCTCCATGCCATCGCCTTCGCTCCCGCCGACGCTCTGGGCGATTTCCTGGCTACCCCCGTCGAGTCCGCCCAGACCGCCTTTACCGTCTCCGCCTTCTCCTTCAAGACCCTGGCAGCTTCGTTGCGACCGCTCATGCGCGCGGCCGGCGGCGGGTCGCTGGTGGCGATGGACTTCGACAACACCCAGGCCTGGCCGTCATATGACTGGATGGGGGTGGCCAAAGCCGCCCTCCAAGCCGTAACTCGTTATCTGGCCAGAGATTTGGGACCGGACCAGATTCGGGTCAACTGCGTATCGGCCGGCCCCCTCCTCACCGTGGCCGCCAAGTCCATACCCGGCTTCACCGCGCTACACGATGCCTGGAATCGCCGGGCGCCGCTCCACTGGGATGCATCCAATCCAGAGCCGGTGGCGCGCATGGTCTGTGTCTTACTGTCCGACTGGGCTCCGTTGACGACGGGAGAGGTCATCCACGTCGACGGCGGCTTCCATGCGGTGGCGGTGGACCGGGAGGGGGCCGGCGGCTAACCCAGTGCTGCTTGGTTGCGGTTGCGAATGTACCGATCCCGTCCGGTGAGGCCGCTTGGGGCTTGGGCCAGGGTGCGGGGGAGGGTGACGGTAAAAGTAGCCCCTCCGCCCGGCGTCTCCTCCAGCACCACGCTGCCTCGCATCGCCTCGGTGAGGCCTCGGACGATGTTGAGCCCCAGCCCGGTCCCGCCACGGGTACGGGTAGCAGAGCCCTCCAACTGGGTGAAACGCTCGAAGACCCGGTCCCGCTGATCGGCCGGGACCCCTTCGCCGTGGTCGACGATCGAGATCTCGACCCGCTCTCCCCGGCCCCGGGCAACTGCTTCCACTGCGCTCCCGGGAGCATATTTGGCGGCGTTCTCGAGCAAGTTGAGGAACACCCGGTTGAGGTGATCGGGGTCGGCCAGCACCGCCAGGTCGTCGGGATCGACCTCGATCTTCAACTCCTGAATGGCCACCAGCCCACCCACCTCGGTGAGGAAAGGCTGCAGCGGCACCGCCTCCAGCTGGATAGGGACAGCGTTGCGGTCGATGCGGCTGACGATGAGGAGGTCCTCGATGAGCCGCTGCAATCGCCCCGCCTGCCTTCGAGCGGTGTTGAGCAGGTTCTTGGCTGCCTCCGCCTCCGGTGCGAGTTCGGGGCGGGCCACCGTGTCGAGGGAGCCGATGATGGAGGTGAGCGGAGTCCGCAGCTCGTGGCTGACCACCGACACGAAGTCGGTTTTCATCTGTGCCACCTCCTCCAGGCGGCGGGTCATCTCCGACACCGCCTCGTAGCGGCCCAACTGCGAGAGCACCAAGGCGGCCGGCGCCCCCAGGCTGTAAAGCGCTTCCAGCTGATCGGTTTCGAAGCTTCCCGATACAGGGTCGCCGACCACGATCACCCCCACCTTGAACTGCTCCACCTTGAGCGGGGCGACCAGTGCTTCGGTCAGGCCCAGCTCCCCCAGGATCCCATGAGCCTCGGGTTTGTCGGCAATGCGCTGCAACAAGATTGGTTTGCCCGACCGGAAGACCTGGGCCACCACCCCCCCGGTGCTGACCGAGATCTTGATCTCGCCGCTTTCCAGGGGATATCCGGTCACCCAGATCGGGTTCATGACCCGCAGCTCGTGGGTGTCGGGGATGTACAACATGACCACTCCCACCTGGGCGTTGAGGTAGGTGCAGATCCGGCCCACCAATTCGGGCAGCACCTCGGTGAGTGACTCGGCCCCGGCCAGGGTGGTGGATACCGCATAGAGCCGTTCGAAGTCGGCCCGCTGACGCTGTAGGTCACCGAGCCGCCGGCTGCTGCGATAAGCCTCTCGCTCGAACTCCGATCCGATCAGGGCGGTGGCCGCCGCCACCACCGCTGCCGAGAGGGCCTGCACCACCACGTCGAGCACTCCGACCCCGGCGCCGGCGAAGAACCCGGTAATGGCGAGGGTGGCGACCACGCTGATCGTCACCATGATGTGTTTCACCCGGTCCAGCACCAGCCCCGACAGAGCCACGATCCCAAAGAAGAGCGGCTGGGTGACGGGTCGGAGCGAGGGAAGCGAAGAGATAAGCGCTAGGCAAACGACGATCGCCTGGTTCCAAACCAGGGTCGCCCAGAGGCCTTTCTCGGTAGGCATTACCTTGTGCCAGTCGACCAGGGAGGCGGCGATCAGCACCGAACCCATCAGGGCGGCAGGGATCAAGAAGAGGGGTTCGGCGAAAACCGACTGGGTGACGGCCTGGAACCCGATGATGACGAGCACGATCCATCCCAAAGCCACCGAGCGGCGAAGAGACGCGGCCCTAAACCTCCACAAAGGGGGCGTGGTCTCGATGGTTTGATTCAATGTCCCCGATGTCCTTCGAAGTGTTGCTGGAGCCTGCTCCTCGGGTCTGGCTCCATCCGTACGGAACAGTATTCTCGACGGTCGTGCCCTCCGCATTGAGTAACTCATGGCGCTGAGGGCCTTCGCGGCCGGCGCCCTCTTCGGCGAGGCGGGCGGTAGCGGCCCTCCTCGAGTGCTGGCGCTCCACGGCTGGGCCCGGCGGCATGCCGATTTTGCCGGAGTCTTGCAGGGTCTCGACTACCTCGCCCTGGATCTCCCCGGGTTCGGAGCTTCCCCCCCGCCGGCGGGTGCGATGGGGGCGCGGGAATATGCCGAGCTCGTCGAGCCGGTGCTTTCAGAAATGGGGCCTAACCCGGTGATCGTGGGCCACTCTTTCGGTGGTCGCGTGGGCCTGGTCCTGGCCTCTCGTCACCGTCAGGTGCGGGGGCTGGTTCTGGCTGGAGTGCCCTTGCTGGCCAAAGCCCGCAAGCCACCACCACTCCGGTACCGGCTGGGACGCCTCGCCCATCGATACCGGCTTCTCTCCGATCCCGCCCTCGAACGTCTGCGGCAGCGATACGGTTCTTCCGACTATCGGGCCGCCAGCGGGGTGATGCGTCAGGTTCTGGTCCGGGTGGTCAACGAGTCGTATGAGGCCGAGCTCCAAAACCTGGAGGTGCCGGTTCACCTCATTTGGGGGGAAGATGACCGCGAGGTTCCCCTGGAGGTTGCCTCCCGAGCGCTGGACTTGTTGCACCGTCACGGGGGCACCGCCGTGCTCGAGGTGGTACCGGGAGCCGGTCACCTGCTGCCGCTCGAGGCGCCGGAGGCGCTTCGTCGAGCGATCATGCTGACCCTGGAGTTGGTCTGATGGTGCCCCCGCTACCCGAGACCCTGCTGGCGGTGGCGGGGCTGGCGGTGTCGGCGGTGGCGTCTCTCCGCTGGCTGCGAATTGCCCAGCGCGAGCATTACCTGGCGCCGGCCGTGGGTCGTTTTGCCTGGCGCTGGTGGGCGTCGTCGCCTGTGAACCTCGCCCTGGGCCTGACCGCGCTGGCGACGGTAGTACTGAGCTTCCGGGAGGCGGCTTGGGGCTGGCTGGCCTTGACCGTCCTGCTCTATGGGCCTTGGGGGCTGAGCCTGCGGGGGGTGTCCTCGCCTCTGGTTTGGACTCCCCGGCTGCGGCGTCTGGCCGCAGCCGTCGCCGGCCTGGTGGCAGTGGCAGAGGTGCTGGCACTGGCGATGGCTCCGGCGGTCATCGTTCTGGCTTGCCTGGCCCTTCCAGTCCTCACCGACCTGGCCTTGATCCTGCTCGGACCGCTTGAACGGCGCCTGGGCGACCCCTGGGTGTTGAAAGCCCAGGCCCGGCTGGCCGCCTCCGGCGCCCGAGTCGTCGCCATTACGGGAAGTTACGGCAAGACCACCACCAAGAGCTATCTCACCCACCTGCTGGCGGGGTGGCGACAGACCGTGGCTAGCCCTGCATCTTTCAACAATCGTATGGGACTGGCCCGGGCCATCAACGAGAACCTCGGACCCGGCACCGAAGTATTCGTAGCCGAGATGGGGACCTATGGACCATTAGAAATCGCCGACCTGTGCCGTTTCGTCAAGCCCGACATCGCCCTCATCACCGCCATCGGACCGGTACACCTGGAACGATTCAAGAGCCTTGAGGCGATCACCGCAGCCAAGCGGGAGATCCTGGAGGCGGCCCCGGTGGCGGTTCTCAACATCGACCATCCCGAGTTGAAGGCGGTGGCTGATGAGGAGAAGGATCTGAGAAAGGTGGTCACTGCCTCTGCCTCCGACCGCACGGCGGCAGTGGCGGTGGTTGAAGGGCGCCTGTGGGTCGATGAGGTTGAGGTCGCCAAGGTGGGGGACGAGGGCTTTCCCTCCAATCTGGCCCTAGCGGTGGCGGCCGCCCTCCAACTGGGCATGCCCTTCGAGCACCTCAGGTCACGCCTGGGCGACCTTCCTCCCACCCCCCACCGGCGTCAACTCATTACCTCCGAGCATGGTTTCGCCATCATCGACGACACCTACAACTCCAACCCGACGGGGGCGGAGGCGGCCTTGGCCGAGCTGGCGGTCCTGGCCCCGCGAGGCCGGCGGGCGGTGGTTACCCCGGGAATGGTGGAGTTGGGGCGCCGCCAGCGGCAGGACAATCGCGCTTTCGCGGCCCGGGCCGCCCAGGTGGCGACCGACCTCATCGTCGTGGGGCGCACCAACCGCCGGGCCTTGATCGAAGGTGCCCAAGCCGGTCAGGCGTCGGTTACCGTGATGCCCTCACGGCCGGCGGCGGTGGACTGGGTCCGCCACCACCTAGGGCCAGGCGACGCCGTCCTCTATGAGAACGACCTTCCCGACCATTACCCATGACTAACCCCGCAGTGGTGTTCGGCGGACCAAGCGACGAACACGACATTTCCATCCTCACCGGCCTCCAGGTCTGCCACGCCCTGGGCGAGGTGACGGCGTTCTATTGGGCCAAAGCCGGGCAGTGGTATCAGGTAGATCCCGACCTGGAGGCGGCCGACTTCGCCGACGGTCCTCCCCGCAAGGCTCGTCCGGTCCACCTTATCCCCGAGTTAGGCCAAGGATTCGTTGCCAAGAAACCGGTGCCGGTGGCGGCGGTGGTCAACTGCTGTCATGGCGGTCCCGGAGAAGACGGCACCTTGCAGGGGCTATTGGACCTGGCGGGGATCCGCTACACGGGGCCGGGCCAGGCCGCCTCAGCGTTGGGGATGGACAAGTTCACTTTTGCCTCCGCTATGGCCGCGGCCGGACTCCCCAGTTTGCCCCGCCATCTCTGGCCGGGAGCAGGCACCCCACCGGCCTTCCCCGGTCCCTACATCGTCAAACCCCGATTTGGGGGATCCTCGATAGGGATCGAGGTGGTTGAGGACTGGACCACCGCCACCAGCCTCATGCAGTCGTCGCCCTACTTTGGGCTGGGAGGAGTGGCGGAGCGGTACCTCGCTGCCAGCCGTGATCTGCAGCTCGCCGTCCGCACCTGGCCGTCACTCGAGCTGTCGGCGATCGAGGAGCCCACTCGGGCCGAGGGCGCCATCTATAGCTATAACCAGAAATATCTGGCTTGGGGAGGCGAGGTGTCGGGGGGGCGGAGGCTCCCGGCGGCCCTGGAAGCAGGGCTGGAGGCCCGGATCCGGCAACTGGCCCTCGAGGTGAGCGCGGTGGCCGGCCTTCGGGGAGTGGGACGGATCGACTTCTTGTGCCAGGACGAAGAGGTGTGGGTGAACGAGGTCAACACCATTCCCGGTTCGATGGCGGCCTACCTATGGATCGACCCGCCGCTTTCCCGTCGCCAGCTGTTTACGGCCATGGTGGAGGAGGCTGTTTCCTCACCGGTCCGCCATTTCTCCACCGCCGGCGCCGATGGGACCGCCTTGCGCTCGGCGGGAACCATTGCCGGCAAACTAGGTTGAGCGGCCGGCTTGCTTAATCGGGGGGTAACTCTTAGAGGTGGACGACCGGGCAGGTGAGGGTGCGGGTGATCCCGTCGATCATCTGGATCCGGGCCACGACCAGCTTGCCGAGAGCATCGACGTCTTCTGCCGAGGCTTTGACGATGACGTCGTAGGGCCCGGTCACGTCGTCGGCCGATTCGACGCCGGGAATGGCGCGGACCTCTTCGGCGACATGGGCTGCCTTTCCAACCTCGGTCTGGATGAGCACGAACGCTTGAACCACGGATCCTCCCTCGGGTTCGATTACGGGTGGCGGCCTTCGACTATAACGACCCCGGCAACCCCCCGCCGGAGTGAAGGCTCAGTAGCCGTCTGATCCCATCCGGACGGTGGTGGCGAAGCTGCGACCGTCCTCCTCGCTGACGTCGAAGACGATGCGCTGGCCTTGGCGGAGGGTGCGGAAGATCGACCCCTGGAGCGAACCGGGACGGAGCAGGACTTCGCTGCGGTCGTCGTCACGAACCACCACGCCCACCCCGGTCGCAGGGTCGTAGATTTTGACGACGCCTTGGACCGGCACCGCCTAGGCCTTCTCGACCTTGCCTGCCCTGATGCACGCCGCGCAGACCCGGGCCCGGCGGGTATTGGAGCCGTGCACCACCCGGATCTTTTGGATGTTGGGGAGCCAGCGGCGATGGTTGCGCTTGTGGGAGAAGCTCACCGTGCGGCCATAACTCGGTTGCTTGCCGCAGATTTCACAACGATACGACATAGGAAGTGGGAAGGTTAGCCGACGGCCCCGGTCACCCTCAATCTGGGGCCAGGCCGGAGGCGGGAGATGCATAGGCTTCTCTAGGTGAGGTCGCTGGCCTATCTAGCCACGGTGGACATTCAGAAGGTACCCCAGGTGGGCCCTGATCGCGCCGCGATCTACCGCAAAGGCGGGATCCGCACGGTGGCCGATTTGCTGTTGCATGTTCCTCGCACCTACTTGGATCGCACCCAACTGGCTTCGATTGCATTTAGCCAGGTGGGGGACGAAGTCACCTTCATTGGACGGGTGGAGAGGATCGGCCAGCGCCGTCCCCGCCGCAAGTTGGTCATCGTCGAGGCTCTGATCAGCGACGGAACCGGGACTGTGAAAGCGGTGTGGTTCAACCAGAACTTCCGCGAAAAGCAACTTCCTCCTGGGACCGAGGTCGCCATCTCGGGGAAGCTCGAAAGGTTTCAGCGGCAGCTGCAAATCACCCATCCCGGGATCGACGTGCTCGGCTCCGGTGAGGAGCCTCTCGTCACCGGACGTTACGTTCCTATCCATCCTCAGGTGGGGAAGGAGACCCCCTTCAAGATCCTGCGAGTGGTGCACCGCGCCCTCAAGGTGGCGGGAGGAGTGGAGGAGGTCATGCCCCTCGACTTCCGCCGGCATCGCGGCCTCCTCGACCGCAGCGACGCCTTCCACCAAATCCACTTCCCCGATGACCTCGACCAGCCCAAAAGGGCCAGACGGCGATTGGTCTACGACGAGTTCTTCCGTCTCGAGGTGGCGCTTGCCCTGCAGAAACAGCGGCTGATGGCCGAGGCGAGAGGTACGGCCCACCAACTCGCCGGGGAGTTGGTCGATCGGTTCCTCTCCGGGCTGCCCTACCAGCTCACCGCGGCTCAGATCCGGGTGCTGGGGGAGATCGACGCCGACCTCGGCTCCCCCCACCCTATGCATCGACTACTGCAAGGTGAGGTGGGCTCAGGCAAGACCGTGGTGGCGATCGCCGCTCTCCTCAAGGCAGTCCAGGGTGGATGGCAGGGAGCCGTGATGGCACCTACCGAGGTCCTCGCCGAGCAGCATTACCTGTCGATCAGGTCGTTGCTGGAGATGGCCGGTCTCTCTCCGGCCGAGGAGGGGGAGGGAGCCCGGCGGGGGATGGAGAACTTGTTTGCGGGTGGAGGCCCGCAGGTGCGGATGGCTTTGCTCACCTCGGCGGCGGCCCGAGCCAACTACGACCCCGGCGCCACCCGGACCGAGATCACCGAAGCGGTGGCAGCAGGGAAAGTCGACCTGGTGGTCGGCACCCACGCCCTCATCCAGGAGGGTGTCCACTTCTCCCGGCTGGCGATGGCGGTGATCGACGAGCAGCACCGTTTCGGAGTCGGACAGCGGGTGCAACTGCGGGAAAAGGCCTCCGAGGTCGATCCCGATCTTCTCATCATGACCGCCACTCCCATCCCTCGCACCCTCTCCATGACCCTCTACGGCGATCTCGACGTCTCTCTCCTCGACGAAATGCCACCCGGGCGATTCCCGGTGAAGACGATGGCCCTACCTTGGGCGCGGGAGGAGAAGGCATGGGACATTCTCAAACGAGAGGTGGCCGGTGGGCGCCAAGCTTTCGTGGTCTGCCCCCTGGTGGAAGAGAGCGAAAAGCTGGAAGTGAGCGCTGCCACTACTGAATATGAAAGGCTGGGGGAATTGTTCTCCGGGCTCCGCGTCGGGTTGGTTCACGGCCAGCTGCCCTCCCGGGAGAAGGACGAGGTAATGACCGCTTTCCGGCAGGGCGACCTCGATGTTCTGGTAGCGACCACCGTCATCGAGGTCGGGATCGACATCCCCAATGCCACCGTGATGGTGATCGAGCATGCCGATCGTTTCGGTCTTTCTCAGTTGCATCAGCTCCGGGGCCGGGTGGGAAGAGGTGCCCATCCGGGCATTTGCATCCTCTTGGCTGATCCCATCACCGAGGACGCCGAGACCCGACTATCGGCCATGGTGGAAACCAACGACGGGTTCCGCCTGGCCGAGATCGACTTGGAGCTGCGGGGGCAGGGAACCATCTTCGGCGCCCGGCAGTCCGGGATGGTCGACTTGAAGCTGGCCAACCTGCTCACTGACCTAGAGGAGTTGGTCGCTGCCCGCGAAGACGCCTTCGCCTTGGTGGAACGTGACCCGGAGCTGGCCGCCCACCAAGGCTTGAAGGAAGAGGTGCGGGTTCTGCTCGGGGAGAGGGTGGAGTGGCTTTTCCGCTCGTAGCCGTCGCCCTGTGGGTGCTGGTGGGGACAGGCGGCATCGCCCTCGCCCAGGAGGTCCCCCCTTTGGTCGATGAGGAGTCACGGCCGGTAATGACCGCCGATCCGGAAGGGTCCATCCACATTGTGTGGGTGGAGGGGGAGTTAGGAACTTACGATCTCCTCTACTCCACCGGCAACGGGAGCAGCTGGACCGAGGCGGAAACCGTTGCCACCGGTACCAGCGTCTTCGATCTGGCCCTGCTCATCAGGCCCGACGGGGTTCCGTGCGTGGTATGGAGCACACTCCAACTACTTGAGTCCTGCCGCGAGGGGGGAGTCTGGCCGGAGGCCGAGGTCGTGGCCGAAAGGAGCTACGCCGCCAGTTACCGCCCGGCCTATTCGACTGCCGGTGAGTTGGAGGTTCTCTACCTGGAACCAACCAGCTCGGTCTTCTTCGACGGACAGCTCCTCAACCAGGCCGATCAGGTCGTCACCTTCCCGGAGTTCGTGATCGATATCAACGGTGGCTTCCACGGGTTCTGGTGGGACTTCACCGACGATCGAGGCTGGCTGTGGGCCCATTCCACCGATGGGGGCGCGAGCTGGACTGCTCCCCTTAGCCTGGCCACCGACCTGCCTTTGGCCGGCGGCACCCTGGTTGGGGTCGACGAGAGGGGCGGAGTGCATTCGGTCCTTCTCGGCTCCGACAGTGTCATCCACCGCCAGTGGACCGCGGCCTCGGGCTGGTCCGAACCCGATCACCTTGAATTCGAAATCGGTGTGTCGGCCGGCGACATGGTGGTTGCCGCAGATGGTGGTGTCACCGTGGTGGGAGCGAGCCGAACCAATGGGGTTCGCACCCTGGTTCGGCCTCCCGGAGGACCTTGGCGTGACGAAGGATTAGCGCCGGGCACTGAAGGCAGGACCATCGATTACGTCGCCTTGGCCGCCGGTGCCGGAGGCCGGGGGGTGGTGTTGTGGCACGAAACCGGTGCGGTTGGGTTCAATCTGGGCCGGGTCGGCGGGGAATCTCTGGTGGCGGCAGTGCCTTCGATCGGTGACTTGAACCTGGAACCCTTGGTGATCGCCACCACCTTGGCGCTGACCGCCGGAATGGTGGTGGCCATCCCCTTCCCGGCGGAGCTCTTCAACAACACCCTGGCCGCCCATCACGATGAGATCAGGCTCTGGGGCCGCCGGCGTGATAAGGGCTCCAAGCGCTGGTGGGATTCAGCCGGGGGGGTAGCGACATTCCTGGTGGCTGCGGCCTTGCTCTTCGGTTTTCTCGATCCCGCCTTCGGTATCAACCCGGGTTCACTACCGGTCTTCATCGGCTTGTTGGTCGGGGTGGTAATCACCACCCTCGGGTTCGCATTGCCGACCATGGTGCAGCGCCGCTTGCGGGTCGGCGAGTGGGGCCGGTTGCGGGCCCTGCCCCTCGCCTTGCTGGTGGGGGCAGGGTGTGTGCTCCTGTCCCGTGCCATTGGGTTTCTTCCCGGATACCTCTACGGAGTGGTGCTGGGCTTGGCCTTCAGCAAAGAAGTTTCGGCGGACCAGGAAGCCAGCGAGGCCCGCACCGCGGCGTTGGTGGTCGTGGCGATCTCGCTTATCAGCTGGGTCGGCTTGGGAGTGTGGCGGGGTGGGGGAGGGGAAGGATGGGCGGGGACGGTCATCGAAGCCGCACTGGCCACGGTGGTGGTGGCCGGGTTCGAGGCGTTGGTGATTGGGTTGCTGCCCCTCGCCGGGATGCCCGGAAAACCACTATTTGCCCGGTTCAAAACGTGGTGGATTGCCATTTGGGGCATCTCCCTGGTCGTCTTCTTTCACGCCCTCGTTAACCCTCAGAGTGGCTACCTAGCGGACTCCGCTCTGGTCCCGGTCGCCACCACCATGGGTTTGTTGTTGGGGTTCGCTCTGTTGTCGGTCGGTTTCTGGGGATTTTTCGCCCTACGTGACCGGCGCCGGCGGGAAAGCCCGCCAAGCCCATGACCCGCATGGAGGCGGGCTCTCATCAAGTGAGAGTCCGCTAGACGAACAGTTGAACGTCGGCTTCGGAGGCGAAGTCGAGGAAAGCGGCCGCGCCGGCGATGAGGCACCCGTCGATGAGGTCTTCTTCTTTCACTCCCATCACCCCCATGGTGGTGGAGCAGGCGAAGAACTTCACCCCGAGCCCTTGGGCCATCTCGATGAACTCGGTGGCGGGCGGCATCTTGGCGTCGCGCATCCACTTTTTCATCATGAAGGTGGCGCCGGCGGTGGCGCCGGGAATGGCACCGAGCAGGTTGGGCAATTGGATCGGCCCGGCGGGGTTAGCCAGCGAGGCCACCTTGAGTTTGCCGAGCCGCTGGCGATGGATGATGTCCAATCCGTAGAAGGTGAAGTACACCCCGGCTTCCCACCCGAGGCTGGCGGCAGTGGTGGCGAGGATCAGCGGTGGGTAGGCCTGGTCGAGGGTGCCCTTGGAAGCAACCAGGGCGATGCGCTTTCGGCGGGGAGTCTCCTCGGCCCGGGGATCTTCGACCGCGGTCAGGTTGAAGGCGGTGGTAGTCATCGAATCGGTCCTTTCTCGATCCAGAACAGCTGGCGGCTCTGCTGATCCTCGGCTCCGAGGAGAGTGTCACCACGTTGACGAGCCAGGGCGGGAATGTCCTCCAGCGCCCCGGGGTCGGTAGTGATTAGGTGCAGTACTTCTCCGGCCTGCAGCCGGTTGAGCACCAACCCGGCCTTGTAGACCGGGAGGGGGCACAACAGCCCCGAGGTATCCAGGCTCTCTGTCACCTCGATTCGACTCACGACATCAGTCATCTCTCACTCCTTTACTCCTTCACGTCTCACGTCTCACGTCTCACGTCTCAGATCTTCGGCTTCCCCTCCTCTCCCAACATCTCCGCAAAAAAGCTCGTGTACTTGAGCCCCGAGTCCGGAGAGATCCCCACCGTGAGACCGGGATCGTCGAGCTGGGCGATGGCGTCTACCACCGCTCCAGTAGAAGGACCCACCATGAGGGCCTCCTCCCGGAACAGACGCTTGGTCATGTAGTAGGCGGGTTCGTCATCCACCCGCACCACTTGGTCGATGACGCTCCAGTCGAGGATCGCCGGGGCCTTTGCTTCCCCAAGGGACTTCAGCCCGGGGAGGCGGTGTCCAGGTTGTGGCTCCACCGCCACAATCCGGATCGACGGGTCCTGTTCCTTCAGATAACGACCGGCGCCGGAGAGAGTGCCGGAGGTGCCCAGCCCAGCGACCAGGGTCCGGACCTGGCCCTGGGTCTGACGCCACACTTCGGGACCAGTGGTTTCGTAGTGAGCCCGGACGTTGTCCGGGTTGGAGTACTGGTCCGGCCAGACGTAAGCGTCTCCTCCCGCGCTCTCGACGATCGATCGAGCCAGGGCAATGGCGCCGTCGCGAGGGCTGTCAACTGGGCATAGGTCATCGGGGGTGGGCCAGACCTCGGCTCCCAGCATTCGCAGCAGCACCTTCTTTTCATCGGGGACGCCGTCAGGAATGGTGATGATCACCCCGATCCCCTCCAGAGCGGCTAACGCTGCCAGGGCGATGGCGGTGTTGCCGGAGGAGGCCTCGACCAGCCGGCGGCCCGCCAGCTGGCCCCGCTGGCGAAGGCCATCAAGGAGATAGGCCGCTGCCCTGTCCTTGATGGACCCGAAGGGGTTGAACCACTCAAGCTTTAAGAAGGCGTCGACTTCGGGGGGAATCACCCGTCGTAGCCTCACCAAAGGCGTCGGGTTGTCTAGGTGGGGCAGCAGACCTTCAACGCTGTCGAAGCGCTGAAGACTGGGATCGCTGGCGAGTTGTCGGGGTCGTTCGAGAGAGGTGGTCACCTGATCGCTCCTGAGAAAGAAAGAGACCCGCCCAGATGCCGGTGCGGGTCTTTCGAGAAGGGGAGGGGGGTAGTGCTACGTCATCTTCTCACCGCACGGCAAGGCCGCACAGACGCAGGCACAAACGCAACGGTGAGCTATGAACATCTCCCGGAAGTCTAGGCGCAAATTTGGTTTCTTGGGGTTGTGGAGTCCGGAAATGGACTCCACAACCCTGGGTTCGGAGTTCAATGCGGGCTATGCGGGTGATTGCCGGCGCGGCCAAGGGGAGGCGGTTGGTGGGACCAGACACCCGCAATACCAGGCCGCTCACCGATCGGGTCCGGGAAGCAGTGTTCTCGTCGTTGGCAGACAAGGTGGTGGGTGCTCGGGTGCTCGATCTATTTGCCGGTTCAGGGAGCATCGGGATCGAGGCGTTGTCTCGGGGCGCCGATCACGCCGTCTTCGTCGAAAACGGTCGCCAAGCCCTGTCGGCTTTGCGTCAGAACCTGGCCGCGGTGGGATTCGACAATCACCTGGTGGTGGCGGAAACAGTTGAGCAGTACCTGGCCCGGGCCAGCTCACTCTTCGACCTCATCTTCTTCGATCCTCCGTGGACGATGCCCCAAAGCGAGGTGGAGACGTTGCTGGCGGTCGCTGGTCGCCTCGCCGCCCCCCGGGCGCAACTAGTACTTCACCGCCGGCAGGCGGACCCGGAACCGGATCCGGGGCCGGAGTGGCGACATGTCACCACTCGGCGGTACGGAGACGGCAAGATATACCGGTACGAAAAGGAGGCCAGCTGACCACTGCCTTGTGCCCGGGGAGCTTCGACCCTCCCACCAACGGCCACCTCGATGTCATCTACCGGACCCTCGAGGTTTTCGACCGGGTGGTGGTGGGCGTAGTGCACAACCCACAAAAGACGCCGTTTTTCACCGCTGCTGAACGGGTCAGCCTCCTCGAGGAGCTGGTCGACGGCCGCGCCGAGGTCGAGGCCTTCGAGGGGCTGTTGGTGGATTTCGCCCGAAGTAAAGGAGTAGATGCGGTGGTCAAGGGGGTGAGAGTGGTGAGCGACTTCGATTACGAACTGCAGATGGCCCAGATGAACTGGACCCTGGCCGGGATCGAGACCTTCCTCATGCCAACCAACCCGCAGTGGGGATACCTCTCTTCCTCACTGGTGCGGGAAGTAGCGCGGCTTGGTGGTGACGTCGATAGCCTCGTTCCAGCCAACGTGGCCAAAGCCCTGAAGGAGCGGCAGAGATGAGTGACGACCAAGTCCACATCGCCATCGAGACACGCCTGCACGACAACACCGACGTGTTCGAGCTCATCGAGACCTTGATCGCTGAGGTGCAGGAGGCCAAGTCGGTGCCGCTCTCCAACAACGTCATCATGGACCGCGACCAGCTCATCGAGGGTCTGCAGAAGTTGCAGGCGATCCTCCCCGACGAACTGCGCGCCGCCCGCTGGATGGTGCGGGAGCGGGAAGCCTTTATCGCCCGCACCAACGAGAAGGCGCGCGACATCCTGGACAAGGCGCAATCGGAGTCCCGGCGGCTGGTGTCGGACTCCCACGTCCTGGCCGAGGCGGTCGAGGAAGCCAACGTCCTCGTCCGTCGAGCGGAGGGGGAGGCTCGCCGGCTTCGCCTGGAGTCGGAGGATGAGATCGACAGTCACCTCGCGCGGGTAGAAACGCTTTTGACGGAGTTGTTGGGACGGGTCCATTACACGAGAGATGACCTCCACCGGGCCCGCCCCAAGGCTCCTGAAGTTCCCCTTTGAAATGACCCCGCTGACCTTCCACGTCGGCGACCTCCTCGGGCGGCCGGGCCAGCACCGCCAGGTAGTGGGCACCCTCCCCCTCCAGCTCAAGGTGGGGGAGTCGTCGGTCGACGGTGAAGCCCTGGTCACCGCTCGCTTGGAAGGGGTCTCTGACGGCATCCTCGTCACCGTGCAAGCGGAAACCGTTGCCCACCATCAATGTGCCCGCTGCCTCACCGAGTGGTCCGACGTCATTTCCATCGAAGCAGTCGAACTTTTCACTCGCCGCTCCGCCGGTGATCAGCCGGCAATCGCTGCCGATCTCACCATCGACCTCAGTCAGATCGTTCACGACGAGATTTCCCTCAACCTGCCACCCGACCCGCTCTGCCTACCCGATTGTGCTGGACTTTGTGCAATCTGCGGAGCCGACTTGAATATGGCTCCTTGCGCAGGCCACGGCGATGACCTGGCCTCGCCTTTCGCCGCGCTGAAACAGTTGTTCGAAACCTGAAGGAGGGCACCATGGCGGTGCCAAAGAAGAAGATGTCGCGCATGCGCACCCGTCACCGGCGGTCGGCCTGGAAGGCCGCCAAGCCGGCTATGTCGGTGTGTCCTCGCTGCAACGCCCAGAAGTTGCCCCACCGGGCCTGCCCCAACTGTGGCACCTACCGTGGCCGCGAGGTGCTAGAGACCGAATGAAGCCCATCGCCCTCGATGCCATGGGGGGGGATCGAGCTCCCACCGAAGTGGTGGCGGGGGCGGTGGAGGCGGCCCGGGACGGTGTGGACACCATCCTGGTAGGAGATGAGCCGCGCCTCAAGTTCGAACTGGCCGCGCTGGGATCGGAACTACCCATAGTTCACGCTCCCGACACCATTCACATGGGAGAGGACCCGGGGACAGCCCTAAGGGAGAAACCGGACTCCTCGATCAGCGTGGCGGCCCGATTGGTCCGTGACAGTGAAGCCGGTGCCATGGTTTCGGCTGGCTCCACCGGAGCGGCGATGGCGGCAGCCGCCATCATCATCGGACGCTCACCGCGGGTGCAAAGGCCCACCATCGCCTCGTTCTTCCCTACCCCTGGCAGTCCCACGCTGGTACTCGACTCAGGGGCCAACCCCGAAGTCAAACCCGAACAGATCGTCCAGTTCGCCCTCATGGGGTCGGTGGCGGCGGAAGTTTTCTATGAGATGGAATCCCCCCGAGTTGGCCTGCTCAACAATGGCGAGGAACCGGGCAAGGGACGCACCCTCGAGAAGGAGGCATACAAGCTTTTGGCCGAAGCCCCCCTTCATTTCATCGGCAATGTTGAAGGGCGCGACCTCGCCACCGACCGGGCTGATGTGATCGTCACCGACGGCTTCGTCGGCAACATCTTCCTCAAGACCACCGAGGGGGTGGCACAAATGGTCCTCAACCTGGTGATGGAGTCGCTGGGAGGCTTGGGTTTGCCGACCGAAACCCTGGCCGAGGTGGCCACCGCCATGCAGCCGGTGCGCAACCGGCTCGACTATGAACACACCGGCGGCGCTCACTTGCTTGGGGTGGCAGGAGTAGTGGTCATCGCCCATGGCTCCTCGGGCCGGTTGGCGATGGCCAACGCGTTGCGTCAGGCTCGCGACGGAATCAAACGCGACTTGGTGGCCCGGATCACGGCACGCCTCGCCCCATGACCCCGGAAGAGGTTGAACCTCTTCGGCTAGTCGCGGAACGGCTCGGCTATTCGTTCGAGAATCCGGATCTGCTCGACCGGGCCCTGGTCCACTCGTCTTACCAGGCGGAACATCCCGAAGTACCCGACAACGAGCGGCTGGAGTTCCTCGGTGATGCCGTGTTGGGGTTGGCCGTGGCCTCCCACCTCTTTGCCTCCTACCCGGACATGTCCGAAGGGGAAATGGCCAAGGTCCGAGCAGCTGCTGTGAGCCGGGAGGCGCTAACCGAGATCGCCTCCAAACTCCAACTTGGAGACTTCGTCCGTTTGGGAAGGGGCGAGGACAGCTCGGGCGGGCGGTACAAGTCCTCCATCCTGGCCAACACCATGGAAGCCGTCATTGCCGCCGTTTACCTCGACGGCGGCTTCGAGGCAGCTCGCCAGGTGGTGCTCCGCCATTGGCAAGGAGCCCTGCAGGTACGGGTTCACCGCCCGGGAGGAGCCGATTTCAAGACCAGGCTCCAGGAACTACTAGCGGCGGCAGGTCTCCGCCCCGAATACCGGGTGGAAGGGTTCGGTCCCGACCACAACAAGAGATTCGTTGCCACCCTGCTCGTAGGCGGCGAGGAGCGCAGCCAGGGGAGTGGGCGCTCGAAACGGGAGGCCGAGCAGGAGGCGGCCCGAGCCGCCATCGAGGAGCTGGGGGGCCCGGCTCCTTCCTGACGTGATCAGACCGGGACGTCGCCCACGAAGAGCCGCTCGGCCACGAAAGGTCCTATCCCCACTTGCTGGCCCTCGTTGACCCGGACGGTCAAGGTCCCATCAGGGGTGCGGGCCGCCAACTCGACCTTCGCACCGGGTCGAAGCCCCGCCTCGTCCAAAAAACCCATGATCTCGGGATCCAGTTCGAGCTCTTCGGAGATGCGGTGGAGGATCATCGGGCCCCCACCTAATCCAGCCAACGGCTCCAAGTGGGGCTGGCGGTATCCGGCGCCGGGGATGGGATTGCCATGGGGGCAGGTGGTGGGCTGGCCCAGCTTGGCAAGCATGGCCGTCTCCACATCGTCGGAAATGGCGAGCTCCCACACCTCCGCCTCGGCATGAACCTTGACCCAGGGAAGGCCCAGCACCTCGGAGAGGAAACGTTCGGCCAGGCGATGGCGGCGGACCACCACCTCCGCCAGATGGCGCCCCTCGGTGGTAAGGCGTATCTCCCCGTCGGAGGTGACAAGCCCATCCGACTCCATCCGTTTGATCATCTCCGAAACACTGGGACGGCTCACCCCCAGCCAATCGGCGATTCGAGCCTGGATCACGGGCAGCCCCTCTTCACCCAGTTCATAGACGGCACCCACATATTCCCGGTAGGTGGAGGTGTAGGACGACACTGCCACGGTGTCATGTTAGGAGCGGGTCAGCCGACTGTTCCCACGGGTAGGAGGCCATTTGCACTACCGGCGTAGGGGAAATTAGGCTCACCTACCATGCGACGGTATGCCTACCTTCTAGTTGTTGTCGGGATGATTCTTACCGCCTGTGGCGGGAACGGTGCCATAACCACCACCACCTCCACAACCACTACCACGACGGCCGCCACTACCTCAACCTCTTCTGTGACGACCACCGCGGCCGTCTCGAATAGCTTGCTCATCTACTCGGGACGCTCTGAAGAGTTGGTCGCCCCGCTCATCGATCAGTTCGAAGCTGCTTCGGGACTGGAAGTTGAGGTGCGTTATGCCTCCTCCACTGAAATGGCTGCCACCCTCCTCGCCGAAGGCGCCACCTCACCGGCCGACGTGTTCTACGCCCAGGACCCGTCGACCATCGGCGCAGTGTCCGAGCTGCTGGCACCACTCCCAGACTCGGTCACGTCCCTGGTCCCCGACCGGTTCCGCGATCCGGACGGGCTGTGGACCGGAGTTACCGCCCGCAGCCGAGTCCTGGCCTACAACCCGGAGCTCGTATCGGAAGAGGAGCTGCCCCAAAGCTTCCACGAGCTGACCGCTCCCGAATGGTCGGGCCGGGTAGGACTGGCACCCACCAACGGGTCATTCATCACATTCGTGGCGGCGATGATGGTGCTGGAGGGCGAAGAAGCCACCCTTGAGTGGCTGTCGGGCATGGCAGCCAACGACCCGGTGGAGTTCGACGGCAACGCTCCTATCGCCGCCGCTATCGACGCCGGCGATGTCGAGGTGGGGTTGATCAACCACTACTACCTCTTGCGCCTCGCCGCCGAGCAGGGCGGAACCACCGCCCTCAACTATTACTGGCCGGAACCGTCGGCGGCATCGTATGTCATGCCTTCCGGAGCGGCCATCCTCGCTACCGCCCAGAACCCAGAGGGAGCGGCAGCTTTCCTCGAGTTTCTGCTGTCGGCCGAATCGCAAGGGTATTTCGCCGAGTCCATCTTCGAGTATCCCGTGGTGGAAGGGGCCCCGGCGCCGGAGGGAGCGCCCCCCATCGACACCCTGGTTTCGCCCGAGATCAGCCTCACCGATCTGGCCGATACCTTCGATCGAGCCACCGACCTCATCACCGAATCGGGTCTTCTCTAGGAGGCACCTTGACCGCGACCGCCATCCGGGTCTCCCCCTCTCCTCCTCCGGGGGAGCAACGGTCCCGCCCTCCTCGGCGGTTGGTCGCGGTCAGCGTTCTGGTCATGGCGCCTCTGGTGTTCCCGGTGTTGTACCTGCTCTGGCAGGCGGGCATCGGCGGACCCATCGCCGGGTCGTTGCCTGCCGGGCGCCTGTTGCAGCTGGCTTTCAACACCATGGCTATCACGGTGGCGGTGATGGCGGCTGCCACTTTGATCGGCGTAACCACCGCATGGCTCACCACCCGGACTTCGCTGCCTGCGGCGCGGACCTGGTCGACGCTGGTCGCCCTCCCCCTAGTGATCCCCTCGTACGTAGGGGCGTTGATCCTGCTTTCCGCCACCGGGCGTCAGGGATACTTGAGCATCCTGCTCGAGCCCTTGGGTTGGGGACCGGTGCCAATTCCCCGCGGGTTCTTCGGCGCCTGGCTAGCGCTGACCCTCTTCACTTATCCCTACGTCCACTTGATGCTGGTACCTGCCCTTCGTCGCCTCGATGCTTCCCAGGAGGAAGCAGCCCGGGGGCTTGGGGCCAGCCCCGCGCGAGTCCTTCGCACTGTGGTGCTTCCTCAAATCGCCCCTTCGTTGAGGTCGGCGTCACTCCTGGTCGGGCTTTACACCTTGGCCGACTTCGGCGCCGTCTCGCTGCTGCGATACGACACGTTTACCCGGGCCATCTATCTGCAGTACGCCGGTCGCCTCGACCGCCGCCCGGCGACGGTGCTGGCGGCGCTGTTGGTGGTCATCGCTCTAGTCATTGTCGGCTGGGAGCGGCATCGCCGTGGACCGATGACAGTGCTTGGGGGCCGATCGATGCGTCCCCCGCCCTTGGTCCGCCTCCGGCGGGGGCAGACGGCAGGCGCGGTCGCTTACCTGAGCGGGCTGGTTCTGGTCGCGCTGGTGATTCCCCTCTGGGTGCTGGTGGCCTGGCTGCAGCGAGGTATGGCGGCGGGCCAGATCCCGGCAGGGGTCACTGCCGAGACGGTGCGATCGCTTTTGGTCGCGGCGGGGGCGGCGATACTGGCGGTGACCGTCGCTCTGCCCCTGGCCGTGCTGTTGGTGCGGTACCAGAGCCGGTGGGGCGCCGCGGTCGAGGCCACCACTTGGTCGCTCTACGCCTTACCTCACCTCACCGTCGGCCTGGCGGTGCTCCTGGTTGGAGTTAGTCTCGCTACCCCCTTGTATCAGAGCCTTCCCCTGCTCCTCTTTGCCTATCTCATGATGTTCCTTGCCCAAGCGCTAGGCCCGGCTCAAGCTGCCCTCCGCCAGGTCTCCCCCCGGCTGGAGGAAGTCAGCCGGTCGTTGGGTCGGTCGGCGATCAGCACCCTCCGCCGGGTCACCACCCCGCTGATGGCTCGGGGGGTGCTGGCCGGGGCGGGCCTCGTCTTCCTCACCACTATGAAGGAACTCCCCGCCACCCTGGTGCTGCGACCTACCGGCTTCGAGACGTTGGCAGTGCGGATCTGGTCGGCGACTTCGGAAGGCTTCTACACCCGTGCGTCGCTGGCCGCTCTGGTGTTGCTGGCAGCGTCGGCCATACCGTTTCACCTGCTGGTCACGAGGGACCTCCATGGGTGAGGGGATCGCCATCAAGATGCGAGGTGTCGACAAGCACTTCGGGTCGACCACCGCCCTTTCCGGGTTCTCCCTGACCGTGCCCCGGGGCCAGTTCGTCACCCTGCTCGGTCCCTCGGGCTGCGGGAAGACCACGGCATTACGCCTCATCGCCGGCTTCGAGAAACCGGAACAAGGAGAGATCGAGGTGGGCGGCACCCTGGTGGCCTCCTCGCAGGTGCATCTCCCCCCCGACCGCCGGCGGGTGGGAATGGTCTTCCAGGACTACGCACTCTTTCCCCATCTCCCGGTGGCAGCCAATGTGGGCTATGGGTTGGCGCATCATGGATCGAGTCAGGTGAGGGAACTGCTCGAACTGGTCGGCCTGCAGGGATATGAGGACCGGCTACCCCATGAGCTCTCGGGAGGCCAGCAGCAGCGGGTGGCGCTGGCCCGGGCCCTGGCCCCGCAGCCGGAGGTGATCCTCCTCGACGAGCCCTTTTCCAATCTCGACGCCGCCCTTCGCACCCGGGTTCGTAGGGAAGTGAAGGCGATACTCAACGCCGCCCGGACCACGGCCCTTTTCGTCACTCACGACCAGGAAGAAGCCCTGGCCATTTCCGATCTGGTGGCCGTGATGCGGGAGGGCCGGGTGCTGCAGGCCGACACCCCTGTCGACCTCTATCGCAATCCGGTGGATCCCTGGGTGGCCGGGTTCCTGGGCGAGGCCGATTTCATTTCCGGAATGGCTTCCGGGGGGCGGGTCGACACCCCTTTGGGGGTGTTTGCCACCAATCTCGGAGGGTCGGTGAAGGTGATGGTGCGACCGGAGAACGTTTCATTGGTACCCGATCCGGACGGTGAAGCCGTGGTGTCTGAGTCCGAGTTCTATGGCCATGACCAGTTGGTGACGGTGGTGCTGGCAGGAGGAGTACAGGTTCGGTCCCGGCAGGGCCCCGGCCCCCACCTCCCACCCGGCACACGAGTTTGGGTCAAAGCGGAAAGTCCGGTCATCTATCCAATCTGACCGGGTACGGTGGCGATCGTGCCCGAACTTCCCGAAGTGGAGAGCATTCGCCGTCACCTGGAGCCGGTTCTTACCGGAAGGCGGGTGACCAAAGTCGAGGTCTTCCATCCGCGCACGGTTCGGCGCAACGTCGCTCCCTCCGACGTCGTCGACCGACTTACCGGGGCGGTCGTGAAGGGTTTACGGCGCCACGGCAAATTCCTCCTCGCCGATCTGGACCGAGATCTGACCTGGGTCATCCACCTGGGCATGTCGGGCCGGATCCTGGTGGCTCCAGGTCAACTAGAGCGACCTCCACACACCCACTTCGTGGCCACCATCGAAACCGGCGATGAGGTGCGGTTCGTCGATCCCCGCACCTTTGGATTCGTGGCCGTGCTCACCCCCGATGAGTTGGTGGCTCTGGCCGGGCTGGGTCCCGATGCCCTCATCACGCTGCCTCGTACCCCCGACCTGGTGCGGCGGCTCTCGGGTCGGAGAGCGCCCATCAAAGCCTTGCTCCTCGATCAGCGGATCCTGGCCGGGTTGGGCAACATATATGCCGATGAGGTTCTCCACCGGGCCGGGGTTCGCCCCACCCGTCCCGGCGGCCAGGTCTCCACCCAGGAAATGAGCCGAATGCGGGCCGCGATCAGGCCGGTCCTCAACGCCGGGATCGCCGCCGGAGGAACGTCGCTTGCCGATCTTTCCTATCTATTGCCCGACGGTCAGGCTGGTGACAACCTGCGGCGCTTGCGCGTTTACGGCCGGGAGGGGGAGATGTGCCGGCATTGTGGGGCCATCATCGAACGGGTGGTGGTGGCAGGGCGCTCCTCGTATTTCTGTCCGAGTTGCCAGACCTGAGCCTCGGGGACTGCGGTGAAAGCCATCCATGCGTGGGTCGAGGGCCGGGTGCAGGGCGTCACCTACCGGCAGGCCACCCGCACCGCCGCCCGCTCTCTCCACCTGGTGGGGTGGGTGCGCAACCTGCCCGACGGCCGGGTCGAGGTCTTCGGGCAGGGTGAAGATTGGTTGGTAGACCGCTTGGTCGACTGGCTGTGGATGGGTCCCCCGGGGGCGATGGTCACCCGGGTGGAATCGGAAACGGTTCCCGTGGATGAGTACCTCCACGACTTCTTCATTCGGCAGTAATCAGCTACCAGCTATCAGCCTTCAGCTTTCAGCGGGGTTGAAAGCAAGGGGCCGGACACGTATACCCGGCGTGTGTCCGACTTTCGGCGACTCAGGGTGTGGAAGTCAGCTCGGCTGGTCGCTCTTGCCAGTTACAGGTTGACCGGCGCTTTCCCCCGATCGGAGATGTTCGGTCTGGCTGCCCAGATTCGACGTGCTTCCATTTCCATCGCTGCCAACATCGCCGAAGGAAGCGACCGGCGGTCGGACGCTGAGTTCGCTCGTTTCGTTTCCATGGCGGGCGGTTCCGCTGCGGAACTGACAAGTCACCTCATACTTGCTCACGACCTGGGTTTGCTTTCGCCTGATGATCTAACTGCGACCCTGTCGGCGGTTGAAGACCTGCGGCGGCAGCTAAACGCCCTCCACGCCCGACTGAAGCCGGACAGAGCCGCTAGCTGACCCCTGCTGGCCGATTGCTGATAGCTGATGGCTGACAGCCTGTTTGGCTGATAGCCGATAGCCGAAAGCTGAAAGCCTTCAGCTATTAGTGTCACAAATCACATGAATGTGAGTTCGGCCCTGTGTATCTGAAGACCCTCAAGGTGGTGGGCTTCAAGTCCTTCGCCGATCGGACCAGGCTCGAGTTCCGGCCCGGGGTGTCGGTGGTGGTGGGTCCTAACGGGTCAGGCAAGTCGAATCTGGTGGACGCCATCCATTGGGTGATGGGTTCCCAAGCGCCGCGCTCCCTCCGTACCGGAAAGATGGAAGATGTCATCTTCGCCGGCACTGCCACCCGGCCCGCTCTCAACCGGGGCGAGGTGACCGTCATCTTCGACAACGCCCAGCGTCAACTCCCTCTCGACCTTGACGAGATCTCGATTACTCGTCGCCTCTACCGGGATGGGTCGTCGGACTACGAGATCAACGGGGTCGGATGCCGGCTGCTCGACATCCAGGAATTGCTCTCCGACTCCGGAGTTGGGCGTCACCAGCATGTCATCGTCAACCAGGGTCAGGTTGACTCCATATTGAACGCCGGACCGGATGAGCACCGGGCCGTGATCGAGGAGGCCGCCGGCATCCTCAAACACAAGCTCCGGCGGGAAAGAGCCAGCCGCCGTCTAGAGCGCACCGACGAAGATGTGGTGCGGCTCAACGACCTGCTGGGCGAGATGGCCCGCCAGCTACGGCCGCTCCGGCGCCAGGCGGAGGCGGCCAGCCGCCATCACTCCTTGGCGGAGGACGTTCGCCGGTTGGGGCTCTTCCTGGCAGGAGAAGAATTGCGGATCTTTGACCGCCGCCTGACCGAGGCCGCGATCGAACACCGGGAGCTGGAGGGGCAGACCCAGCGGCTGACCGAAGTATTGGATCGAGTGGGGGAGAGGCTGCGCACCGACACCGCAGAAGCCGCCACCGTCGGTGCCGCCCTCGACCGCGACACTGCCGCCGCCGCCCGCCTCGAAACCACCATCGAGCGGCTGCGGCGGGTGGCTCAAGTGGCGCAGGAGCGGCACCGAACCCGCCAAGCCCGTCACCTGGGGGAGAGCGAGAGACGCCGTGACTTGGAGCAAGAGCGGGACGCTCTCCAAGAGGAGATCGAGAAGGCTCTCGCAGACGAGATTTCCGACCAGAAAGCCACCGAACTAGCCGAGGAGGACTTCCGTCAACTCGACGTCGAGGTATCGAGCCTGGCCGATCAAGAGGGGTTGGGGCGGGAGGGGGCGGTGGCAGTTATGACCGGTGACCTCCGATCCATGGCCGCCGCCGACCAGCGCGACCAGCACGAACTCGAGTCGGTGGGCCGCCAGCTAGAAGTCATCGAGGGTCAGATCGACCACGAAGAGCAGGAGGCGGGACGGCTGGCCGAGGAGATCCGGGGGTTGGATGAAGAAGTTGTCGCCGCCCAAGCCGCCTATGAGCAGGCGGCGTCGAGCCGCCGACGTGATCAGGAGGAGTGGGAGGCTGCCGAGTCCACCGGCAACGAACTGAGCTTGCGGCTGGCGGCGGCCCAAGCCCGCCGCGAGGCGATGGACGCCGCGGCTGCCGGACTGGCCGAGCCGGGCCACCGCCAGCTTGCCCTGACGGCCGGCGGGTCGCTGGGCAGCCTGACCGACCTCCTCCGGGTCCCTTCCGGATTGGTCGCCGCGGTGGAAGCCTGCCTGGGAGATTGGGCGGGCGCGGTTGCCTTCGCCGGCGGTGATGATCTGGCCACCGCCGTGGGCGTTCTCAAAGGCGAAGCAGCCGGTGGGGTGGCGTTGGTCCGGGCCGACGCCGGGCCCCCAGTGATCGCCCGCCGGGTCGCCCAAGCCACCGGCCTCGAAGCGCTGATCGACCTACTGGGAGCTGATGCCCATCAAGGGCTGGCCGCCCAACTGCTTGGCGACGTGGTGGTGGTGGAAGGCTGGCTGGGGGGCTGGCAACTCGTTCAACGTCATCCCCAGGTACGGGCGGTGACCCCCGAGGGGGATCTCATCGCCAGCCATGGGGTTCGGGTGGCCCACCCCGACGGCGTCGGGCCGGCGATGGTGGAAGCGGCCCAACTGGAAGTGGAAAGGGCCGAGCGAGAAGTAGCCCGAGCGGAAAGCCGCCAACATGTCACTCGCCGCCAGTTCGAGCAGAGCCGGAAGGCGGAAAGAACCCAACTCGAGGCGTTGGAAGCGCTGGAGGCGCGGCTGGCGGGAACCGTGGAAGCCAAAGGCCGCGCCGACCGGGCCCTGATCGAACTGCAGGCCAGCCGGGAGCGGCTCTCCTCGAGACGATCGGACTTGGAACGGGGCATCGAAGCCCGGGAAGAACAGCGCCAGCGCCTCCACGAAGCTCTCGCCGCCTGGGAAGGCGCCGAAGCCGAGCAGCACCGCCTGGCGGCCGAGCGGGCGGCCCAGCGAGAGGCCCTTTCCCGTCAGCGAGACGAAGCCCTTACCTCCTGGCAGGACTGGGCGGCGCAGGCTTCGTCCTCTCGGTCCCGGCGCGCCCTGCTTCAGGACCGGCTCCAGGTAGTGGGCAACGAGCTGGCCCGAGAAGGCGGCCCCCCAGTGAGCGAAACCTCTCTTCAACGCCTGGCCGACATCGAGGGCTTGGCCCGGCAGGCCATCGACATCCTCAAAGCCAAACTTGACGAGTTGCGTAACCGCCAGCAGGCCGAGCGAGCCTCTACCCGGGTGCTGGGCGAGCGGTTGGCCGCACTGCGACGCGAACACGAAGCAACCTCACACCGGCTGACCGCGCTCCGCGAGCGCATTTCGACCCTGGCCGTAGAAGAAGCCGAAGCGCGGGCTCGAAGGGAAGGTACGGCAGAAGCCCTTCGCCTCCAGTTCGACGCCAGCGAGGAAGAAGCCCTGGCCCAGCTGCGACCCGAGGGACCTGAAGACGAAGACCTCCGGGCCGTGCTTGCCACCCGTCAGGCCGAGTTGCGCCGGTTGGGACCGGTCAACCCGCTGGCCGAGGAGGAGTACCGCAGCCTGGCCGAACGTCATGACTTTCTCGCCTCCCAACTGGCCGATCTCGAGAACTCGAGAAACGAGCTGAGGAAGGTCATTCGTGCCCTCGACGAGGAGATCGAGGAGCAGTTCCTGGCGGCGTTCGCAGAAGTGGCGGCCGCCTACGAGCAGCAGTTCGCGCTGCTCTTCCCGGGGGGCAAAGGCCGAATCCGCCTGGCCGAGCCCGAGTCCCCCCTCACCTCGGGAGTAGAAATAGAGGCGCAGCCGCTCGGAAAGAAGATCGGCCGCCTCAGTCTCCTCTCCGGCGGAGAGCGATCGCTGGCGGCCTTGGCTTTCCTCTTCGCCATCTTCAAAGCCCGCCCCTCACCCTTCTACGTGCTCGACGAGGTCGAAGCCGCCCTCGACGATTCCAACCTGAGACGATTCCTCCGGTTGGTGGAAGCCTTTCGGGAGGAGAGCCAGCTCATCATCGTTACCCACCAGCAGCAGACGATGGAAGCAGCCGACGTCCTCTATGGGGTCACCATGGAGCCGGGCGGTTCATCGATCGTGGTAGCTAAGGCGCTCTCCGAGGTGTCGTCGGGCTGAGAAGAGCTCGGTAGCCTGCCGCTGTGGAGATCGTCGTCATCGTCCTCGTGGTGGTGTTGCTGGCGGCAGGCGGTTGGTACTTTTACACCAGGCGGGAAGTCACCGACACAGGTGCAGCGGGAACCGCAGTTGCCGCTGGGCTCCGGGGGAGGCTCACCAAGTCTCGGACGGCCTTGGCCCAGGCGCTGGACGGGGTTTTTCGGAGACCGGCCATCGACGACGGTTTCTGGCAGGAGATGGAGGAGGCCCTGATTGCAGCCGATGTCGGGGTGGGAGCGGCAGTCGGAGTGGTGGAACGGGTGCGAACCGACCGACCGGCCGATACCGAGGCCGCTCGGGCCAAACTGGCCGAAGAGTTGGTCGCAGTGCTGACCGCCGGTGACCGTAGCCTCGACCTCCAAGGCGATCCGGCTGTCGTCCTGGTGATGGGTGTCAACGGCACCGGGAAGACGACCTCCATCGCCAAGCTCGCCGGACGGCTGGTGGCCGAGGGCCGCCAGCCCCTACTGGCGGCCGCCGACACCTTCCGGGCTGCCGCCGACGCCCAGCTGCGAACTTGGGCGGACCGGGTCGGGGTCCCGGTAGTGGGTGGCAAAGAAGGCTCCGATCCGGCCGCAGTCGCCTTTGATGGGCTGTCGGCGGCCAAGGCACGTGGCAAAGACGTGCTGGTGGTCGATACCGCCGGCCGCCTTCACTCCAAGGGGCACCTCATGGCCGAACTGGCCAAGATCCGGCGGGTACTGGAGCGGGAAGGGGGCAGGGTCAGCGAGTCCTTGCTGGTGCTTGACGCCACCCAGGGCCAAAACGGCATCGCCCAGGTCAGGGAATTCGCCCAGAGTGTGGGACTTACCGGAATCATCCTCACCAAGCTCGACAGCACCGCTCGAGGTGGCATCGTGGTGGCGGTGGAGCAGGAGTTAGGCGTGCCGGTGAAGTTGGTCGGGGTAGGGGAAGGCATCGATGACCTGGTGCCATTCCAACCCGATGAATTCGTGGCCGAACTGCTGGGGGAAGAGTGACTCCGGACCAGTTGGTGGAAGAGGCCCGTCGGGCCGCCCTCGGTTCCTATTCCCCCTATTCCCGTTTCCGGGTGGGGGCGGCTCTGCTCGCTGATGACGGACGGGTCTTTACCGGCGCCAACGTCGAAAACGCCGCCCACCCCGCCGCCAGCTGCGCCGAAGCCACGGTGGTGGCATGTGCCGCCTCCCAGGGGGTGCGCAAGGTCGAGGCGGTGGCGGTTGCCTGCATCGACGCCGACTCCATCGAAGGGGCTTATCCGTGTGGGCGTTGCCGCCAGATCCTCCACGAGTTCCGAACCGATCGGGTCTACGTCACCACCGGTGAAGGCGAGATGCGCGAACACACCCTGGCTGAGCTGCTCCCTCACGGCTTCCGTCTTTGACCCGGGTCTTCTTCCTCATCCTCGACGCCTTCGACCCGGCCCGGTTGTCACCGCGGCTCACCCCGAATCTCTGGAGGTGGGCTAACGCCGATGGCGCCGTCACCGGGGTGGGAGAGGCGGTGATGGCGGCGTGCACCTATCCCAACCACGCCACCTTC
>DATEDX010000051.1:0-4345 GCA_035281425.1 Acidimicrobiia bacterium
GTCGGCGGTGGCAGAAGCAGTCTCCTTGATGAGACAGCACAACATTCGCCGTCTCCCGGTGGTCGACGACGGTGCCCTGGTTGGCATCGTCTCGCTGGGCGATCTGGCGGTCGAGAAGGACCCGCAGTCGGCGCTGGCCGACATCAGCAAGGCCGCCCCTAACAACTAGCAGCCCCGGTTTTGGCGCGTGAAGGTGACGAAATTTCGTCGCTTTCACGCGCCAAAACGTGGGAAAAACGGCTTTCGAGGGACTAGCTCCAGCTCCACGCAGTTTGACGAAGCCGTAGCTCGAGTCGAGCACGAAGGCGCTGATGTAGGTGCCGTCCCCTACGAAGAACGCGTCAACAGGGTGGGTGGGGAGCGAGCTTCGACGCCGGATGATCGAAGTCAAAGGTAATCAACACACCCGGGCCGTTGACACCATCGCCGGCATATTCCGTCACCGACTCGACAAAACCGGTGGCAAACAGCTACTTGGCCAAGTTGTCGGCCCGCGACCCGCCGGAGAGCCCCGGTGGCGAATGATTCCCGTGTTCGCCGGCACAGAACGTACCGGTGATCTCGTGGACAGTCCCTGCCGCGGGTAAACCGATCAACGCCGCCGACAGGGTGGTAAGGAGAACGATCGTGATTCGTCTCATCGGCACTCCCTTTCTCCAGTCCCCGCCCCAATCTGGAGGCAACGCCAACGTAGCTAACCCGTTTTTATCTGCTGAACCCGCCCTCGGAGGGCCGGTTCAGCAGATAAGAACGCAGGGTTTGCGGGTGGATCCGCTGCGGGCGGCTAATTGTCGGGATTTGCCGTCTTATGTGGGGAAAGAGTTGGTGTTGGGGGTGCGGCCGGAGGCGTTTGAGGTTTCTCAGGCGGTCCCAGACGCCGACCCTGACTACACCATTTCGGTCAAAGCCGATTTGGTGGAACAGTTAGGTTCGGAAGCCTATGTCCATTTTTTGAAACAGTCACCCCCGGTGATCACCCCCGACATCCACGAATTGTTGGCCGATCAGGGCACCGATCCCGCCTCTTTGGGATCGGACACCAAATTCACCGCTCGGGTCGACCCCGACCACGCCCCCCGCTCGGGAGAGGAAGCCAAACTGGTCATCGACACCTCCAAACTCCACTTCTTCGACAAAGACACCGGCCAAGCCATCCGATAGACGGAAGACGGAAGACGGAAGACGGAAGAGACTCCCGGCTCCCGGCTTCCGTCTCACGGCTCAGAGTTCTGAAAACATCGCCTGGTAGCGGGCGGCGACGTCTTCGGGGGTGTCGGTCGTCCCGGTGACGGTCAGTTCCTCCACCAGGGTCACCAAGATCTCACCCACCGAGTTGGTATTGGTGCCGGGGGGGATCTGGGCTTCCAGCCCTCGGAAGATCCCGAGCAGTTCTTCGGTGAAGAACGGCTGCACCTCTCGCATCTGTTCGCCCTCGAGCACGGGGATCGACTGCACCACTCCTGACTCCAATTCGAAGTACCGCTCGGCAGCAATCTCCGGATCGGCCAGATATCGCATTACCAGGCTGGCCTCATAGGGGTTCTCGGTGTCCACCGTCATCGACCATCCCCGAGGTACGCCGATGTGCTGGCCGCCGTTCTCCTCGTGGATCGGGTAAGGCACCGTCAGCCAATCTTCGCCATAGACGAAGTCATCGAGCATGAACCCGCCGCCACCATTCAAACCTTCTTCGATGAAGACCAGCTCTCCCCGGACGAAGGCGCCCTTCGATTCGTCCTGCTGACCAATCATGAATTCGGGGTCGGTGATCCCCTCCTCGTACATGGTTTGGAGCCAGTCGATCATTTCCACACCCTGGGCGGAGGTGAGGTCGGGGACGTTGCCCTCGAAGGGGACCCCGAATGCGAACAGCCAGCGGAACAAGCGGTCGTGGCTGGTGCCCCCGGTCCCAAAAAAGGCGGGCAAATCGGGATTCGCCGCCTGGACGGCGCGGGCGGCGTCGAGCATGTCCCAATAGGTGTCATAGGGAGGTGGCGCTGCGCCGGAACCTTCGAGAAGGCTGAGGTTGTAGAACAAGGCATCGACCAGGCTCTTGTTGGGCCAGTGGTAGATCTCACCTTCGAAGGTGCCGTCACGCCACACCGACTCGGGAACCGTGGCGTAGAGCTCGGGGTCTTCCTCCTCCCACCTCTCAATCTGTTCGGTCATGGGGATGATGAGCTCGGCCTCGATGAAGGCCGGCGTCAGGTGGGAGTCGATCTCGATCAGGTCGGGCAAAGCCTCCCCGGCCTCCCGCATCCGCAGCATGTCGGTCACCACCGCGTCTCCGCGGATGTCCCAGTCCACGGTCACGCCTTCGGCTTCGAGGGCGGCGAACTCGTCCGCAGGCACGGTTTCACCGTTGAACCAGGCTCCCACTACCACACCTTCACCGCCGGCACCCGTGGTTGTCGTGCCCTCACCTGCCCCCCCGCCGTTACAGGCGGCAAATGCCACCAGCGCCACGATCGCCCACCAAGGTCGGAAATGAATCCCGGGCCGGGACCGACGGGCCGATCCGCTCCTACGTCGATTAACTCTGTTCGATTTCACTGTTGTCTCCTGCTCTCGTCGAAGGCTTGCCGTGCCTGAATGAGCGAAGCGGTGGCCCGCGACTCCTTCCCTTCCTCCGCCTCTTCACTTCAAGGCCCCGCTGGTGATGCCGCTTACCACGTACCTCTCGATGCGGAGATATACGAAGATGAAAGGAATGATGGTCATGATGGCGAAGGCGGCTTGGCCGGGATTGTTCTGAAAACCGGTGGTTTGGGTCATCAGGAACAGTTCGTATGGCAAGGTTCGACTGCCCCGGCTCGAGGTGAGGCCGAGCACCAAGTTGAACTCGTTCCAGGCCTCGCGGAACGCCAGCACCCCGATGGTGATCATGGCGGGCAAGGCCAGCGGCAACACGATGTAGCGGATCCGGGTGAACATCGTGGCCCCATCGACGTTGGCTGCCTCCTCCAGGTCACGAGGGACTTGCTGAAAGAAGCCCACGAGGAGCCAAACCGCCAGGGGGAGGACCGTGGCGGTGAAAGCGACGATCAGGGTGAGCAACCGATCTATGGCACCCAAGGCGACTGCCAGCCGGTAGAGAGGAACCATCAGGCCCAGACCGGGAATCAACCGGGGCAGCAGGGTGAAAAGCAACAGCAGGTGGCGACCGCGGAAACGGAAACGGGCGAAGGCATAGGCGGCCGGCACCGCCAGCACCAGGGTGAGGATCGAGGTTCCCAGTCCCACCGCGACGGTGTTGACGAACGCGCCCTGGAAACCTTCCTGCTCGATGACCGACCGGTAGCCCTCGAGGGTGGGATTGGAGGGGATCAGTCCCGGGTCAGCCGACACATCCGCTCTGGTCTTGAACGAGATGGAGAGGGTCATGAGGATCGGGTAGATCGTCCATACCGCCAGGACCAGAAGCGGGATCGAGACCACCAGCCTTCGGATCCGGCGCCGCCATCTCCCCAGCGCCAGGTTCGGGGCCCATGTTGTGCTCTTCACCGGCATCGCCTCTCCGGTCATCGCTGGTCCAGGTCGTAGCGTCGAGAGATGCGCACGTAGAGAAGGGTCAGCAAGGCGTTGATGAGGAGGATCACCACCACGATGGCCAAGGCCCGGTTGGTCTCGAGATCGACGAAGGCGGCCTCATAGAGGGCGATGGGGAGAGTGCGGGTGGCGTTGACCGGCCCCCCTCCGGTGAGGGCGATGATCACCCCGAGCGAAGTCAGCGCCTGGTAGCTGAGAAGAATGGTGGCCAGCGCCAGCTGTGGGGTGATGAGTGGAATCGACACCTTGAAAGCTCGGGTCCAGCCGCTGGCACCATCGACGTCGGCGGCGTCCAACAGCTCCTGGTCCACCGTCTGCAAACCGCCGAGGATGAGCAGCACGGCTAGGGGAAGGTCGGCCCACACCTGGGCCAGGATCGAGGCGAGCATGGCCAGATTTGGATCCGAGAACCAAGAGAGGGGCGGCAACCCTAAGAACTCGAGGGCGCGATTCACCTGCCCGAAGTCACGATTGAGGATGAGCCGGAAGATCACCGCGGTGGCAATCCCCGAGACGAGGTAGGGCACCACCGTCAACCCGCGGAGGAAACGAAGCCCACCGGTGGCTCGATGGAGGGCGAAGGCGAAGATCAGCCCCAGCGCCATACCGAGCGCCAGCACCCCTCCCACGAAGACGAAGGTTTTGCCGATCGAAGCCACAAAGCTCGGATCGGAGAAGAGGTCGGTGTAATTGTCCAGACCGACGAAGAACTGCGGCCCACCGATCCGCTCGGTGTTGAACAGGCTGCCCCAGAAGGCATACAAGACCGGGAACGCCAGGAGGGCGGTCACCATCA
>DATEDX010000052.1:0-3550 GCA_035281425.1 Acidimicrobiia bacterium
TGGTTTCGACTTGCCTTCGTGGTTCTCGCTATCGGTGGAGGGTCCGGGCTTCTGCTTTATTTGATCGCCTGGATCGCTATGCCAGAGGGCGGAGCCGACGATGCTGGACCCACCCGTAGTCACCTCGACGCCCATGGTCCCCTGATTGCGGGCCTGGTTCTGATTGGGGTAGGACTGGTCTTCCTAGCCAACAACCTTGCCCCCTGGTTCAACCGGTTCATGTGGCCGGCGGCGGTGATCGTTGCTGGCCTAGGTCTCATCTACTCAGGGAGAAATCGTGGAAACTCTTGACCGCGCCCCGGTCCTCGAGGCTCCGACTCCTGCTCCCATCAAACGGAGAGGATTTGGATCGATACTGCTGGGCGTGACTTTCATTGGGCTCGGCCTGCTTTGGACGCTGGATCTTGCCGGCGTCCTCGAGGTTCGGGCCGCCGTGGTCTTGCCGGCCATGCTGATGGTTATCGGCCTCGGCTTGATTCTCGGGTCCCGCGATGGACCCCATAGCGGGCTGGTGGCGATGGGCGTCCTTATCACCATCGCTGTCATCATCGCCGCCGCCGTTCCGCTCACTCCTTTTGCGGGTGGGGTGGGAGATCGCCACTTCCGGATTACCGAAGAGTCGCAATTGGAAACGACATATCGGATCGGCATGGGCAATCTCGTGCTCGACCTCAGCGACCTACGGTTAGCCGACGAGGCATCGGTGTCGGTGGAGGTGGGGGCTGGGGAGCTGACGGTTTTGCTACCGGCGGAAGTCCCGGTCGACGTTGACGCCACTACCGGTGCCGGCGAAGTCAACTTGCTCGGGCAGCGCACCGACGGGGTCGGAGTGAGCCGTGAGTACCGTAGCGATGGCTTCCTAACTGCCCCGATCCGGCTCAGCCTGGATCTGGAGGTCGGGGCCGGATCGATTGAGGTGACTCGATGAGAATGCATCTTGGAACACTGTTTGCCGGTCTTGTCTACTTGACCATTGGCGCTGCGTTCACCTTCGAAGCTCTCGGTTGGTGGAGCTTCCAGTGGTCGGACTTCAGGCTCCTGGCACCCTTGAGCTTGGTGGCGATCGGGCTGGCGGTGGTCGTCGGCGCCATCGGCCGGAGACACCCAGTGGCTTAATTCGGTCGCTTTAGATCGAGTCGCGGTTGGGGTCCCAATTCACAGCGGGGCCCCAGCTGCGCGACTGGGTATCTGTACCTGCCGGGGGCTTAGCGCCTGGACGGTTGCTGCCAGGAGGCGGGCGGAAAGTGGACCTGCTCCGTTGCCCGCACCCGAGCCAAGTAGGCGGCCGCCCCGGCTCGGTGTTTGATGCCCATCTTCATAAGCAGGTTCGACACGTAGTTTTTAACGGTCTTCTCGGCGAGAAACAGCTGGGCGGCAATCTCCCGATTGGTCTTGCCCTCGGTCATCAGTTCCAAGATGGTCTGCTCTCGCTCGGTCAGCCGCCCCACGACCGGGTCCTCCTCGGGTTGGCCGGCGGGAGCGTCATCGAAGCCGGAACCACCGGCAACGATTTTCCTGA
This sequence comes from Acidimicrobiia bacterium, assembly GCA_035281425.1. Lineage (GTDB taxonomy): Bacteria > Actinomycetota > Acidimicrobiia > Spongiisociales > ZC4RG35 > JAICND01. The sequence goes on from DATEDX010000052.1 coordinate 1,520, forward strand.
TGGCATCGGCCAGTTGGTTGTCTCCTACCTTTTTTAGGAGGAAACCGGCGGCACCTACCTGCCGGGCTCGCTGCAATGACTCCCGGTCGGCGAAGCCGGTGAGGATGAGAACCTTGGTCTCGGGGATCTCGCTCACCACTCGCTGGCAGACATCGATTCCCGAGCCGTCGGGCAGATCCAAGTCGACCACCGCCACGTCGGGAGAGTCAAAACGGATCCGGCGGATCCCTTCGGCCACGGTGGCTGCCTCGCCGACCACCTCCATACCGCCTTGTGCCTCCAACACGAAGCGAAGGCCGTGGCGGACCAACTCGTGGTCGTCGACGAGGACCAGACGGATTGGTGCTGGAGCTTCGGACGGTTTGGCGCTCATTTCTCCTCCGGTGTCCCCCGGTCGGTCAACGCCCACATCAGGTCTTTCATGGAGATCATTCCCATGATCCGATCTCCTTCGACCACGGGGAGATGGCGGTAACCGGCCGCCAACATCCAGTTGGCGGCATCCTCCACCGAGACATCGGGTTCCAGGGAGTCGGGGTTGGGGGTCATCACCTCGGCGACCAGAGTGGTAGCCGGACTCAGACCTGCCGCCACCGCTCTCACCACATCACGCTCGGTCACGATCCCGAGCAACGCGCCGTCTTTGGCTATCGCCAGTGATCCGATTTCCCCCTCCGACATCTTTTGGGCGACCTCCGCCACGGTGGCGTCGGGCCCGCAGGTGCCGGCGGGGCCGGTCATGAGCTCGCTGACTTGCATCGATCTCTCCTTCCGTCGTTAGCCTGCCGGACTCGCCAACCGGGCTGAAGATGGCAAAGTCACCACGAACAGGGTCTTTGGACCCTGCCCAGAGGGGGCCGTTGCCAGGTTAAAGATGCTCAACAATGACTGACACGATGGAGATCCAACCGCCATACCGGGCGATTATCGCCACCACCGACGGCTCCGACTTGTCCACTCTCGGTCTCCGAGGAGGGGCCAGGTTGGCCGCCCAAACTGGAGCGGCCCTCCATGTCTTTCATGCTCTGTCCGTCCGCAGCGATGAGTCAGAAGTCCGATCGCTGGTGGAGGAGATCTTGGGCGATATGGAGCATCAGCTGGTCGTTGAGGAAGTACCCGGCTCGGAGACCCCCGCCGCGGCGGCGGCTGCCTATGCCGCCCAACTGGGTAGCGCCGTCATCTGCCTGGGGACCCACGGACGGGGAGGGGTGGGCAGCGCCGTCCTCGGATCGACGGCGCTTTCACTCGTCAGCCAGCATCGTCGCAGCATTGTCGCCTTCGGCCCCGAAGCGGCGTCACCGATGGCGATCGTCAGAGTGGTGGCGTGTGTCGACGGATCAGAGTTTTCCGAGTTGTCCCTCGGGGAGGGAGTGAGATGGGCGGCGGCACTGGGAGTTCCCCTCTGGCTGGTACAGGTGGTGCCTTCGGGTCTCCCCGAATACGTAGCAGCGTTCGAACACACCTATGTGCACAATCTCGCCAAGGGCTTGGCCGGTTCTCATCTCAAGCTGGAATGGGAGGTTCTGCACTCCTCGTCGCCGTCGCGGGCGTTACTCGAAATGTTCGGTGAAGACGCTGCCACTTTGCTGGTCATGGCCACCCATGGACGTCGGGGAATGCAGAAGATCCTGCTCGGCAGCGTGGCTACCGAAGTGGTCAGGAACAGCTGGGGACCGGTGGCGCTAGTCGTCCCTCCCGGCGTTTCTGGCGCGTAAAGATGACGCTCCAGCGTCACCTTTACGCGCCAAAAACGGGAAGCTCGGCCAGGGCGAAGGCAATCTCCTCGGCCCAGGCCTCGATGTCGTTCCAAGGGCGGAAGTCGCCGTAGGGGGCATGAAGAGCGGTAACGATGGCCCGTTCGGCGAACCCCAACTTCGCCTTGTCGAGTTTGCCGGCAAATAGGCGGTGCGACCGAGCTTTGGTGCTGGCGACAACGCCGGTGACGTCCACCGGGCCTTCTTCCGGTTTGGGCGGGTCCCCGATGGGTCCACTGGAGAAGATCCACACCGACCGTCTCTGTAGCTGCTCGGA
>DATEDX010000053.1:0-12485 GCA_035281425.1 Acidimicrobiia bacterium
GAATCCGAAATTCCCTCCGCCTGCCGCCAACTCCCGCAGGTGGAGCAGAACTCCCGACATTCTTCACCTGATGGTCCGTAACCGGACCACCGGAATGGCCCGTTCGGTGCGAGCGAGATACTCGGCGTAGCTTCGGTCGACTTCATCGATGAAACGCCGGTAGAGCCGGCTTCGATCAGGTTCAGGGATTTCCTCGGCCGTGACCTCCCGCTCCCGACGTTCAACCCGGACCCGCGCCCGGGGATTCGCCAACAAGTTGAGCCACCAGGCGGGATGATCCGGCTCGCCGGCGTTGGTGGCTACCACGACCAGAGATTCACCCTCGGTAATGAAAGTGAGGGCGACCGACCGTGGCTCTCCACTGCGGCGCCCAGTGGTGGTCAGAAGCAGTTGACGGCCGGGCCCGAATTGCCCGCCGATCCGGCCGTCGCTGGCTCGGTAGATGAATCGGTGGAGCTTCCAGAACGCCACCATCAACGGCGTGCGGCGAACGGCCGGCATCGCATGAGGTTAGATAGCGGGGTGCAGAACCATCTCGCCGGCGATGTCCTCCTTACCGACCAATACCAGCTCACCATGGCCCAGCTGTATTTCCGCCAGGGCCTCCACGAGCAAGGCGCCCGTTTTGAACACTTCTTCCGCAGCTATCCCGACTACGGCAGCCACCAGGCCGGATATGCCATCGCTGCCGGGTTGCGCACCTTCGTCGACTGGCTCAACAACGCTCGTTTCGACGACTTCGAATTGGACGTGCTGGCCCACCATCCCACCCTTGACGGCGGATCGCTCTTTGCCAAAGACTTCCTCGACTATCTGCGCCGCAACCCCGACTTCGGCGGCCTCGAGGTCAGTGCTATTCCGGAGGGGCGGGTGGTGCATCCGGGCGTTCCCCTCACCGTGGTGGAAGGCCCGCTCCTCTATGCGCAGCTGATCGAGACCGCCCTCCTCAACCACATCAACTTCGAAACCCTCATTGCCACCAAGGCCTCCCGGGTGCTGGAAGCTGCCCGGGGCGGGACCGTGCTCGAGTTCGGCGCCCGCCGGGCCCAGGGCTCGGGTGCCCACTCCGTGGTCCGGGCCGCCCTAATCGGGGGTGCCGCAGCGTCTTCCCTGGTGGGACGCTCCCACGAGTTGGGGTTCCTCCCCCGGGGCACCCACGCCCATTCCATGGTGCAGGCTTTCATGGCCCTGGGATCTGGCGAACTGGGGGCCTTCCAGGCCTACGCCGAGGTCTATCCCGACGAGTGCCTGCTCCTGGTGGATACCGTCGACACCCTGGAGTCGGGGGTTCCCAATGCCATCACCGTCTTCGAAGACCTTCGCCGCCAGGGACACCGGCCGATCGGAATCCGCCTCGACTCGGGCGACCTCGCCCACCTGGCGGTGCGATCGGCGGAGATGCTCAACCGGGCAGGGTTCGACGACACCTCCATCGTCCTCTCGTCTGAACTCGATGAGATCACCATTTGGCAAATCCTCGAGCAGATCGCCGACGAGGCACCCCGTTACGGCGTCGACCCCGACCACCTCATCAAAAGGCTGGTGTACGGGGTCGGCTCCCGGCTGGCCACCTCGCAAGGTGACCCCTATCTCGACGGTGTTTACAAGCTGGTCTCGATCAAAGATCAGGGTGAATGGAAGCCGGCCATCAAGGTCTCCGACACTCCGGCCAAGGTGATCACGCCCGGGGCTAAGAAAGCCTGGCGCATCTATGACCAGCGGGGGATCGCCACCGTCGACCTCCTCGCCCTGGCAGAGGAACAGCCTCAGGCGCCATTTCACCTCCACCACCCCACCCAAAGCGGAGTCCATCGCACCCTCAGCGCCGAGCGGGTGAGCGGGATCGAGGAGTTGATTCACCCCGTGGCCACCAACGCACTACCCACTCCCCACGAGGAGGTGGTGGCAGCTCAAGCTCGGCGGGTAGCCGATCTGGAGCGGCTCGACCCCGGGGTGAGGCGGTTAGTCAACCCCCACGTCTATCACGTGTCGCTGACCGAAGAGCTGGCCCGGCTGAAACAGGACCTCATCAACCAGGCCAACTCCGACTAGAGGTCGACTTCTAGATCGCCCGGTGGTTCGGGGGGAGTGGCCGTCTTGGTGCGGCGCAGCGAGGGCAAGATCAGGGCCAGCCCGGCAACGACCACCAACACCGGTCCACCCCAGCCCACTACTTGGACCAGGGTCCGGGCCAGTTCTTCACCCGAAGCCGGTACCAGGAAGGCCAGCCCTACCACCACGAACAAGAGACCGAAGATCAATGAGACCAGGTCCCAACGGTGCTCGTTCATGAACGTTCTCCTTCGGTGATGACGGTGATGTCGCCTTCGCTGGTGATGATTTCGAGCTCGAGGACCGGTCCGGCTCCGCTCTGGATGCTGTCTGCTCTGACGGTGCCGCCTTCCCCGAGTTGTTCACCGAACAGGTTGATGGCGCCGACATCGCTGTAGGCGCGGACCCGGTAGGAGATGCCGTCGGGGACCACCACCGTGACCGGGCCCAACGGAGCCTCGAGCCGCAAATAGCGATCCTCGGAGAGGTGCAGCCGCGAGAGGTCGAGGGCGATGCTGCCGTCCGGCGTGAAGTAGCGTTCGTCGAGCAAGGATTCGTCGTCGATATCGAGGAAGAGGTCACCGGCTTCCGGGAACAAGAGCTGCTGCTCGTCGTACTGAAGCAGCACACTGATGGCGCCGACACCGACCTCAGCATCGATCGCAACCAAGCCGCGAGTGCCTTCCGTTTCGAAGTCCTGCTCCACTCCGAAGCCCCCCATCCCGCCGCCGAAACTTCCTCCAAAGCTTCCAATGCCGACCTCGCCGGTGAAGTCGACGCCCACCGTTTCGGGCACCAGGAAGTCGATTTGTCCGGCGGACATGGAGGCGTCGACACCAACTGCCTGGCCGTCCCAGTCGAGCTGGGTGAGATCGATGGTCAGGCGGCCGGTGCCACGCTCGAGGACCAGGGGAAACTGGCTGAAGGACTCGACGGTGAGATATTCGTCGCGGCCCACTTCGGTGTATTCCCAGACCGTGGCTCCCACCAGGAAAGGGAAGGAGATAATCCCTAACGGGATCAACCAGCGGGCGCGGCCGTAGCGGCTCCCCACCAAGAGCCCCAAGCCCAAGGCCACCAGGGTGACGGCCAGGTAGTGCCGCCAATTGGCCTCGACCAGGGGTGAAGCGCGATCGGCCACCAAGAGGGCGCCGTTCCCCAGGAGGGCAAGTCCGAGGGTTATGCGGCCCAGGGGCGAGGGAGGTTGGGGGGGACGAACCGGGCGGGGCGGGGTGGTGACCCTGGCCGGGGGACCGGCGGGAGGAGCGCCCTCTCCACTCTCACCGGCTTCGGTCTTCTGGCTGGTGGAGGCAAACAGACGAGGAAGCTCGTTGCGGTAGAGGAGTATGCCTAACACGAGGAGGATGGTCGGGACCAGGAGCCCGGCATCGACGAAGGGGAGCATGTTGAGGATGATCGCTCCGGCCAGGATCACCAACCCGATCCCGAACCAGGCCTGGGTGCCTTCCACCCGGCGGGCCAATCGCTGGCCCAGCGAGTCCGGCTCCCCTTCGGCTGGGATCAGCAGCCACCCGGCGAGGTAGAGGAAGAGGCCCACTCCGCCGCTGGCGAAGGCCAGGAAGAAGAGCAGACGGGCCACCCAGGGAGGTATGCCGAGCCGGTGAGCGACGCCGATCGCCACCCCGGCCAGCCAGCGGCCCTCTTGAGGACGAACCAGAGGCCCCGGAGCCGTCGAGACGCGGGGTGATTCGTCGGGGAGGCTTGCGGGATCAACTTCAGGTGGCGGCGAGGCGGAACTGTCGATGGGGGTTTCCATGGCTCAAATGATGAGGTCGGTTACCACGATCTGTCCATCGGGAACATCCCCGGGGAAGCCCCCGAAGAGAGGGCGCCGCTCAGGGTCGTCACCCATTGTCCACCTGCCTTGGGTGGTGCCAACATCTACCTGATGTCGCCGGCCGATTTCGCCCACCGTTTCCAACTGCACCGGCGTCGCCAGCCGCGGGTCCTGGCCGGGGTGGCCGGCGGCCTCGCCGATCGCCTTGGGGTAGATGATGGCTACGTCCGCGCCGCCTTCGTCACCCTCAGCACCCTCTGGGGTCTAGGGGTGGTCGCATATGGCCTGATCTGGTGGCTCACCTACGAGATGGAGGACGACCGCACCGCACGGGTCACCGACTTCCGCCAGCGCGTAGGCTTGGCCCTGGCGTTCCTTGCCGGGCTGTGGATCCTCGCTCAGAACGGAGCGGTTCCCCAGCCGGGCACCACCGCCGTGGTGGCGGCGGTTTCCTTCGGGGTGGCAGCGCTCTGGGACCGCTCCGAGACACCATCCATCGCCCGCATCATCATCCCCGGTCGCAGCGGAGGGGTCTCCGTGTTCCGGCTGCTGATCGGTTTAGCTCTGGTAGGGGGAGGGCTGTCGCTGCTCTTCGCTTCGGTTGGCGCCTTCGCCCAATTCGGGGTGACTCTGCTGGCGGTGGTGGTGACGGGGGTGGGACTGCTGATCGCCTTTGGCCCTCTGATCCTTCGCCTCGGCGAGGAACTGACCCGGGAACGTCGGGAGCGGATCCGCCAGGAGGAACGAGCCGAAGTCGCCGCCCATCTCCACGATTCGGTGTTGCAGACCCTGGCCCTGATGCAGCGCACCGACGATCCCCGGCGGATGGCCACGCTGGCCCGGGCCCAGGAGCGGGAGTTGCGAGCTTGGCTCTATGGCCGAGCACCCATTGACTCGGCCCACCACTTGTCGGCGGCGCTGGAGGCAGCGGCCGCCCGGGTGGAGAGAGACCACAACGTGGTGGTGGAGGTGGTGACGGTGGGAGACGCCAACCTCGACGATCGCACCCGGGCGATGGTGGCGGCCGCCACCGAAGCCATGGTCAATGCCGCCAAACATTCCGGCGAACCTTGGGTTTCGGTCTATCTCGAGATTGAGGGGGAGCGGGCCGAAGTATGGGTCACCGACCAGGGCAAAGGCTTCGATCAGGGTGAGGTATTGGAAGATCGTCGGGGCATCACCGACTCGATAGTGGGGCGGATGCTGCGACACGGGGGAGTAGCTGAGGTTCACTCGTCGCCCGGGGAGGGGACCGAGGTGCACCTCACGTTGCCCGGAGTCACGGCCACCGGAAGAGAATCATGATCCGGGTGTTCCTGGTTGACGACCACCACCTCTTCCTCTCCGGAGTCAGAGCCGAGCTCGATCAGCGTTTCGACATCGTGGGTTCCGCCTCCGATGTCGACCAGGCCATCGAACAGATCCTGGCCACCCGGCCCCAAGTGGCCTTGGTCGACGTTCATATGCCGGGGGGAGGCGGGGTGGCGGTGATTAAAGCGGTGAGCGACGTGAACGAGGATGTCAAGTTTCTCGCCTTATCCGTCTCGGATGCCGCCGAAGATGTCATCGCCATGATCCGAGCCGGGGCCCGTGGGTATGTGACCAAGACCATCGGCCCGGCCGAGCTGGCGGAGGCGATCGAACGGGTCAAGGCCGGCGACGCCGTCTTCTCCCCCCGGCTGGCGGGCTTTGTGCTCGACGCCTTCGCCGGGGCCCTGCCGGTGGAGGTAGATCCCGACCTCGACCAGCTCACCCCACGGGAGCGTGAAGTGCTGCGGCTTATCGCTCGGGGCTTCGCCTACAAGCAGGTGGCCTCCCGGCTCAACCTGTCGGTGAAGACCATCGAGACCCATGTCTCCGCTGTGCTCCGCAAACTGCAGCTGTCCAGCCGCCATGAGCTGGCCCGCTGGGCCAGCGATCGCCGCATCGTTTAAGCGCTCCTGTCAGGCGACCGCCGGGGGAGCCGGATCCCTCCGCACGTAGATCCGGGACAGCCAGGCCCGGCCGTGCAGCCACACCCTGACACGATCGTCGCCCCCATCGGGTGCCCCGTCCTTCAGCGGAGCCCAGGTCCCCTGGATCGACGGCACCACCGTCCAGTCGGGCGGCAACACCAGATGCAGACGGGCCGCGATCAGGGTCACCGCCACCTCCACCCCGGTGGGGGCGGGCGCCACCTGCCGAAGATCGAGTTCAGCGGTGCCGGCGACGACCAAGACGGTGGCTCCAAGGAAGGGGCCGCCCCCGGGGCGAAGCCGGCGGCGGCCGGCCACCACGGCTACATCGATCTCGTCGAGGTGGGGTGCGATCCGGGATCGAAGCAGCAGTTTGGCCAAACCGAGGCCTGCCAAGACGATCCCCAGGGTGCTGGCGATCAAGCGAGGAAGCACGAGCGGGACGGTAGCCGGGCTTGAGTAAGGGACGAGATGGCCTGCCATACTCGCCAGCTGTTGTGACCCGTATGACCGTTGAGGAGCTGGTTCCCCGCCTACGAAGCGGCGACCCCACCATCTGGGGACCGCCGGACCTTCCCGAGCTGGCCAACCGCCTCGGCTGGCTGCGGCTTCCCGAGACCATGGCGCCAGAGGTCGGTCGGCTGGAGGCGCTGGCCAAGACCCTGGTCGAGGGGGTGGATCAGGTGGTGCTGCTGGGGATGGGAGGATCGTCGCTGGCGCCCGAGGTGTTCGCCGCCACCTTTCCCCCTCAAGCCGGATATCCCCGACTGCAAGTTCTCGACTCGACCCACCCCGAAGCAGTATCGGCGACGCGGATGGCGATTGATCTCGGTCGCAGCCTGTTCGTGGTGTCTTCAAAGTCGGGAACTACCTTGGAAACCCTTTCCGGCTTCCGCTACTTCTGGGAGGAGACCGGTGGGGACGGCAGCCATTTTGTGGCCATCACCGATCCCGGTACTCCGCTGGAGCAACTGGCAGTGGAGCGGGGATTTCGAGCCGTCGTCTCCGCTCCGTCCGACGTGGGGGGACGGTTCTCCGCCTTAACTCCCTTCGGCCTGTTGCCGGCAGCGCTGGTGGGAATCGACATCGCCGCCTTGCTGGAGGAAGCAGAGAGGGTCGACTGGGAGGAGAGCGTGAGGCTCGGCCTGCAGTGGGGCCAGTTCGCCCAGGACGGCATCAACAAGCTGACGATTCACACCTCGCCGGGATTGCGTGCCTATCCCGACTGGGTGGAACAACTGGTGGCAGAGAGCCTGGGCAAAGACGGCCGGGGCATCCTGCCGGTGGTGGGGGAGCCACCCCTCGATCGATATTCCCTCGATCGACTGTTCCTCGAGATCAGAGGACTGGGTCAGCCGGTGGCGGCATCGCCGGCGGGCCATCCGGTCATCCGCCGGGAGGTCGACCAACCGGAGCAGCTGGCCAAGGAGATGATGGCGGCAGAGATCGCCACCGCGGTGGCGGGGGAGGTACTTTCGGTCCATCCCTTCAATCAGCCGGATGTCGAAGCGGCCAAACGCCATGCCCGCCAGGCACTGGAGAGCGAACCGGCCCGGGTCGACCTGACCGACACCTTCTCCCCGGTCCTGGCCGACCAGCTCGACGATCTGCTGGCCATGATGATCGACGGCGGCTACCTCGCCATCCACGCCTATTTCCCTCGGGTAGAGGAAGAAGCCGCCCTTCTCGCCCAACTACGTCACAAGATCGGAAACCGGGCCGGCCTACCTACCACGCTCGGTTACGGTCCCCGCTTCCTCCACTCCACCGGGCAATTCCATAAAGGCGGGCCGGGCAACGGAGTATTTCTGCAGTTGGTAGATGAGCCCGAGCGCGACCTGCCGGTCCCGGAGACCGCCACCACCTTCGGGCGATTGATCGCCGCTCAAGCCCTGGGCGACTACCTCGCCCTGCGCGATCGGGGCCGGAGGGTGCTACGGGTTGACCTCGGTGGGCGCCGGACTCAAGGGCTCGACGCCTTGCTGGAAGCGGTGGGCTAGTCATGCAGCCCCTGCATAAATTGCCTTGACACCCCCCGCTGAGCCTGCGTACTGTGGGCCGGTCGAGTTCTGAGAGGCCCTTTTGAGACTGCGTCTGCATTTGACGGCGATTGTGCTCCCTAGTGGAGCCGGGCAGGCGCGCGAGCTGGCAATGGCCCCGGTTACTGCCAACAAGCTCTTCGTCTCCACTACCCGTAGGCGGCCTCACCTCGAGTGAAACTCTCTTAGGTATCAACCCCCGAGGCCGCCGACCACCATCCGGCGGCCTTTTTGTTGGCCGCAATCCGATGAGAGGAACCCGACATGAACCAGATCTTGCAACAAGGAAACTGCGTGGGAAGCGGCCAGCACGAGCTGTTCTTCTCCGAACGACCCGACGAATTGGCGGCGGCTCAGCGCATCTGCGCCGGATGCCAGGTGCGGCGGCCCTGCCTGGAATTGGCCCTGGCCGAGAACCTGGATTGGGGCGTGTGGGGAGGGGTCATCTTCTGGGATGGCCAGGCTTTCCACCGAAAACGGGGCCGTGGGCGGCCCCGGCGTTCCGAAGCCGAACTACCGCTGGAGGCCAGCCGCCAGGATCTAATCGAACTGGTCCGCTCGGCCTGAGATGACCGAATCGGGGCCCGGTCCCACCTTCTGGGCCCCGATCCGCTACCCGGACTCCGGTTACCCGACGGCTAGTCGCCGCAGCTTGCCGGGGTTGGCGGGATGACGCATCTTGGCAAGGGCCTTGGATTCGATTTGCCTGATGCGCTCCCGGGTCACATTGAAATACCGTCCCACTTCGTCGAGGGTCAAAGGCTCTTGGTTGCCGAGGCCGTAACGCATCTCGATCACCTGACGCTCCCGCTCGTTGAGCCGGCTCAGCACTTGGCGGAGATCTTCCTGGTTGAGGCGAGCCACCACCAACTCAAAAGGAAGCGTGGCGTCTTGGTCTTCGATGAAGTCGCCGATGGTGGCATTGTCTTCTCCCACCGGTTCGAAGAGAGAGATGGGTTCGGGTGCTACCCGCTTGGCCTCCCTGACCTTGCCGACGGTGAGGCCGGCCTCTTCTGCGATCTCCTCATCCGTGGGAGCCCGACCCAAACGTTTGATCAAGGTGTTCTCGGCGGTCTGCATCTGAGTGATGGTGTCCATCATGTGCACCGGCACCCGGATGGTGCGGCTCTTGTCGGCGATCGCCCGGGTGATGGCCTGACGGATCCACCAGGTGGCATAGGTGGAGAATTTGAAGCCTTTGCGGTATTCGAACTTCTCCACCGCCCGAATCAGACCCAAGTTGCCCTCCTGGATCAGGTCGAGGAAGGGAAGCCCGGAGTTGGGATAACGCTTGGCGATCGAGACCACCAGCCGAAGGTTGGCCTGGATGAAGCGGCGACGGGCCATTTCCCCGGAGTCGACCAGGGACTGAAGCTTGTCTCGCTCGGCCGGGGGGGAATCGTCGTTCTTGAGGGTGGCTTCGGCCCGCCGGCCGCGTTCGATGGCCTTGGCCAGCACCACCTCTTCTTCGGCGGTCAACAGCGCGTAGGTGCCGATTCCGTCGAGGTACTGGCGGATGGCCTCTTCGCTGGAGTCGCCGTCGATGAATTTGCTCATGGTCTCCTGGAAAATCTGGCTTGGTCCGGGCGTGCGCGGTAGGCCTCGGCCTGCCGCCGCCCATCCCCTTGATCTGTTGTAACCACTATCGGCCGCTACTACTCCAAAGTTGACGAATGGATGGGGGGGCGGGCGGCTCATTTCTAGAATCACCTGCCGCCAGGGCGTTTAGCTCAGCTGGAAGAGCGCTTCCCTTACAAGGAAGAGGTCGGCGGTTCGAGCCCGTCAACGCCCACGGAGGATGCCCTGTTGGTACCGGGGTTTCTGCTTTGACCTCGGGATTGCGTCGAGCCTGGACGCGGCTTTCGGACGCGATCTTTGTTAGCGGTGCGGCAGATCTCAAGGACTTTCGCATCAGCAACCTGGCCGCGCTTCCTCCAAGCCCGGTCGAGGTCATCAACAAGGTCGTCGAGTGAGGGCAGGATGTGGCCACATGTTCATCGACGCTCGCGTGACCGAGAAGGGCTGGATCGCCTTGACGTGAGTTCCCTGCTCGACCAGCCAAGCGACGTGACTGTGACGCAGCGCATGGAATGGGGTGCCCGCTAGACCCGCCTTGTCCACTGCTTGCTGCCAGTACCGCCTTTTGGCACTCCTCAACCTTTGCGACGGGTGCGGCGAAGACCAGGTTGAGTCGGTGGGAGAAGGTCGGGGCCTGTGTGGCCTGTTTGGTTTTGTGGGTGCAATATCAAGTCGCGGATTGGTCAGCGAGGCAGCAAGTACATTTGGCCGCCCTAAAAACTCGTCTCTACAGTCGTGGAACAAGTGGTAGGTGCGAGTGAACCGCGAGTCTCCGGTCCCCTCCTTGTGCTTGGTTGGAACGAAAGGCGCAAGGGCCCAATTCTCGAAGTACCGCTCTCGATTCCACCGGATCGGTATTGGATGGCCGCCCACGCCATGATGGTTGAGCAAGAGGCCGTCCTGACTTCCCACATGCTCGAGGTAGAGCGAGATCGTCAGACGGTCAAGTTGGAAATGGCAGGCCCGGACCCAACGGCAGCGCTTGATTGGCTTGTGAGGCATCTGCGTGCCGTCGAACAGCGAGCTGCAGACATCCGCAACCGTGCCAGGACGGCCGAGGCGTCCGCTAAGGCTTGATGGGAGGCCGGCCCCTACTCATAGCGCCCCACCCGGTACGACCCACCCATGCGGTACCTGCGAGTTACTCCGAGCGGGTGAATGTGCGATCGATGGAGCCGCGCGAAGTTGCCCACTGCCGTCTGCCGTCGCCACCGTCGCCTATCAAGGCCCGCTCGCTGCAGCTGATTCAATCGCTCGATATCGAGGTCAACGACGTGTGCCAGTGACGGCTCAAGTATGCCGCAGACGGCAAAGATTTCTTTCGCGGTCGATAATGGGTGGCGTTGTGGGCGCACTGATCCTGGATGAAGTGATCACGGTCGAGTCGCCGCTGCCCGCTGAGCCTGTCTGGTCGCTCTTGGGGACCGTCATACCCGTTGTGTTGATCGTCCTGGCCATGGCCTGGTGGCGAAGAAAGCATCGGGGCCAGAGCACCGAATAAGTCACGCCGATGGAATCGCCACCCTCATCGCCTTGATCGTCCTCTACATCTCCATCCAATCTATTGACGGGCGGTGCGCTCTAGCGTAGGAGCCGACCTGCAGGAACGACCGAGTGACTGGCACCATGCAACCCGCGCCTAGTCATCAAGCCTTTCCAGGCATTGCATCCTTGATTTCGAACTCTCCCTTCACAACAATCCCGCCGCCAACCACTCTGACGCCGGCAATGTGGAGTTGGGTCCACGCTCGGTCAGCCCGTGTCCAAGCGGGGTCCGATCGCAAGTTGCTCGATCCGAAGGATGCGGCCTTGTCGATTGGGCCCGAGACGCGCACCTAACTCCTCTCCGGATAATTCAGGATTATACGATATTTTTCGCTGGTTGGGGGTGTTGGGGGGTTGTTTTTGTGGAGGTTGGTGGATATACTCGAACACATGTTCCAGGGTGTGGAAGGGTTTGATGGGGGTTGGGAGGGGGTGACCTCCGGTCTGGTCGACGAGTTGGTGTCGATCGAAGCAGAGATCCGGGGGCGGCGAGCCCGTCAGGCGGAGATCATCGACCAGCTGCGGGAGTTGGGGATAGATGAGGCGGAGGGGGATCGGGGGATAGAAGACTGGGTTTCTAGGAAGTTGGATGTGTCTGTTCAGACGGCGCATCGGTTGGCGGTGGTGTCTCGTCATTCTTGGCTGTGGGAGGAGATGGCGAGGGGGGGTTGGGGTTTGGATCGGGCTTCTCATTTGGCCAAGCTGGTCCAGGCGGGAGCCTCGGCAGAGGTAGTGGAGGAGGCGGCTTTTGGGTTTTCGTTGGGTCGGTTGTGGGGATTGGTGGAGGAGCATCGAAGGGTTGGTGCGGTGGCGGAGGCGGCTTCTCACGATTCCCGGTTTTTGGTGGTGGAGCCTTGCCGGGACTCGCAGATGGTCAAGGTGTGGGGTCAGTTGTATGGGACCGATGGGGAGTTGGTGTTGAAGGCGCTCAATGCTCGGGCTGACAGTTTCCCTCCCCTGGCCGAGGGGGAGGGTTGTTCCCGAGGCCAGTTGTTGGCTGACGCTTTGACTTCGATCTGTGCTGATGCCCTCACCGGGTCCACTGCTGGGTTGTCTGGGGGGCGGGCGGTGACAGTGGCAGAAGTGTTCATCGACGGCTCGTTGGCTGCTTCCACTCGAGGGGAGGCGGGGGTGTCGGTGGCTTGTGGGTTGCGGGTGGGACCCGAAACCCTGACCGAAATCCTCTGTGAGGGCAAGGTGCGGGTGATCTGCACCGACCAAGACACGGTTTGGGTGTCGCCTTTAGCGGAGACGATTCCCCCCGCTATCCGCTCCTTGATCTGGAAACGGGATCAGGGGCAGTGTTCCATCGAGGGGTGCCGGTCCCGGCATCGTCTCCAGATCCATCACATCAGAGAACGCCACCGAGGCGGTAATCATGACCCTTCCAATCTGGTTTTGTTGTGTTGGTTCCATCATCACGTCGCTATCCACATGATGGGATTCCGTCTCGACCCCCAATCACCGGTCAACCGGCGACGTCTCATCTCCCCCTTCCCCGGAAGGGCACCACCCCCC
>DATEDX010000054.1:0-15531 GCA_035281425.1 Acidimicrobiia bacterium
TGAAGACGAAGCCAAGGGGTTTTCTGACCGGTTTCTGGTTATGCAGCCCACACTGGATGAGTCGTGGTGGAAACTGTGGGGGGGCCTCCCCGCAGCCGACGGCCAAATCGTAGAAAAAGCCCTCCTGGCCCGTGCTGAAGAGTTCCCCCGTCTGGAAGGCGAAGACCGGTCGCAGCGGATGGCCGACGCCTTGACCTCCCTCGCTCTGGACTCTTTGACCGGTGGCTCAGAAGAGGCTGCGGGTCGGGAAGTGGTAGTGGCAGAAGTGTTGGTCGACGCCCAACTCGCCGCCGACACCTCGGGGGAAGCAGGAGTGGTCCTCTCCTCGGGACCCAAGGTAGGACCCAATGTGTTGTCAGAGATCCTCTGCACTGGCCAAATCCGAGTGATAGTGGCTGACCAAGAGGGAAACCGGGTCGACTACTCCGATCTGGGGGAAGCTATTCCCCCCGCCCTCCGCACCCTCATCTGGGCTCGGGATCAGGGAGTGTGCACGGTGGATGGCTGCTCTTCTCGTTACCGGCTGCAACCCCACCACCTTGTTCCCCGCTCCCAAGGCGGCAGCCACCACCCATCAAACCTCACCCTCTTATGTTGGTTCCACCATCACGTCGTCATCCACGGACTCGGCTTCCGACTCGACCCCGACAGTCCCCCCCAACGACGACGGTTCATCCGCCAACCCCACCCCCGCGGTCCGCCCAAATAGCTACCAGCTGTCAGCTATCAGCCAGCAACACGCCTCACGTCTCGCGTCTCACGTCTCACGTCTCACGTCACACGTCACACGTCTCACGTCTCACGTCTCACGTCTCACGTCTCACGTCTCATGTCTCACGCCTAGTTGATTCCCCGGAGTCCTCCGGCGTCGAGGTGCAATACGCCGCCATGCATCAGGTCCGCCTGCGGTTCCAGCAACAGCATTACCGCCCACACCACCTCCTCGATGGTCCCCAGCCGCCCCAGTGAGTTCTGGGCGACGTACTCTCGGTAGACGGTTTCGAAATCGACCCCCCGCTCCGCCGCCACGTTGGTGAGGATGTGCCGTAGTCGGGGGGTATCGGTGGGCCCGGGTGCGATGGTGTGAACCGTCACTCCTTTGGGTCCGTAGAGCAGAGAGATCTGGCGCATCGCGTTGAAGACGGCGGCATTGATGGCACCGGGGCCGGCCTCGTGTTGGCGCGGCTCGATCCCCAGGGTGCCGGCAAAGGTGACGAAACGGGAGCCTTGGCCCAGGTGATCGCGCACGGCATGGAGGAGTCTGACCAGCCCGCCCAGCTTGATGTTGGCCCCCAGCACCAGCGCATCGGGATCGATGGTGTCGATCGATCCCCGCACCGGAAGCCCGGCGGCGAAGACCGCCATCCGCACCGGGCCCTCGAGCTTCGAGCGAATGATGCCGATGGAGGCGTTGTCGCCGATGTCGGCTTGACAGGGTTCTATCAACCTCGATTCGGCGGCTAGCTCGGTCAGCGAGTCGGCACTGCGGGCCACTGCCACCACTCGGAAACCTCGTTGGGCCAGCTCGCGGCTGATGGCCGAACCCATGGCCCCGGTAGCGCCCACCACCACAGCCGTTTCAGCGGTCATGGAGTTCCGCCTCGATCTGAGCCACGCTGCCGGTGACGTCTCTCACGTCGAACCACAGAGTGTTCATACCCACCGCAGCTGCCCCCGCCAGGTTCTGGGGCTGGTCGTCCACGAACAAGACCTCGGCTGGCGGCACCTCGAGTTGGCCGACCGCCATTTCGAAGGCCCGGCGGTCGGGCTTGAGGAACGGCTGGTGGGAGAGGTCGATGAGAGGGTCGAAGTAGCCGAGGACCGTCATTCGATTCACCCAGGCAGGAGAGTGAAAGTGGGCCATGTCGTTGGTGAGCGCCGCCGGCCGCGGCACCGTTCGCACCAAGGCGGCCACCTCGGGCCTCACCACCTCGCCTTCGGGATGGTCGAGCAGGTCCCGGAAAAGCCGCTGCAGCGCCTCTTCGTCGCTGATTCCGCCGTTGGGCAGGTATTGGCGGGCTCGGCGATACCAGTAGGTGCGCTCGCTGATCTCCCCCCGCTGCAGCGCCTGCCAGAGATGGTCGCGGTTGGGATCGAAGGGGCCTGTCCAGCCCGGGTCACCGATCTTGCCCAGCATCTCAAACGGGGTCCGGATGACCACGCCTCCCAAGTCGAGCAGCAGCCTCATTACCCGGTTCGATCAACGGGCCAAGAGCTCCGACTGTTATTGGGAAACGTCAATGTTCCGCCTCATGTCCGATCACGCGATAGACCCGGGCGATATCACCCGCCCACCCGCAGCTGTGACACCAGGTGTGATAGATGCGTTGCTCGGCTTCCCAGTATTCGACGGAGATGCCGCCGTTCTCGATGATGGCCCGCCCACATTGGGGGCAGAACCGGGGAAGGTCATCGAGATGGTTGAGGCGATCCGGATCCCACCAATGCGCACCACTCAAACGCCGCCCCCGCACCGGCTCTTGGGACTCGATGTGGTTCGGATAGTCGGCGGGGGTGGGGGACGGAAGTTTCATCCGTCGTCCCTACTGACCGGGAACGTCCGCATAGGGGCTGGAGGGTTCACCGTTTTGACCCGGTAGCTGTCCTCGAGCGGCGGCGGCGTCGATGTGCACCTTCTTGATGATGTCCAGCGCAGGCGAGTAGCGAGTGGAGCCCATGTCGGCCCAAGAAAGGGCGAAGTCGAGCCAGTTGACCCCGAACTTGTCCTTCTCGCAAGGTAAGGGGATGCGGTCGTGCTCGTCACGGATGAAGCTCACGGTTGGGTCCTCCCCTGCCTCCACCCGGGCCATCTGCTCACGGAACATCCGCCGCAGCATGATCACCCCGCTGTCGGACTTGCCGATGTGTTCGGCCGTGCGATCAGCGATGTCGCCTTGAGTCACCCAGGCCATGATGTCTTGACCTTCGATGTAGTCGACGATGTGCTGGCCATTGTCGTCGAGCCAGGGGATCTCATAGCTCTCCGGGTAGATCTGTTCGGGGAAATCCTTCAGGCCAGGCGGCTGGTGACTGGTGTAGAAGAGGACCCAGGAATGGGTGTCGTCGATCGGCACCCGCATCTGCATCTGCTCGATGCCGCCTCCTCCTACCCGCATCGAAAATGGGAACACCAGGGGGTGGCCGATCTTCCAATCGTCCATTTCTTCGGTGTTCCCTTCCAGCACTCGACGTTTGAGGATCCCCCACTCCATTGGGTCGAAGCCGATCTTCTGATGCCGCTTCTGGAACGAAGGTGGGGCGAGGAAGCCTCGCTGCTCTCCAACGAACTGGAAGTAGCGCCCGTGGAGCCATTCGACGTGATGAGGATCGACGGAGTTCTCCATGATCTGCAGCCAGTTGCAGGGAAGGGTCGTGTAGCTGACGTCCTTGTACCCGGGATCGACGAACACGTCGAAGCGGGGCAAGACCGGCGCCGGCTCCGGACCGATGTAGATCCAGATCATGCCCCCCAGAGCTTGAGCATGGCCGGCGAAGGCCTTGATCTTGGTTTTGAACACCGAGTTCTCGGGCTCAGCCGGTTGGTCGAGGCAAGTGCCGGTGTTGTCGAAGAGCCAGCCGTGATAGCCGCAGCGGATCCCTTCCTCCTCGACCACCCCGTAGACGAGGGAGGCACTGCGGTGAGGGCATCGCTCCTGTACCACCCCGTAGCCGCCCTGGGCGGTCTTCCACAGGGCGAAGTCCTCTCCGAGGAGCCGCACCTTCTTGATAGGCCACTCGTCCAGGTCCTTCTGGAAGGCCACCGGGTACCAGTATCGCCGGAGCAGTTCGCCCATCGGGGTGCCCGGACCGACCCGGGTCAACGCTTCGTTCTGCTCCTTGCTCAGCATCGCTCGACTCCTCTCTGCTTCAACTGACGATGGTCACCTTGCCGGCGTTGCCATCGACCTTGATGATCTGTCCGTTCTTGATCTCTCTGGTGGCATAGCCGGTCCCGGTAACCGCCGGCACCCCGTACTCCCGGCACACGATGGCGGCGTGGCTCATCACCCCACCAATATCGGTGACGCAGGCCTTGATCTTGGGGAAGACCGTTGCCCAGGAGGGAGCGGTAATGGGCGCCACCAGAATCTCGCCGTCTTCCACCGTGCCGATGTCGTCGGCGGAGAACACCAACCGCGCTGGTCCTTCTGCCGTTCCCGCCGAGGCCGCGGTGCCCGAAAGCTCCCCGGCCCCTTCCGGCGCCGCCAGCCAGTTCTGCACCGAATCGGAGGTGATCCCCCACAACATGATGGTGAAGGGCTCCGTCACCACCGCTGGGGGCTCGCCCAGAGCTTTGGGTGGGTTGAAGTTCTTGAGGGCCTCGTAGATCCGACGCCGGTGGGCAATGATCGGTGGCCAGTGGTGCGGTCCCGCCGAGGGGGCGTTGACGGCCCAGGCGGTGTACATGTCGTAGAGCGCCTCGTCCACCTCATCGCGGCGTAGGAAGAAGATGTCCTCCTCCGACTCGAAGAAGTTCTCCTTGACGAAGATCCGGCCGAGTTCGCGAGCCTTGCGCCAAAAGACAGACATCGCCCAGTGCTCGATGTAGAAGTTGTGGTTCTCGACATAGGGGAAGACAGTGCGGGCCAGCCCCAGTTTGCCCTGGAAGGTCTCCCGGTCTTCATCGGTATTGAGTAGTTCGGCGTATTCGGTGACGATGCGATCTCGTTCGGTGGTGACCTCTTCGATCGGGCGAGAGATGTCTTCCCCCGCTTCGATCTTCTGGACGTAATCGCGGACGACGCCATAGGGGATCTCGGGATAGTCCATCCAGCACTTATCGAAGTGGTAGAAGCCGGTCCCGGCGGAGAAGTTGAACCACGGCTCCTTGACCGCGTCATAGGCCGCCAGCCACTCCCGACCGGCATCGGTATCGAGAGCAGCTTGGGTGCGGGAGGGGTCGTCGAAGGCTCGGGCCACACCGAGCTCCACGGCCTTGTGTGCCAGCTTCTTCAGTTCCTCGTTGGGACGGAAGAGATCGACCTCGATTCCCGCCACCATCCGGGCGATGGCCAGGTCGGGGATCCCGGGAAACGCCTGTTTACAGAATCCAAAGAAGTCGAGATAAGCGGCGTATCCGAGGTTGAGGAACTCGAAGTGGTATTGCCAGATCTTGAGGGCCAGATCCTTGTAGCGGTGGTACTCCTCCTGAATCACGTAGCCCGAGCCGTAACCCAGTCCGCTGGTGATCACCTCGAGATCTTCCATCTCGGGCAGTGGCTCAAACTTCACCGAAGCCATCTCCTCGATGGTGGCCTTGATCTTGCTCAACCAGTTGGCGTAGAGGTCGTTCCAGTTGGCGAAGTAAAACCCGGCTCGCTCCATGAACTCGGGCACCCGGGCTTCGATCCGGGCGGGATCGTCCACCCCCACCGGGGAGAAGTAGGGGTATCCGTAGAGGATGCGGAAGTCGAGTCCGTCGGCCGGGGGAATCCGGTAGTGACGGCTGTTGTATTGGGACAGGGAGCCAATGGCGTGTTCGACGTGGGTGGCGTCCCAGGGGGTCATGGCCCATCCCCAATGCATGCTGTCTTGGAACCAGAAGCGATCGTCCTCGTAGGCCCGGCGGCCCTCGCTAAAGGCGAGGTGATAGGTGTAGAGCTCCTGCCAGCCGGTAGCGCCCTCCGGCTCCGGGATGGAGAACGGGCTTGGGAATCGGGTTTCGGCCATTGATCCTCCTCTGTTTCTTACGGCCGGTTACTGACTAGATGACTGATCGCGAAGGTGAAGGGGCGACACCAGGGTGTCGATGATCGACTGCAGGGGATCTGACGGTCGACCGAGGGGTCTCACCTCTTGGCGAGACCAGACCGTTTCCGGACGGGCCTGCAATAACAACACGTTCTCCCCGGGCGGGAGATGACGGTCGATAGCCCATTCGAGATCCTGGGGACAGCCGTAGTACTTCTCGGCTCTCCGGGCCATGGCCGCCAGAGCCCTGATCTCGGGGTCGTCGAGGCAGGGAACGGTCTGCCTCTCTGGTTCGACATCGACCCGCTCGACCTCGTTGCGGCCGTTGACTCGGTACTCGATTGCTTTGGGGCCGATGGAGCGGCTCACAATCTCGCCGATCACCTTGTCGACCAAGAAGTTGTCGGGTGTTACCTCTCCGCCTACTACCGCCTCCCCCAGTCCGTAAGAGGCGTCGATGGCGACCTGGGATCGGTCGCCGTTAATCGGGTTGAGGGTGAAGGCCACCCCGGCAGCTTTGGGGTTCACCATCTTCTGCACCCCCACCGCCATCGACACCTGTTCATCTCCGAAGCCCATCTCATGGCGATAGGCGATGGCCCGGTCGGTAAAGAGAGAGGACCAGCATTTTCTGACGTGATCGACGACGTTGTCGCCGCCCACCACCCACAGGTAGGTGTCCTGTTGCCCGGCGAAGCTGGCGTTGGGCAGATCCTCGGCGGTGGCCGAAGAGCGCACCGCCACCGGGATCTGTTCGATTCCGCAGCGATCGCTTAAAGCCTGGTAGGACTCCCGGATCGCTTCCTCGACGCCCCCATCGATGGGGATACCTTCGATCAGTTTGCGGACTTCATCCGAGATCTGGCGCAGGCCCGATGGATCGGTGAAGTCGGCGTCGTCGAGCAGCTGGTTGACCCGCGCCCTGGTGGTGGTGTCCCGGCGGAGCGTGTCGAAGGCGTCGGTGGTGATCGCAAACCCGGGCGGCACCGGTAATCCGGCAGCGGTCATGGTGCCCAGGCTGGCGTTCTTACCTCCCACCCGGGCGTGATCCTCCTCCCGGTAAGCGTCAAACCAGACGACGTAGTCAGACACGAGACGCTCCGAAGCCGCCCCCTAGCCGTCGGGCCCGCTTCCACCGTCCGGTGCCACCGTAAGGCAGCTCTAGCACACTCAGCCTCCTCCTCAGCTTTCGTTCCCATGGCCCATATCGATCTGCGCCACGGGAGCCACGTCAATTCACCGTGGGATCCACTCCTCATCTTGTTGCCAGGTGGGCAACGACTCGATCTCTGGAACATGCACTTCTTGCACCCGGTTGCGGTAGCTCACCAGCGCTTCCTGGCTGCCCTCTTTGAGCTTGACCCGGACGTGTTCGGTGTTGTAGGGCTCCCCGGGGTCGTAGCCGAAGGCCGTGACTGCAAACGCTCGGATCGGCCCCGAGTGGGTGACGATGAGGATGCGCGCTCCCGGGAACTCATCGGCCAGCTTCCGAATCCCCCGCCAGAACCGGCGCACCACCAGCGCCGGCGGCTCGAAATGCAGCATGGGGACGGTGAGCCAGTGCTGGATTGGATCAGACCCGCCGGTCTGAGTCCGCCAGAAGCGATCCACCTCCACCAGCCACATGGGCCGGTCGCCGAGGGCGGTTCGCTCGAACTCCTCCAAGGTGGCGTAGTACTGGCGAAAGGCGGAGGTGACATCGCGCAGCCCGTCGGGGGTGGCGACCTGAAAGTTGGCGAACTGCTCCATGGGGAGGGGATCGAAGATCTTGACGTCCTTCTCGAACATGGCCAGGCCGTCGACCAGTCCGCGGTGGAGGTTGACGGCGGTTTCGCTCGCCCGGTTGGTGCTGGCGTGGCGGATGACGATGGTTTCTCCGTGAGACACCCGCTTGCTGACCGTGTGACCGTAGGTGTGGGACTGCCAGGTGCCGCCCGGAGTGAGCCCGGCCTCGGTGGAGTATCCCTGAGTCTCACCGTGGCGGATCAGATAGACATCGGCCGCCAGCTTGATTCTGGCCTCGGCTGGAGCAGAAATCTCCTTATTACGGTTGTCTTCCGACAAAGCCTGCTGCATGCCCAAGCCCACCCGCTGATATAGAGGGGGTAGTTGCTCGGTGATGGTTTCCTGCTCACGCCGCTCCCGGAAGCGACGCAGGTAGAGAGGAGTGGAATCGTCGGGTGAGGGCTCCTCACCATTGTCAGCCCGGCGCCTTACCTGACGCTCGAGGTACTTGGCCAGGTAGAGAGGTGCCTCGAAGCGTTCGGTGCGAGGCAGTTGCACTTCGCCCTCGATCGGCTCCTCGCTCACCTCTCCTCCTTCACGAGTGCACCGTCAGGAACTGCTGATCAACCACGCCTTCGTAGTAAAAGATGGCTCGACCCATCTCCGCCTCAGTCCAGGTGATGGGCTCTCGGTCAGGGTCGGCCCAGTAGCCACCGGTGTAGACCTCGTTGCGATTCCCGGCCGGATCGAAGAAGTAGAGCCCCCAACCTCGGGTGGCACCGTGGCGGGTGGGCCCGGCGTCGATCGGCACCCCGTGGTATGCGCAGATATCGGCCGCCCGGCGGAGATCGTTCCAGTCATCCACCCAGAAAGCCACGTGGTGGAAGGCACCGTTAGGTCCGGTGACCAAGGCCAGGTCGTGAGCGGTGTGGGTGCGTTCCAGGAAAGCAGCCAGCAAGTGGCCGTCGTCGGCCAGGATCTGCTCCGTGAGCCGGAAGTCAAGTACCCGGCGGAAGAAGTCGGTCACGCCATCCATGTCTTCACACATGATGAAGATGTGATCCAGCCGAGGCGGATGAATCCCGGTCAGCCCTTGCGGCTCGGGAGGCGGGTTGTAGAGCGGAAGTAAGTTGCCGACCTGTTCCATCCCGTAGACCAGTTCGATGGTATGTCCAGAGGGCGCCTCGAAACGCACCGTCTCTCCCGATCCAGGGCCAAGCTGTCGAGCTTCGAAACGTTTGGTGGTGAGGCCGGCGGATTCGATCCGCTGTTGGTAGTGATCGAGGTCCTCCCGCTCCTGGACCTTGAAGCCCATCAACTCCAAGCCGTAGATCGGGGCGTAACGAAGGATGATGGAGTGGTGCTGGTGCTCGTCCCAGCACTTGAGGTAGATCCGCTCCGGTTCTCGGGCGGTTTCAATCAGACCCAGGACCTCGGTGTAGTAGGCGGTAGCCAGTTCGAGGTCGGGAACCTTGATCTCGGCGTGTGACAGCCTCAGAATTCCCATGTCAGGTGTGAACTTTTATGAATCGTTCGTTGACCTCGTTCTCGTAGTAGAAGAGGCCCCGGCCGAAGTTGTCCTCGGTCCAGGTGATGGTGGGAAAGTCTGGATCGGGGCGATAACCACCGGTGAATACCTCGTTGCGGGTTCCCATCGGGTCGAAGAAGTAGATGGTGTTGCCTCGGGTGACGCCATGCCGGGTGGGGCCGACATCGATCTGGATGGCGTTGTAGGCCAGGATGTCGGCGGCCTTGCGGACGTGGTCCCAGTCATCCAGCCAGTAGGCAAAGTGATGGAGAGCACCGTTGGGACCGTTGACCACGGCCAGGTCGTGAGGGGTGTGTGATCGCTCCAGCCACACTCCCAGGGGATGGCCGTTGCTGCCCAGTAACTGCTCGGTGAGCCGGAAACCGAGGACCTCCATATAGAACTTCGCTGCCTCCCCAACCTCCTCAGCGTTCACCAGGAGGTGATCCATCCGCGGAGGGGCGATGCCTTTGAAGGCTTGGGGCTCGAAGCGGGGGTTGAGCTTCGAAAGGGCACCTCCCACCTTTTCAACGTCATGGACCAACTCCATCTCATGACCGGATGGGGTTTCAAAGCGAATCGACTCACCCTGGCCCACCTCTTCCCCATCCGAGACCCGGTGAACGGCGAACCCGTAGGTCTCAACCTTGCGTTCGAAGTCGTCGAGGTCGTCTTCGCTTTCCACCTTGAAGGCGAAACGATCGATCCCCACCCGGGGGTCATACCGAACCGCCAGTGAGTGATGATCCTCTTCATCCCAGCACTTGAAGAAGATGCGGTCATCGACCCGTTCGGTGAGGTCGAGACCCATGACCTCCGTGTAATAGGCAGCGGCCAGATCGAGATCCGGGACCTTGATGTCCACATGGCTGAGGCGAAGGATGCCCATGACGAGGCAACGTATCAGAGCGCCGCCGCCGGCACCTGTTGCATCCCGCGATGCGGAAAACTTTCCTGGTATCCCGTATAGCGGAATTAGCGTCCCATCTTCAGGGCGGTTTGGCTACGTTGCGGCCGTGAGCGAAGAGTCCGCCCGCCCCGAGCAGATGCGGAGCTTGGTGGGCGACTACGTCCGCACCGTTCATCAAGCCTACGCCACCCAGGCCCGCACCCAACCGCCGGCCGTGCGGAGTCGAATGGCACTTCTCGACGTCGACTTCACCGTGGTGGCAGTGGGAGTGCGCAATCTCCATGTCATCGCCACCCGGGAGACCCTTCCTGCCCCCACCGGACAAGAGGTGGAGGTAACCGACCAAGTGGAGGGGGTCAGCTGGTCGCTTCGCTTCTATGACCCGGTGGTCTTGCCGGCGCTGGGATTCATCGATGAGTCGACAGCACCCGCTCCCGAGCTGGTGAGGAGGGCCCTCGGCATTACCACCCACATCTACCACCTCATCGTCCAGCCCGGGAGCCAGCTCACCGCCCACCACGCCGGCCATGCCGGTTCGGGGCTGGCCAATGCCCATGTTGCTGAGGCCCGCGACTTCGAATCGATCCGAGCAGCTGCCAAGGGTCGGGAAATACTGGTCGACGAGATGGAAGGAGCGGCGATGGCCGGACTACCTCGCGCCCAGGCGCTGCTGGCTCGGGAAGTGGCACCTTGGAACGAGCAGGTGGTCGAACTGGCCAAGGCGGCGGCCCCTGACCCGGAGACGGTACGCAAAGCCCTCCTCCAGGCGGTGCGGAGATCGTCGAGTGGCTGACCCGGTGCTGTCCTCGGTCCGGAACGCAGCCCGGGTGTTAAAGGCATTCACACCCAGCCACCGCGTGTTCGGTGTCTCTGAATTAGCCCGCTGTCTCAATCTCTCAACCTCCTCGGTGCACCGCTTGTTGACAACCCTGGAAGCCGAGCACCTGATTGAACAGGATGAGGACACCGGCAAATACCGTCTGGGACTGGCGGTATACGACTTGACGGCGGCGGTTACCCCCGGATACGACCTCTCTAACAGCCTCCTGCCTCCGATGACGGTGTTGCGCAACCAGACCGGGGAAACCGTCCAGGTGGCGGTCCTTGACGGCCGCCAAGTGGTGTACATCGAACGCCTCGATAGCCCCCACACCTTGAGGATGTTCCTCGAACTGGTGGGGCGGCGGAACTGGGCGCACTGCACCTCGACCGGAAAAGTGCTGCTGGCCCATCTTCCCCGCATCGAACTGGACCGCCTTCTGGATGGCTGGCTGCTCCCTGCCGTTACTTCTCAGACCATCACCGATCTCTCCCAACTCAAGAAAGAGTTGGGCCAGGTCAGGGATCAGGGTTACGCCGAGAACCTGGGTGAGTCGGACGAAGGAGTCATCAGCATCGCCGCCCCCATCCGCGACTCGTCGTTGCGGGTAGTGGCGGCGATGAGTGTCGCCGGGCCCGCCGTTCGCATGGAGCCTGAGCTGGGGACGTTGCGTTTCGCCGTGATGGAGGCAACTGCCGTGGCCTCCCGCCGCCTCGGCCACCAGCCGGGAAGGGCGCTCTGATGCCGACCGCCGCCGAGTGGGCCGGGGCGCTACTTGAGGCGGGACGCTCCCGCCGGCCTATCGACCCGCCGAGCGAAACCGACCCCAACCTCACCGTTGATGACGCCTACCGCATTCAGCAGGAGTACGTGAAGCTGCTGATGGGGAGTGAGGGGAAGGTGGTGGGGTACAAGCTGGGGCTGACTTCCCGGCCGATGCAGGAAATGATGGGAGTTGACCAGCCCGACTACGGCCCTGTTCTCTCCAACATGGTTTTCGACGACGGAGCGGAGGTGGCCCTCTCCGATTACATCCAACCACGGGTGGAGGCTGAGATCGCCTTGGTGCTGGAGGCACCGTTACGGGGACCGGGGATCAGCGCTCTCCAAGCTGCCCGGGCAGTGGGGGGAGCGGTGGCAGCCATCGAGATGGTCGACAGCCGGATCACCGACTGGCGCATCAAGCTGGTCGACACCATCTCCGATCTGGCCAGTTCCGCCGCCACCGTCCTCGGTAGTCGTCTGGTTCCCCTGGCTGGATGGGATGTCCGTTTGTGCGGAATGGTGGTGATGAAAAACGGGATCACCGCCGATAGCGGGGCGGGAGCGGCGGCCCTGGGCAACCCCCTGGTTGCCCTGGCCTGGCTGGCCAACACCCTCGCCCCCTACGACGTCACCTTGGAGCCGGGTTGGTTCGTGATGACGGGAGCGCTTCACCGTGCCTTCCCGGTGGCACCCGGCGACGTGGTGAGAGCGGAGTTCGACCGGCTGGGACCGGTCACGGTGCGATTCATCTAGGTGGAGAAGAGAATGACCAAGACACCGGTAGCGATCGTCGGGTCGGGGAACATCGGCACCGACCTGATGTACAAGCTGTTGCGCTCCCCCACCCTCGAGTTGGGTGCGGTGGTGGGAGTGGACCCAGAATCGGACGGACTCGCCCGAGCCCGGTCCGCCGGCGTCGATACCACTGCCGAAGGGGTGGACTGGCTGCTTCGGCGGGCCGGCGACTTTCGGATCGTCTTCGAAGCCACCTCGGCCTGGGTTCACCGCCAGAACGCTCCCCTCTACCAGGAGGCGGGGTTGCGCGCCGTCGACCTCACCCCCGCCAAGCAAGGACCTCTGGTGGTACCTCCGGTCAACCTCCGAGCCAACCTCGACGCACCCAACCTCAACCTCATCACTTGTGGAGGTCAGGCCACCGCACCCATCATCCATGCCGTAGCTCGGGTCACCCCGGTCCCCTACGCGGAGATCGTCTCGACGGTCGCTTCGGTCTCGGCCGGGCCCGGCACTCGTCAAAACATCGACGAGTTCACCGAGACCACATCCTCTGCCCTGGTCGAGGTGGGGGGAGCGGAGCAGGGCAAGGCGATCATGGTCCTCAACCCCGCCGACCCTCCCATCCTCATGCGCAACACCGTCTTCTGTGCGCTGGCCGACGGCTACGACCGTGACCAGGTCGCTCAATCAATCGTCGACATGGTCGAGGAGGTCGCCAGCTACGTCCCCGGATACCGGCTGAAAAGCGACCCGGTCTTCGACGAGGATCTCTTTTCCACTCCCGGAGGGGAAGTCAAGGCCCGGGTGGTAACGCTGCTGGAGGTGGAGGGGGCCGGTGACTACTTCCCGCCCTACGCCGGCAACCTCGACATCATGACTGCCTCGGCGGTGCGGGTGGGCGAGGCTCTCGCCGCCGCCATGAATGGAGGTGGGTCATGAACGCTCGCTTCCGGCTCACCGACTCCACCCTCCGAGACGGATCCCATGCCGTCGCCCACCAATTCACCGAACCGCAGGTCCGCAAGGTGGTGAGAGCCTTGGCTCGGGCAGGGGTGCCGGTCATCGAGGTGTCTCACGGTGACGGCGTAGGGGGGTCCTCCTTCAACTACGGCTTCTCTCACACCGAAGAGATGGGGCTGATCCAGGCGGCGGTAGAGGAAGCGGGCGAGGCCAAGATCGCGGTACTGATGGTTCCCGGCATCGGAACCAAATCGGATCTGCGCCGAGCCGCCGATGCCGGAGCCCGGGTGGCCCGCATCGCCACCCACTGCACCGAAGCGGACATCTCCCAACAACACATCGCCCTAGCCCATGACCTGGGAATGGAGGCGGTCGGGTTCCTAATGATGGCCTCGATGACGACGCCGGAGTTGCTGGCTGAGGAGGCCGCCAAGATGGAGTCGTATGGCGCCGACGCCGTCTACGTGGTCGATTCGGCGGGGGCGATGACCATCGACGAGGCCAAGCGGCGGGTCTCCGCCGTCAAGGCGCGGGTGGGCTGCCAAGTGGGAATTCACGCCCACAACAACCTCTCCTTGGCGGTGGCTAACTCCATGGCCGCGCTGGAGGAGGGTGTCGACCAGGTCGATGGATGCACCACCGGATTGGGTGCCGGAGCCGGCAACTGCCCCACCGAGATCCTGGTGGCGGTGTGCGAAAGGTCGGGTATCCCCACCGGAGTCGATCCCCTCGCCATCATGGACGCCGCCCAAGACGCGGTGCGGCCGATACGGCCCGAACAAGGGGTGATCGACCGGGATGGCTTGTTGCTTGGCTACGCCGGGGTCTACGGATCGTTCCTTCTCCACGCTAAACGAGCCGCCGACCGATACGGCGTCGACTCGAAGGAGATCCTGCTCGAATTGGGTCGTCGCAAGGTGGTCGGCGGCCAAGAAGACATGATCATCGACGTCGCCGTCGAGCTGCAACGAAAGGCGGCGGCGGCGGCCGGATCGTGAGCGACCTGGTCGGGCGGATCGTCAACGCCATCAGGACCCGCACCCCCCTCGATCCTGCCCAGTCCGGCTTGACCCCCGAAGCCGCCTATGAGCTCCAGGATCAGGTGATTGCCGCCCTGGGGGGGACGGTGGAGGCGGCCAAGATCGGCCTTACCTCCAAGGCCAAACAGCAACAGATGAACGTCAGCGAGCCCAGCTATGGGTGGCTGCTGGCCGGATCCCGGCTCCAGCCCGGGGAAGCGCTGGTGGTGTCCGAGTTGATCCAGCCCCGAGTCGAGCCGGAGATCGCCTTCCTGACCCAAAAGACCCTGTCGGGGTCGGCCACCGTCGCCCAAGTGCTGGAGGCCACCGCGGCAGTAATGCCTGCCATCGACGTGCTCGACTCACGCTATGCCGGATACCAATTCACCCTTCCCGACGTCATCGCCGACAACGCCTCCGCCGCCCGTTTCAAGGTCGGGGATCCCATTTCTCCCCAGGGCATCGACCTGCGAACGGTCGGGTGTGTATTTGGGAAGAACGGAGTCGTCGTCGCTACCGCGGCCGGCGCCGCGGTCCTCGACCACCCGGCGGCGGCGGTCGCCTGGCTGGTGCACAAACTGGCCGAACGAGGGAAAGAGTTGCCGGGCGGCAGCCTGGTTCTGGCTGGTGCCTTGACCGCGGCTGTCCCCATCGCCCCCGGCGACGTCGTCACGGTGGAGATCGACCGGGTGGGAAGTGTCCACCTGGCCGCCACCTGAGCATCCTGCCTCGGCAGAAGACAGCCTTGAGGTGGCCACTTTCGGCCAAGGCAACATCAAGAAACGGGCGTCGGGTTGGGGTCGCGGTTGAAAAACACTAGACCTTATTCCAACAGATGGGCACTATTTGGAATAACATAGCTCGAACATGACCGTTCTTCCAAGGGAGTGGAACTAGAGCACCAGAGCCGGCCGCTATATAAGCCAGCTCAGCGGCTATCGGGCATTCGTGCCCAAGTCCTTACCGCCGGACCCTCCCCTCAGGTGGGATGCGGACTTGATGCGGCTGCTGTCGGCTGCCGACCAGGCGGTGGGGCGCCTCGATGGGCTCTCTCGGGGCCTTCCCAACCCTGACCTCTTCGTGGCCATGTTTTTTCGTAGGGAGGCGGTGCTCAGCTCCCAGATCGAGGGCACCCAGTCGAGCCTCGACGATCTGCTGGCTTTCGAGATTGAAGCACCGGG
This sequence comes from Acidimicrobiia bacterium, assembly GCA_035281425.1. Taxonomy (GTDB): domain Bacteria; phylum Actinomycetota; class Acidimicrobiia; order Spongiisociales; family ZC4RG35; genus JAICND01. The sequence goes on from DATEDX010000054.1 coordinate 15,338, forward strand.
CACGGTCCAGCCGCTGGATGTGGCGGAGACGGTCAACTATGTGAAGGCTATGAACGCAGGCCTGAAGCTGCTGGGCGAGCTTCCCCTCTCGGGTCGGTTGATCCGTGCGATCCATGAGGTCCTGTTAAGGGGTGTTCGAGGCCGGGAGCTTCACCCCGGTCGGTTCCGGACCGCCCAGAACTGGATTGGTCCCG
>DATEDX010000055.1:0-20895 GCA_035281425.1 Acidimicrobiia bacterium
GAAACTCATCACGGGCGAGCGCAGCGAGCCGGTACTCTCCACGGTCCATGCGCTGGTCCCAAGCCTTCATCCCCACGCTTCGTGACGACCCCGCTGATGCCGAAGCGGTCAGTCACCGGCTGCTCACCCGGGCCGGATACATTCGCCAGCTCGCGGCCGGTCACTACTCGATGTTGCCGCTCGGTCAGCGGGTGCGGGCCAAGATCGACCGGATCATCCGCGAGGAAATGGATCGGATCGGTGGTCAGCAGTTCCACCTGCCCGCGGTCCATCCCGCCGAAATCTGGAAGCGATCGGGGCGGTATCAGCTGATAGGGGATGAACTCTTTCGGTTCAAGGACCGGAAACAGGCGGACAATGTCCTGGGGTTCACCCACGAGGAGATTTTCGCCATGCTGGCCGGCGAGCTTTCCTCCTATCGGGACCTCCCCCAGATCTGGTACCAGATCCAGACCAAATTTCGGGACGAGCCTCGGCCCAAGTCCGGCGTGTTGCGGGTACGGGAGTTCACCATGAAGGACTCCTACTCCCTCGACCTCGACTGGGATGGGCTCGACCACTCCTTCGACCGTCACTACGACGCCTACCGGCGAATCTTTACCCGGCTCGGAGTCACCGCAGTCGACGTGGAGGCTTCGTCGGGAGCGATGGGAGGCAGCCAGTCGGTGGAGTTCATGGTTCGCAGCCCGGCGGGCGAAGATTGGATCGTCTCCTGCCCCAATTGCGACTACCGGGCCAATCTGGAGCGTGCCGTAGCTCGGCTGCCGGAAGTTGAAGACCAACCCGGTGAACTCGAGGAGTTTGCCACGCCTGAGATCCGCACCATTGCCGCTCTGGCCGAGGCCTTCCCGGCTTTGGCCCCACCGGAACGACAGATCAAGACCCTGGTCCAGGTCATCGATGATGAGCCGGCTCTGGTCTTGATGCGGGGAGACCACGATCTACTGGAGCAAAAGTTGATCGACGCCACTGGGTCGACCCGCGTCCGTCCTGCCCAGGCCGACGAGATGAGGCAGTGGCTGGGCGCCTCGGCTGGTTCGCTGGGGGCGGTCGGAGTGGAGCAGCTGACGGTGATCGCCGACCACGCCCTGGAAGGAAGAAGGGGCATGGTCACCGGCGCCAACAAGGACGACTTCCATTTCCGGGGAGTGGATGTGGCCCGTGATATCAAGGTTGACAAATGGGCCGACCTTCGCACCGTCGAGGCGGGAGAGGCATGCGTTCGCTGCGGGTCACCAGTTGAGGTCTGGAGGGGGATCGAGGTCGGGCACATCTTCAAACTCGGGACCAAATACTCCGAGCTGATGGGTGCCTACGTCCAAGACGAGAAGGGTGAATCCCGTCCCGTGGTCATGGGTTCGTATGGGATTGGACTGGAGCGGAACATGGCCGCCATCGTCGAGGCCTCCCACGACGAGCGGGGCATCATCTGGCCGGAGTCGGTGGCGCCATACCGGGTGGTGGTGACTGCCCTCCGGGTCGACGACCCGGCGACGATGTCGGCGGCCGAGAACCTCTATCGCCTGTTGAGGGAGGCGGGGGTGGAGACCCTGATCGACGACCGCCCGGAAAGGCCTGGGGAAAAGTTCGCCGATGCCGAGTTGATTGGTATCCCCTGGCGGGTGACCGTGGGTCCCAAGGGTGTTGCCGCCGGTACCGCAGAACTCACCCGCAGGGCAGGACTTTCCACCGAAGAGATTGCCCTTACCGACGTGGTAAATCGCCTGGCCGAAGGCGGCCTGAGCTGACTCACTGAGCGATCCGGTCTGCACCGGCGTAGACGACCATCCGCCGGTCACGGAGGAACCCCACCAGAGTCATCCCCAGGTCGTCGGCTAGCTCCACCGCCAGCGAAGAGGCAGCCGAAACCCCAGCCACCACCGGGATCCCAGCCACCGCCGCCTTCTGGGCGATCTCGAAGGAGACCCGCCCCGAAACCATCATCACCACCTCCCCCGGGGGCCAGCGATGACGGGCGAGAGCGCCGATGGCCTTGTCAGCCGCGTTGTGGCGGCCCACGTCTTCCCCGGAGGCCAGTAATTCCCCACCGGGGTCGAAGATGGCCGCTCCATGGAGGCCGCCGGTGGCGGCAAAAGTGGGCTGAGCGGTGCGGAGACGTTCGGGCAGGGAGGAAAGGAATTGAGACGAAACCAATGGACCAAGGGGGAGGGGGCGGGCGGCAACCCGCACCGCGTCGATCGAGGCCTTGCCGCAGACTCCACAGGAGGAGGTCGTGTAGGTGTTGCGACGGAACTGCTCGGGGTCAACCATCACCCCGTGAGCCAGACGGAGGCCAAATCGATCACCATCCCCCTCAGTCACCACCTCGGCGACCTCATCGGGGGAGAGCACGATCCCTTCAGTAATGGCAAACCCCAAGCAGAGATCTTCCTCCTGCCCCGGGGTCCGCATCAGTACCGCCAGCGGTACCTTTCCCAACCTGATCTCCATCGGCTCCTCGACCACCACCGTGTCGTGGTCCACCTCCGCCGCTTGCCCGTCGATCCGCAACACCCCGACCCGAGCTACCGCTTTCATCCCGCCAACCTACTCCGCGTCGCCTTCGGCGACCCCCTCCGCCCCTTCGGGGCACCTCCCCCAACGTCGCTTCGCTCCTGGGGGAGGAAACCTTCGCGCCTTCCGTCTTCCGTCTACCGGCTACCGTCTCAAGGGATGCGTGTCCACAACTTCGGAGCGGGTCCCTGCACCCTTCCCCTGACCGTTCTCGAGGAGGCTCAGGCGGAGTTTCTCGATTTTGCCGGTACCGGGATGTCGGTGATCGAACTGTCCCATCGTTCGCCTGCCTACGAAGCGGTCCACGACGAGGCCCTGGCCCTCACCCGGGAGGTGGCCGAGGCACCCGACGACTTCGAGATCGTCTTCGTGCAGGGGGGAGCGACCCTCCAGTTCGCCATGGTGCCCCTCAACCTCCTCGCCGCCGATCATAAGGCGGGTTATGTGGTCTCCGGCTCTTGGGGCAAGCGGGCCATGGAAGACGCCACCCCCCATGGCCGGGTCTACGCCGCCTGGGACGGCCGAGAGGAGGGCTACGCCAGGATGCCGTCGCCCGAGGAAATCGTGGTCGAGCCCGGCACCCGTTATCTGCACGTCACCAGCAACGAGACCATCGGCGGCATCCGGATGGTGCGGTGGCCACACCCGGAAGTACCGCTGGTGGCCGACATGTCGAGCGACTATTTGGCCCGGCCCATCGAGTGGGACCGCTACGACCTCATATATGGAGGGGTGCAGAAGAACCTCGCCCCAGCAGGGATGGCGGTGATCTTCGTTCGCAGGTCCGTCCTGGAAGAAGGGGGTGCCGGACTGGGCTCGTTTCTGCGCTACCGCTGGCACGCCGACAACCGGTCCTTGGGTCACACTCCCGCCATGTTCCCGATCTACTTGATGGGCAAGGTGCTCAAGCTGATGAAAGCCGCCGGTGGAATCCGAGCCATTGAGGACCAGGCGGCGGCGAAGGCGGCTCACATCTACGCGGTGATCGATCAGAGCGAAGGCTTTTACCGGAGCCCGGTGGCAGTAGAGGACCGTTCCCATATGAACGTGGTCTTCCGGCTGGCAAGCGAAGATCTTGAGAAGGAGTTCCTGGTCGAGGCGGAAAAGGCCGATCTGATCGGGCTGAAAGGGCATCGCAGCGTGGGTGGTCTCAGAGCCAGCCTTTACGCCGCTCTTCCCATGGAGTCAGTGGAGGCGCTTTCGGACTTCATGGAGGACTTCCAGGAAAGCCATTAGCTATCGGCTGACAGCCATTAGCTATCGGCTGACAGCAATCAGCCAGCATCCATCGGCGCGCCTCGCGCCTCTCCCCTCGCTATACTCCTTCAGCCAAGTTAAGGACGCTTTCGAGAGAGGTGGGCGCCCTGCCCACCTCTCTATTGTCACGGGTGCTTTCGGGTCATGACCCTCCCGGCGCCCGGGACTGGATACAGAACAACCGGAATATGGAGACAGTGGAGCAGATCTGGAAAGTGGTAGAGCCGTATCTCGCCGCCGAACATCTCGAACTCGATGACCTCGAGCTGCTCGGTCGCGGCCCGGTGCGGACCCTGCGGGTGACGGTCGACCGCGCCGGCGGGGTCGACCTCGATCAGCTGGCCGAGGTGTCACGGGGGCTCTCCCGGCTGCTCGACGCCGAGACCGACCTGCCCGGCCCCTACCAGTTAGAGGTGAGTTCCCCCGGCCTGGAACGCAAACTGACTCGCCCTCACCACTATCACAAGTCGATCGGCCGCGAAGTGGTGGTCAAGACCGCATCCCAACGGGTGCGGGGAGTGATCGTCGCCACTTCCGATGAGGATTTCACGGTCGAGGCGGAGGGGACCGGGGAGCGCATCAACATTCGCCATGACAGCGTCTCTTCAGCCCGCACCGTCTTCCGCTGGGAGCGAGCCCCTAAACCGGGTCAGGCGAGGAGCGGGAAGTGAAGATCGATTCCCAGGTCATGGATGCACTCGAGATTCTCGGACGGGAACGGGGCGTCTCCGTTGACGCCATCCTCGACGCCCTCGCCAATGCCTTGGTCTCGGCCTACAAACGCAGCCCCGGAGCGGCCGAGGAAGCCCGAGTCACCATCGATCCCGACTCCGGTGAGATCTTCGTCTACGCCCAGGAACTCGATGATGACGGCAACGTCATTCGGGAGTGGGAGGACACCCCCGAAGACTTCGGCCGGATCGCCGCCCAGACCGCCAAACAGGTGATTCAGCAACGCCTGCGCGATGTGAAACGTGAGCAGGTCTACGACGTTTATGCCGGTCGGGAGGGTGATCTCATCACCGGCATCGTTCAGCAGGTCGATGGGCGGTTCACCATTCTCGACCTGGGCGACGCCGAGGCCATCCTCCCCGGCTCGGAGCGGATTCCGTACGAACGGCTCGAACGAGGCAACCGGGTCAAAGCCCTCATTCTCGAGGTGCGCAACGAGACCAAAGGCCCCCAGATCGTGGTAAGCCGAAGCCATCCCGATCTGGTCCGGCGTCTGCTCGAGTTGGAGGTCCCGGAACTGGCCGATGGAACGGTTGAAATCGTGGCTATTGCCCGTGAGCCTGGTCACCGCACCAAGATCGCCGTGGTGTCACACGATCCCAATGTCGACCCCAAGGGAGCATGTGTGGGTGCTCGGGGGTCCCGGGTCCGGCAGGTGGTGAACGAACTTCGGGGCGAGAAGGTCGACGTGGTGCAGTGGCGCGACAACGTCGGACAGTTCATCGCCGAAGCCCTCGGCCCGGCCAAGGTCAAAGAGGTCAAGGTCGACGAGGAGAACAAGGTCGCCGAAGTGGTGGTGTCGGAACATCAACTCTCTCTGGCCATCGGCAAAGAAGGCCAGAACGCACGCCTGGCCGCCAGGCTTTCGGGCTACAAGGTGGATATCCGCTCCGACTATGCGGGCGAACCCGTCGAAGCATCTGCACCCGTCGCTCTGGTCGAGGCCCCCGTTGAGCAAGCCGCGGAGCCTGAGGAGCCAAAGCCCAATGCGGTCTCGAACGGCGAAGAACCAGCTGAGGCCGGTCTTTCCGAAGAAGCTGCCGACACCGGCGCCGAGGCTGACGAGGAAGCGCCCGTCTTGAGCGGGGACGAAGCAGAGGGCTAAGTGGCGAAGATACGTATCTACGAATTGGCCCGCGAGCTGGGGCTGGAGTCGAAAGACGTCCTCGACCGGGCCCACGCCCTGGGAGTGGAGGCCAAGACTGCCTCCTCGAGTCTGGAGGAGAGCGACGCCGACCTGGTTCGGTTGGCCGTCAGTGAAGAAAACGCCCCTACCGAGGTCACCGAGCCTGCCCCGCCCGAAACCGAAACCGAACCGGAGCCGGCACTCGCCCCCGAGCCCGCCCCCATCCCCGAGGTGCGAGTGGTGAGCTTGCCGGCCGGGGCCACCGTGACCGAGTTCGCCGAGGCGATCGGGGAGAGCCCGGCGGCGGTCGTCAAAGCCCTGCTCTTGCGAGGGGCGGCGGTGGGCGCCGGTCAGCCCATGCCCGAGCAGCATCTGGAGCCGGTGGCGGAGTCCTTCGGGGTAATCGTCGAAGTAGAAGAACCACCCGCCCCCTCCCCGGTCCGGCCCCGGCGCCAGTTCGACGACCCCGCCGACCAGCTGCAGAGCCGCCCACCGGTGGTGACGGTGATGGGCCATGTCGACCACGGCAAGACCACTCTCCTCGACACCATCCGTCGGACCAAGGTGGTGGCGGGTGAGCAAGGAGGGATCACCCAGCACATCGGCGCCTATCAGGTTGAGGTGGGCGGGCGGCAGATCACCTTCATCGACACTCCCGGCCACGAGGCCTTCACCGCCCTTAGGGCTCGGGGGGCGGAGGTAACCGACATCGTGGTCTTGGTGGTGGCGGCCAACGATGGGGTGATGCCCCAGACCATCGAGGCGATCAGTCACGCCAAAGCCGCCGGGGTCAAAATGGTGGTGGCGATCAACAAGGTGGATCTTCCCGACGCCGATCCTTTCCGGGTGCGGACCATGCTCACCGAGTTCGAAGTCATCACCGAAGAGTTGGGGGGCGATGTTCCCGCCGTGGAGTTGTCGGCTCTCACCGGCCAAGGGGTTGACCAGTTGCTCGAACTCCTCGACCTCATAGCCCAGCTGGAGGACTACCGCGCCAATCCCGAGGCCCCGGCCTCGGGGGTGGTGATCGAATCCCAACTCGATCCCGGAATGGGACCCACCGCCACGCTAATCGTCCAGCGCGGCACCCTCCACCCCGGGGAAGCGGTGGTGGCAGGCGGCGTCGCCGGCCGGGTGCGGGCCATGATGGATCACACCGCCGCCCGCATGAAAGAGGCGGGGCCCTCCACCCCGGTGCTGGTAATGGGCTGGGGCGAAGTCCCCACTGCCGGTGACCAGTTCGAAGTTGCGGGTAGCGACCGGGAGGCGAGAACCCTGGCTGAGGTGCGGCTCGATAGCCAACGCGAGGCCTTGCTCAGCACCCCGGCCAACGCCCGGGAGCGGTTGGCCAACCTCCTCGAGCAACTGCGGGCCGACGAGGCCGAGCTGCGGGTCATCCTCAAAGCCGATGCCCACGGTTCCCTGGAGGCCTTGCGTGAGTCGCTGGGCAAGATCCAGCGGGAGGGAGGCCGGATCGAGATCATGCATGGGGCGGTGGGAGGCATCAATGAGAACGACGTCAAGCTGGCCGAAGTCACCGAGTCGGTGATTATTGGTTTCAATGTCCGGCCCGACGGCAAGACCCGGCGGCTGGCGGAAGAGAAAGCCATCGAGATTCGAACCTACGGCATCATCTATGAGCTGCTGGACGAGATCGAACAGATGCTGGTAGGGCGGCTTGCCCCGGAAGAACAAGAAGTCGTTCTGGGCACGGCCGAAATCCGTGCCACCTTCAGAGTGCCTCGGATCGGAACCGTGGCTGGCTGCTACGTCACCGAGGGTGAGATCGTCCGCAACTCCAAAGCCCGCCTACTCCGCGACGGAGTGGTGATCTTCGACGGGCAGATCGGATCGCTGCGGAGGTTCAAAGACGACGTCCGTTCGGTAGCCGCTGGGTTCGAGTGCGGCATCGGGCTGGAAGGATTCAACGACGTCAAGGAAGGTGACGTGATCGAGGCCTACCAGATCCGGGAGATCGCCCGCTCCTGATGCGAGCCGCGGCGCTCCGCTTCGAACTCCACATCCCCCATGCCCAATCCCTCAAGGAGAAGCGGGCATCGCTCCGTCCGGTGTTGGAAGGCCTGCGCAGGCTGGTGTCGGCCAGCGTGGCCGAAGTCGATCATCATGATGCCTGGCAGAGAGCGGCCATCGGAGTGGCCCTGGTCGCCCCCGACGCTCGCCATCTCGACGAATTGATGACCAAAGTCAAACGCTACCTTGCCGAACAACTCGAGGTGGAGACAGTGGCGATGGTGGTCCATCACATGGAGGAGGCGCCGTGAGCAAACCCAACTATCCACGGTCGGCCCGAGTCAACGCCATCGTCCAGGAGGTGGTAGCGGAAGAACTCGAGAAACTCACCGATCCCCGGCTTGAGTTGGTGACCGTGACCGGCGTGGAAGTGGCGCCTGATCTGCGCCGCGCCACCATCTTCATATCGGCTTTGGCCCTGGAGGATCTGGAGGAGGCCCTGGCCGGTCTGCGAGCTGCCGCCCCCCGGCTGCGGCACGCCATCGGCCGCCAGGTGCGGATCAAATACACCCCCGAACTCGACTTCGCTCCCGACTCCGGGGTGGTCCAGGGGGAGCGAATCGATGCTCTCCTGCGGGAGATCAGCGACGAGGATCGACCCGCCGATGATTGAGTTCGATGACCTCGACCGGGCGGTGGCGGCACTCCTCGCAGCAGAGGAAATCGTCCTCACCTGCCATGTCGGACCCGACGGTGACGCCATGGGGAGCATGCTGGCGGTGGCCCACGCTGCCCGCCTGGCGGGCAAGAAGGTTTACCCCAGTTTCGGTCCGCCCTACTCCGTCATCCCCGCCTTCCGCTTCCTCCCCGTTGACCTGCTGGTGGCACCCGAATCGGTTCCCGCCCACCCGCAGGTGGCGGTCAGCTTCGACGCCGCCAGCTTGACTCGTTTAGGCGCCATGGCCGGTCCCGCCTCCCGAGCAGAAGTGCTGATCGTGCTCGATCACCACCTGACGGGGGCGGGTCCCTTCGGACATCTCAACCTGATCGATCCCCACGCGGCAGCCACGGCCGAGATCGCCCACACCTTGATTACCGCCGCTGGGTGGCCGGTCGATGAGACCGTGGCCACCTGCCTCCTCACCGGTCTAGTGACCGACACCGGCCGCTTCCAATACTCCAACACCCGGCCTTCCACCCTCCGTTTAGCGGCCGAGTTGGTTGCCGCCGGGGCCCGGCCCGACATTATCGGCCAGCACATCTACGAGGAAACCCCTTTTGGCTACTTGCAGGTCGCCAGCCAGGTATTGGGCCGAGCCCACCTGGACCAGGAGCGAGAACTGGTATGGACGGTGCTCTATCAGTCCGACTTGAAGGAAGCGGGCATTGGCCTCGCCGACACCGACCCGCTGATCGACTTGGTGCGTCTTCCGGCCGAGAGCCAGGTGGCGCTCCTCCTCAAGGAGCAGGAAGACGGCTCCTACAAAGGAAGCCTTCGCTCCCGGGGCCTTCGAGACGTCGCTGCCATCGCCGCCGGGTTCGGGGGAGGAGGGCACCACAACGCCGCCGGGTTCTCCCATGCCGGGCCGGTGGAGTCGATCGTCGAAATTATTGCCGGCGAGCTTTCGGCCCTCATCACCGGCCAATGAACCTGAGCGGCTTCCTGGTGGTGGACAAACCCGCCGGTCCCACCTCCCACGACATGGTGGCGAAAGCCCGGCGGGCAATCGGAATCAAACGGATCGGCCACGCCGGAACCCTCGACCCCCCGGCCAGAGGCGTGCTGGTCCTCGCCTTGGGTCCGGCCACCAGGCTTATCCGCTACATCCAAGACATGGAGAAGGAATATCTGGCGGTCATCCGATTTGGGGTAGCCACCACCACCCTCGACGCCGCCGGAGAAGAAATTCGCCGTCAGCCGTTGCCAGTCAGCCGCTCCCAACTAGAGCAGGCTCTGCCGCCTTTCCAGGGGGAAATCGAACAGGTACCCCCAATGGTTTCTGCGCTCAAGATTGGAGGGCGGAGGCTCCACGAGCTGGCTCGAAAAGGCGAAGAAGTGGATCGGGAACCAAGACGGGTCCACATCTACCAGCTCGACCTGGAAGATTTCGAGGAAGGAGACTATCCCCGGGCCCGGCTACGAGTCCGGTGCGGCAAAGGCACTTACGTGCGCAGCCTGGCCGCCGATCTCGGCGCCAGCTTGGGAGGCGATGCTCACGTCGAGGAGCTAACCCGTACCCGGCTGGGGCCGTTTGCCATGACCGCAGCCATGCCCGATATGGGCTGGGATACATGGCAAGAACATCTGCTGCCACCCTCAGCAGCAGTGTCCGAGATGGAAAGAACGGCAGTGGGCGGGGAAGGGGCGACGGCGGTACGTCATGGTCGGCGAATACCTTCCCCAGGGGGGACCGGTCCGCTGGCAGTATTCGACGAGAAGGGCAACCTGGTGGCGGTGTATCGCCGCGAGGGAACCGAGGCGAAGGCCGAGGTGGTCTTGCCGTGATCGTCCTCCAAGGCCATCCCCTGGAGTGGGAGGTGGTCGCCCCCACTGCGGTCACTGTGGGCGTTTTTGACGGTGTCCACATCGGCCATCGTCGAGTGATATCCGACTTGGTGGCGTCGGCCCGAGGGGAGTCGCTCCTTCCTACCGCGGTGACGTTTCATCCCCACCCCCTGACCTTCCTGGCCCCCGAGCGGGCCCCGTTGATGCTCACCTCACTCGAACAACGTGTTGAACAGTTCCAAGAGCTCGGGGTGGCGGTGTGTGGAGTCCTGCACTTTCCCGACATCCGTTACCTTTCGCCGGAGTCATTCGCGGTGGATGTCCTCGCCACCTCCCTGGGGGCGCGCAAGGTAGTGGTAGGTGCCGACTTCCGATTCGGGCGTGACCGGGGAGGTGACGCCGGAACCCTCACGGAATTGGGAGACGACCACGGCTTCACGGTCGAAGTAGTGGACATGTTCGGCCATCTCGAAGGCGTGGTCTCCTCCACTCGCATCCGCAACCTGCTGCTGGAAGGGAAGGTGGAGGAAGCGGCCACCTTGCTGGCCCGGCCCTTTGAACTGGAGGGCAGGGTCGAAGCAGGGGACGGGCGGGGCCGTACGCTCGGGATACCAACCGCCAACCTCAACGTCGATCGGGGCCGTCTCATCCCCGGTAACGGGGTCTATGCCGGTCGGGCTCGCCTCGGCGAACGTGACCAACTGGCGGTCATCAACGTTGGGTCGCGGCCCACCTTCGCTGGGGAGGGGCGCCGGGTGGAAGCACACCTGCTCGACTTCCAAGGCGACTTGTATGGCCAGTCGCTCCGGCTCACCTTCGAAGCTCACCTCCGGGTCGAGCAGAAGTTCGAGTCGGTGGAAGCGCTCCAGTTACAGATCGAAGCCGATATCAGCCTCGCCCGGCAGGTGCTGAGTCGCACATAGTTGCCGGGCTGCTACCATGGCGGGGTTCCCCATCGATCGCAGGTCTGACGCGTTCATGAAAACCACCCAAGATGTAGTCGCCGAATACGGCCACCACCAGACCGACACCGGTTCGCCGGAGGTCCAAGTGGCCCTGTTGACCGAACGCATCAATCATCTGACGGAGCATCTCCGCCAGCACAAAGGTGACCATCATGGCCGTCGCGGGCTGTTGATGATGGTTGGTCGCCGTCGACGGCTGCTGGACTACCTCCGCAGCCAAGACGTCGAGCGGTATCGCAAGCTCGTAGCTCAGCTCGGCTTGCGACGCTGAGAACACGCCCCACCCCAAATCGGGGATAATTGAGCTCAGCCGGTTGCTAGTTGCGATCGCTGCCCAGAGGAAGCGATGACAACTGGTAACGGGCTGGCTCCGAACACAAGGAGCACCGAGTGCCCGAAATAACCGTTCAAGGCCAGGTCGGCGGTAAAGACCTGTCCTTCTCTACCGGCAAACTCGCCCTGCAGGCCGACGGCGCCGTCGCCGCCCGCATCGGGGAGACCGAAGTACTGGTCACCGCCACCGCCAGCAAGACGATGCGCGAGGGCGTCGACTTCTTCCCCCTCACGGTCGACTTCGAGGAGCGGATGTACGCGGTGGGGAAGATCCCCGGCTCGTTCTTTCGCCGGGAGGGTCGAGCCACCGAAGCCGCCACCCTGGCGGCCCGCCTTATCGACCGTCCGCTGCGTCCCTCGTTTGCCGAAGGCTTTCGCTGTGAGACCCATGTGGTGGCCCTGACCCTCGCCTTCGATGGCGAAAACCCCCATGATGTGCTGGCCCTCAACGCCGCCTCGGCCGCGCTGATGATCAGCGGGATCCCCTTCGAAGGTCCCATTGGCGGTACCCGGCTCGCTCTCAAGAAAGGGGAGTGGGTTCCATTCCCCACCCACGGGGATCTGGAGGAAGCGGTGTTCGAACTGGTGGTGGCCGGGGGCCGCAACGCCGCCGGAGGGATCGACATCATCATGGTGGAAGCTGGCTCCACACCCCACGGCCTTCGCCTCATCGCCGCTGGCGACCCTCCCTCCGACGAAGCCACCGTGGCTTCCGGGCTGGAGGTGGCCAAGACCTACATCAGTCAAGCCATCGACCTCCAACTGCAGTTGGTGGAGCGAGCCGGACGCAAAGAAGCGGTATGGCCCCTGGCCCTGGATTACCAACCGGAGCTCTACTCCCGCATCGAATCCGCGGCCCGTCCCCGTTTGGTCGACGTGATCCGTATTGCCGGCAAACAAGAACGTAACGAAGCCGAAGTGACGGCCCGGGAGGCAGTGTTTGCCGAGCTGGCTATCGCCGAGGAGGACGCCGAAGCCGCCAAGCGAGCTTGGAAAGACATACTCAAGGACATGATGCGGGCCCGGGTGGTCGAGGAGGGAGTCCGCCTCGACGGGCGGGGACCCGAGGAGATCCGCCCCCTCCAGGTTGAGGTGGGGGTGGTGGGACGCACCCACGGTTCGGCGCTGTTTCAACGCGGCGAGACCCAGGTGCTCAACATCACCACCCTCGGCATGCTGAAGATGGAGCAGATGCTCGACACCCTCGCCCTGGAGGACTCCAAGCGGTTCATGCACCACTACAACATGCCCCCCTTCGCCACCGGTGAAGCCGGATTTATGCGCGGGCCCAAACGGCGCGAGATTGGCCATGGCGCTCTCGCCGAGAAGGCGCTGCTTCCCGTTGTCCCCGAGGAAGGTGAGTTCCCCTACGCCCTGCGATTGGTTTCTGAGGTGATCTCTTCCAACGGCTCCACTTCGATGGCCTCGGTTTGCGGCTCTTCCCTGTCGTTGATGGACGCCGGGGTTCCCATCTCTCACCCGGTGGCGGGGATTGCTATGGGACTGATCGAGCGTGACGGCAAATACGTCACCCTCACCGACATCTTGGGAGCCGAAGACGCCCTCGGAGATATGGACTTCAAGGTGGCGGGTACGGCGGACGTCATCACCGCTCTCCAGCTCGACACCAAGCTATCCGGACTCCCCAGTGAAGTGCTGACCGCGGCCCTCGACCAGGCCCGGGTGGCCCGGTTGAAGATCCTCGAGGCCATGAACGCCGTGATTCCGACCCCACGCTCGGAGATGAATCGTTGGGCGCCCCGGATCGAGTCGATTCAGATCCCCAAGGACAAGATCGGCGAGGTCATCGGGCCCAAAGGCAAAGTGGTGCGAGAACTGGAAGAGCAGACCGGCGCCACCATCGAAATCGAGGAAGAGGCTGGTTACGGGATCGTGCGGATCGCCTCCGCCGACGGGGATGCCCTGGCCGCTGCCAAAGAACGGGTGATGAACATCGTCTTCCCGCCCGAGGCCGAACTCGGCAAGGAGTACGAAGGTGAAGTGGTCAATATCACCAAGTTCGGAGCCTTCGTCAACATCCTTCCCGGCCGCGATGGACTTCTCCACATCTCCAAGCTCGATTCGACCCGCCGGGTGGAGCGAGTCGAGGACTACCTCGAGTTGGGTCAGAGGGTCCCGGTGATTGTGGAAGAGATCGACCCCCGGACCGGCAAATTGGCGTTGCAACTGGCCCGGCCGCTGGAAGGTGTGCCCCGGGAAGGAGCGGGAGCGTCGGGCAACGGCCCTCCTCGAGAGGACCGACCCCGCGACCGGGGCGATCGCAACCGCGATCGTGGGGGCCGCGACCGTGGCGACCGCGACCGTGGCGACCGCAACCGTGGCGACCGCGCCCCGGACACCCGCACCACCGCCGAGCCTGGCGGGGAGCGCCGCCGCCCAGCCGTCTCCTTCGAAGACACCTTCGAAGACCTCCGGCGAAACTAAACCTTCAGCCGGCCAGCGGCTTGTAACGGACGCGGTGGGGGCGGAGCGCCTCTTCGCCGAATTTCTCTCTCATCCACTCCTCGTACTCCGACCAGTTGCCTTCGAACCAGCGGACCCGGGAATCGCCCTCGAAGGCGAGGATGTGAGTGCAGATCCGGTCGAGGAACCAGCGGTCGTGTGAGATGACCAGGGCGCAACCGGGGAAAGCGATGAGGCCCTCTTCCAAGGCGCGGAGGGTGTCGACGTCGAGGTCGTTGGAGGGCTCATCCAACAGGATGACGTTCCCGCCGGTGCGCAGCATCTTGCCCAAGTGCACCCGGTTGCGTTCACCCCCGGAGAGGGTTCCCACCTTCTTCTGCTGGTCGGAGCCTTTGAAGTTGAGGGAGGCGACATAGGCGCGGGAGTTGACCTCGCGGCGACCGATCTTCAAGAAGTCGGCCCCACCTGAGATCTCTTCATAGACGGTGTGCTGGGAGTCGAGCGTGTCCCGGCTCTGGTCCACGTAGCCCAGGTCAACGGAAGGGCCGATCTCGACGCTCCCCCCATCCGGTGCCTCCTGGCCGATGATGAGCTTGAACAGCGTGGTTTTGCCGGCGCCATTGGGCCCCACCACGCCCACAATTCCGGCTCGGGGCAAGGAGAAGCTCAAATCCTCGAACAGCAGGCGATCGCCGTAACCCTTGGCTAGTGCCTTGGCTTCGATCACTTTGTCCCCCAGGCGTCGGGTAAATGGGATCTCGAGCTCCAGATTGCCCGGGCGGCGCTCGGCCTGCTCCGCTTCGGCCACCAACTCTTCATAGCGATTGAGCCGGGCTCGACCTTTGGCTTGGCGGGCTCGGGGTGACATCCGCACCCACTCCAGTTCCCGGGCCAGGGTGGCGGCTCGGGCCGACTGTTCTCGTGCCTCCTGAGCCAGTCTCGCCTGCTTTTGTTCCAGCCAGCTCGAATAGTTGCCCTCGAAGGGGTACCCGCGGCCTTGGTCGAGTTCCAGGATCCACCCGGCGACGTTGTCCAGGAAGTAGCGGTCATGGGTGATGGCGATCACGGTGCCGGGGTATTCGGCCAGATGGCGCTCGAGCCACGCCACCGATTCCGCATCGAGGTGATTGGTGGGCTCGTCGAGGAGGAGAAGATCGGGAGCAGACAGCAACAAGCGGCACAGCGCCACCCGGCGGCGCTCACCACCGGAGAGGTTGGGGATGGCGGCATCGCCCGGTGGAACCCGGAGGGCCTCCATGGCCATCTCGACCTTTCGCTCCAGCTCCCAGGCCCCGGCCGCTTCAATCTTCTTCTCTATGTCAGCTTGTTCGGCTCCCAGCTGCTCATAGTCGACGTCGGGCTCGGCCCAGCGAGCCATCACCTGCTGGTATCGGTCGAGCAAGGCTTGACTCGAAGCCACTCCTTCCATGATGTTGGCGAGGACGTCTCCACTGGGATCGAGCTGGGGCTCTTGAGCGAGGAGACCGGTCCGGTAGCCCTCCATCAACTGTGCTTCCCCGGTGAAACCGTCATCGAGACCGGCCATGATGCGCAGAAGCGACGACTTCCCTGCTCCGTTGGGCCCGATCACCCCGATCTTGGCCCCGTAGTAGAAGCCAAGGGTGATGTCCTTGAGGACGTCGCGGTCGGGCGGGTAGTGGCGGCTAACCCGGCGCATGGAGTAGATGAAGTCGGGCATCAGGTGGAGGGGAGGTCAGGGTAACCACGGCCCGGAAAGTCCTTATCAACCGGGGGTTCTGCGCCTAACATTTGGTTTGGAGCGGGTGGGAGAGGCGGAAGGGACGAGAGGTGGAAGCCGAACTCACCGGCGTGGTCAGGATCGCAGGAGATGTCGCGCCCGGGATCCGGGTTGAGATCCACTTGGAACGCGAAGAACTGTCCCTGGTATCGGCCGCGGGCCCGTTAGGGACCTGGCCCCTGGAGAGCATCGGGATCAGCGCTCGCACCGACGGATTTCACTTACGGGTCGAAGGTGAGGAACTGATTCTCTCCACCAACGACGACGCCCGCTTTGCCCTGGCCGTTGGGCTCCGCTCCAGCTCCTCTCCCCGGCTCAACCGCCAGCTGGCCGCCGCTCTCGATGTGGCGGGGGAGGGGGTCGGCCTGGCCACAGAGGTGATTTCGGAGCCGTCATTGACCACCCGGGAGGAGGCTGCCCGCACCGATTCCTCTCCGGTGGCAATGGGAATCGTGGCTGCCGGCGCCCTGGTCTTCATCGGTGCTCTGGTGGCGGTGGCCCGCGGCTCGGGCCTTCGCGTGTTTGGCCTGGTGCCTGCCTGGCCGTTCTGGGTCATCTGCGCTCTCACCCTGGCCTCGGGTGGTTTGGCCATGCTGTCGGAAATGAGAGGGTCCCGGACCCTGGTGCTGGGGGGCTTACTGGTAGGACTGTTGGGGCTGGTCGGCTCATCCTCGGGTTTTGGGTCTCCCAACTTCTCCTGGATCGGCGACGGCGTTCTCCTCAGTGGGATCGGCACCGTTCTCTCCGGGCTGCTGCTGAGCGTTGACCGGTTAAATCGAAGCTAGTCTTTCCCGGTTCTCGCCGGGGAAGGCCCGAGGAGGACACGAGCTGCCTTAAGCGGCACCGGTAGGTGCCGCTTTTGTCGGCCCGGCGGTTGATGGTTCGGTGGCCGGCACCGCTCCATTCGCCTTCATTCGACGAACCAAGGAGTTAGACCTCGATGATCACCGTACTGGCCGCCGAGGGCGGTTATCAGGAGTTCACCCTCAGCGGCGCCGAGTGGGCTTGGCTACTGGTTTCGGCGGCTGTAGCCCTGATTGCGATCGCCGTCGGGTTCATTCTCTCGCGGGGAGTCATCAAGGCGGATCAGGGGACCGAGAAGATGAAGGAGATTGCCGCCGCCATCCAGGAAGGGGCGATGGCCTATCTGCGACGGCAGTTTCGCACCATCCTCATCATCCTCATCCCTTTGGTGGTGGTGGTCTTCTTCACCTCGACGGCCGTCCTCACTCCCGAGGGATCAGAAGCCCTTTCCTTCTTCGAGTCGGGGCTGTGGCGAACCACCGCCTTTCTGGCCGGGTGTTTCCTCTCCGGGCTAACCGGCTTCATCGGGATGAGCCTGGCGGTTCGGGGCAACGTCCGCACCGCCGCCGCCGCTCGTTCCGGCTCGTTGCCTGCCGCCCTCAAGGTGGCTTTCCGCACGGGCGGAGTGGCGGGAATGTTCACAGTTGGGCTCGGCCTGCTAGGGGCAACCCTCATCATCATGATCTTCCAGAACACCTCATCGGCCATCCTGGTCGGATTCGGATTCGGCGGTTCCTTGCTAGCCCTGTTCCTCCGGGTGGGCGGGGGGATCTTCACCAAAGCAGCCGATGTGGGCGCCGACCTGGTCGGAAAGGTCGAACAAGGCATCCCCGAAGACGACCCCCGTAACCCCGCCACCATCGCCGACAACGTGGGGGACAACGTCGGTGACTGTGCCGGGATGGCCTCCGACCTCTTCGAAAGTTACGAGGTGACCTTGGTTGCCTCCATCATCCTCGGGGTAGCAGCCTTTGCCTCCATCGGCGCCAACCCGGCTCTGGGCTTGATCTTCCCGGTGATTGCCCGCGCTATCGGAGTGCTGGCCTCGATCGCCGGGGTCTACATGGTCCGGGCCACCCCCCGTGATCGCACGGCGATGGCCCCCATCAACCGCGGCTTTCTCACCGCCGGGGTGCTCACTGTGATCGGCACCTTCGTGGTGGCGATGTTCTATATCGGCAACGACAACGGCAACGAGGGTTGGAAGGTGTTCGCGGCAGTGGTGGCTGGGCTGATCCTGGCTCAGATCGTCTCCCGGCTGACCGAATATTTCACTTCCACCGAGAACAAGCCGGTGCAGGAGATCGCCGACAGCACCCGCACCGGACCAGCCACCACGGTTCTCTCCGGCATCTCGGCGGGGTTGGAGTCGTCGGTGTGGGCGATTGTGGCCATCGCCGGAGCGATCGCGGTCGCAGTCCTCCTCGGGGGGGGCAACCTCCAGTTCTCTCTCTACCTGGTGGCCCTATGTGGGATGGGAATGCTGGCCACCACCGGGGTGGTCGTTTCCGAAGACACCTTCGGTCCGGTGGCGGACAACGCCGCCGGCATCGCCGAGATGTCGGGTGAGTTCCACGGTGAACCGCAGAAGGTGATGGTCAGCCTCGATGCGGTGGGCAACACCACCAAAGCCGTCACCAAAGGATTCGCCATCGGTTCGGCGGTCATCGCCGCGGTAGCCCTCTTCGCCTCGTTTATCGAGACTATTGCCAGCGAACTCGGCCTGGAGTTGGTGGGGTCGGAGTTGTTCCGCGACCCGCAGACGGCGATCAACGTGGCCGATCCCCTCACCTTCATCGGGTTGCTGATCGGCGGATCGATCGCCTTCATGTTCTCGGCCCTCGCCATCCGGGCGGTAGGGCGCACCGCCGGGGTAGTGGTGGAAGAAGTCAGACGGCAATTCGCCGACGGCAAGATCATGCGGGGCGAGAAACGCCCCGACTACGGACCTGTGATCGACATCTGCACGGCCGCATCTCTTCGGGAACTGGCCACTCCCGCTCTCCTGGCGGTGCTCACCCCGGTGATCATCGGCTTCGGCCTCGGTCATCTCGCCTTGGGAGGCTTCCTGGCGGCGGTCATCCTTACCGGCCAGCTGATGGCCAACTTCCTCTCCAACGCTGGGGGCGCTTGGGACAATGCCAAGAAATACATCGAGGAAGGGCATTACGGCGGGAAAGGCTCTGAGTCCCATCGGGCGGCAGTCATCGGGGACACCGTCGGCGACCCCTTCAAGGACACTGCCGGCCCTGCTCTCAACCCTTTGATCAAGGTTATGAACCTCGTTTCACTTCTCGTGTTACCGGCCGTGATCAGGTTGCGGGACGCCACCGGGGCACGGATCACGATTGCCTTGGTTGCTTTGGTCATCCTCGGGGGCGCCATCCTCTACGCCAAGAGAGGGGGAGCCGGCCTCGGCTCCCGGCCCGAGCCGCAGGCGGTGGAGGCAGCCTAAGGTTGACCCCGTCATGACCCTCGTCGTCCAGGCCGACCTCGCTCTCCCTGGTCGGGGCGATCCCCTGGAGGATGCCACTGTGGTCGTGGAGGGAGCCGAAATTACCTACTCCGGGCCTCGTTCCCAGGCTCCCGAGGTGGCTGAGGCGGAGGTGGTAGAGGTAGCGGTGGTGATGCCCGGGCTGTGGGACTGCCATGCCCATCTGTTTGGCTCCCCGGCCTGGAACATCGAAAGCGCCACCTTCCTCAATCCGGCCACAGCCGGTGCCCGCGCTACGGCCGATCTGCGGCGTTATCTCGACGGGGGAGTGACCTCGATTCGGGAAGTAGGAGGCTACGGCGTGGAACTGGCCCCGGTGGTGGCCGAGGGAACTGTGGCCGGACCCGCCATCTACGGCGCCGGGGAGGTCCTCTCAACTACTGGCGGTCACGGCGATGTCCATTCTGTTCCGCTCGACATCTACCAACACCTCAACGCTCGGGGCCGCATCGTCGGCCGCCTGGCAGACGGCCCCGGCGAGTGCGTCAAAGCGGTGCGGGAGCAACTACGTCGCAACGCCCGAGTCATCAAGATCTGTGCTTCGGGGGGCGTCATGTCGGAGGTCGATCACCCCATCCACCAGCAGTTCTCGGAGGAGGAACTGGCCGCCATCGTCAGCGAAGCGGCCCGGGCCGAGCGAGTGGTGGCGGCCCACTGCCACGGCAAACCCGGGATCATGGCCGCCCTCCGCGCCGGGGTGAAGACCATCGAACATGGGAGCTATCTGGACGAAGAGGCGGCCGAGTTGATGAAAGAGAAGGGGGCGATCCTCGTTCCCACCCGTTTCATCGTCGAGGAGCTCCTCGGTTTGGAAGAGCAAGTCCCCGCCTACGCCTATCGCAAGATCACCGCCTTGGCCGATACCCATGCCCAAGCGATGAAGATCGCGGTGGCAACCGGAGTCACCCTCGCCATGGGGACCGACATTTTCGCCTCAGGCGATCGTTATCGGTTTGCCTCCAGAGAGGTTCGCCACCTGATCGATGCCGGGCTCACTCCCCTGGAGGCGATCGAATCCGCCACCGCCACCGGTCCCTCGACTTTGGGTCCGCAGGCTCCGGCCTCCGGCCAGCTACGTGAGGGATACGACGCCGACCTCATCGCCTTGGACGCGAATCCGCTCGAGCAGACGGAAGTTTGGGGTGATCCCGATCGGGTCACCCATGTCTGGAAGGCGGGCCGGAGCGTCAAATAGCCATCGTTGGTCAGTCGTGGCCTGAGGTGAGCCCGTAGGTAGCCTGAACAGGAGCCATGAGTCCAGGCCAATACACACCCGCCGAGGGGAAGGCGCGGGAGGAAATCGATCGCAAGCTGGCTGAGTCCGGCTGGGTGGTGCAAGACCGCACGAGGATGAACCTCTACGAGGGGCCCGGACAGGCAGTGCGGGAGTTCACCCTCAAGGACGGCCACGGCCGGGTGGACTACCTGCTGTTCGTCGATCAGTCGCCGGTGGGGACGATCGAGGCCAAGCCGGACGGGACGACCCTGATCGAAGTGGAGTTGCAGTCTCTTCTCTACACGACCGGTCTGCCCGAGGGATTCGCCAGTAAGTTCGAGCGGCTGCCGTTTGCGTTCGAGTCGACCGGAAGAGAAACCCGGTTCACCAACGGCCTCGACCCGGATCCACGCTCGCGCCGGCTCTTCTCGTTCCCGCGCCCGGAGACCTTGCAGGATTGGGTGGGCAAGGCCCTTGACCGAGACGAACCGGCCACGGCTCTCTGGCGCCTCCGGCGGATGCCGCCTCTCATCACCGACCACCTGTGGGCTAACCAGGAGCGAGCTATCCGGAACTTGGAGGCGTCCTTGGCAGCCGGGGATCGCCGCGCTCTGATCCAAATGGCCACCGGCTCAGGCAAAACCTTCACGGCCGCCAATGTCTGTTACCGGCTGATCCGTCATGCTCGGTTCAACCGGATCCTGTTCCTGGTCGACCGGGCCAACCTCGGACGGCAGACATACGCCGAGTTCTCCAACTTCTCCACCCCCGACGACGGCCGCAAGTTCACCGAG
>DATEDX010000056.1:0-6080 GCA_035281425.1 Acidimicrobiia bacterium
CCATCGAAGGAGCCGTCGCTGGCCTGCCCGGAGTGGAAACCGTGAAAGTCGACATCCCCGGGCGGACCGTCGACGTCAGCTACGACGAGACCGCCGTCGAGCTCGACGCCATCGTCACCGCCATCGAGGGACAGGGATACGACGTAGTCGGCTCGTCGTGACCTCCACCGTCGAAAAATCGGCAGACGAGGCCCGCTTCGAGGTCGAGGGGATGAGCTGTGCCTCCTGTGCCCTCCGGATCGAGCGGATCCTCTCTCGACAGCCCGGAGTGTCGGAAGCGTCGGTGAACTTTGCCGGGGCCGAGGCCCGGGTCGTCTTCGACCAGGCCCAGGTCGGCGCCGAGACGCTGATCGAAGCTGTACGCAAGATTGGCTACGAGATCAGCCCGATCATCCCCGAGGAGACCGAGCACCACCGGCCCGTGGCCGAGCGATACGCCGAAGAGGCCCGGGTCCAAAGACGCAATGTGATCGGAGCCGCCATCCTCACGGTCCCGGTCGCCGTCTTGGCGATGGCCGGCGTGGCCGCCACCTGGAGCCAGATCCTCCAATGGGTGCTGACAACCCCGGTCCTCTTCGTTTTCGGATGGCAATTCCATCGCAATGCGGTGCTCCGCGCCCGGTCGTTTGACGCCAGCATGGACACCCTGGTCTCACTGGGTACGGTGGCCGCCTACCTGTTCTCGGTGTGGTCCCTCTTCCGGGGAGAGCACCTCTATTTCGAGACGGCGGCGATCATCACCACCTTCATTCTCCTCGGACGCTACTTCGAGGCGGTGGCCAAGGGTCGAGCCTCGGGAGCGATCGCCCGCCTCCTCGAGCTGGGCGCCAAGGAGGCCCGGGTCCTGCGGGAGGGCCGAGAGGTGATGATCCCGGTCGACCAGGTCGGTCGTGGCGATCTGCTGGTGGTCAAACCCGGGGAGAAGATCCCGGTCGACGGCGAGATAGCTGAGGGGATGTCATCGGTCGACGAGAGCATGCTCACCGGCGAGTCGATCCCAGTCGACCACGGCCCCGGCGACCAGGTGTTCGGTGCCACCGTCAACCAGCAGGGAAAACTGGTGGTACAGGCCACCCGGGTTGGCTCGGATACCGCCCTGGCTCAGATCGTGCGGATGGTGGAAGAGGCGCAAGCGTCGAAAGCCCCGGTGCAGCGTCTCGCCGACCGGGTGTCCCGGGTGTTCGTCCCCATCGTGATGCTCATCGCCGCCGGAACCTTCGCCGTCTGGATGCTCACCGGGTCGGAAACAACAGCCGCTTTCACCGCGGCGGTGGCGGTGTTGATCATCGCCTGCCCTTGTGCCCTCGGTCTGGCCACTCCGATCGGGATCATGGTGGGAAGCGGCCGGGGAGCGGAGATCGGTGTCTTCTTCAAACGGGCGGAGACCTTCGAACGGTCACGTCAGATCGATGTGGTGGTCTTCGACAAGACCGGAACCCTCACCGAAGGGCTGATGAGGCTGGCAGACGTGGTAACCGCCGAGGACGAGAGACGTTTCCTCTACCTGACGGCCTCGGTGGAGGCGGCCAGCTCCCATCCGATCGGCAAAGCAGTGGCGCTCGGGGCAGAGGAACGAGACATCGAACTGGGACCGGTCACCGACTTCGTCAACCATGCCGGGTTGGGAGTGAGCGGAACCGTCGACGGCACCCGGGTGATCGTCGGCAAGGAGAAGCTGGTGGCCGACGCCGGCCTGCTCATCCCAGAGCGCTATTCGGCGGCGATGGAGCGGTTGGAAGGTGAGGCCAAGACCACCTTCCTCGCCGGGTGGGAGGGTGAGGTACGTGGGGTGATCGCGGTGGCCGACTCACTCAAACCCACTGCCGTCACAGCCGTCACCGAGCTGAAGAAGATGGGCGTCGAGGTGGCGATGTTGACCGGGGACAACCGGCGTACGGCCGATGCCATCGCCTCTCAGGTGGGTATAGAACGCGTTCTGGCTGAGGTGCTGCCTGAGCACAAGGTGGAGGAAGTCCGCCGGCTGCAAGATGAGGGTCTGGTGGTGGCCTTCGTCGGCGATGGGGTCAACGACGCCCCCGCCCTCACCCAGGCCGACCTGGGGATCGCGGTGGGAACCGGAACCGATGTGGCCATCGAAGCCGGAGACGTGGTCCTGATGTCGGGCGACCCGGCTTTGGTGGTGCGGGTGATGCGCCTCGCCCGCCGCACCTTCCGCACCATCGTCCAGAATTTGTTCTGGGCCTTCTTCTACAACGTGGCCGCCCTCCCCCTGGCTGCCCTAGGGCTTCTGAACCCAATGATCGCCGCCGGGGCGATGGCCTTCTCCAGCGTGTCCGTGGTGACTAACAGTCTCCGCCTCCGTCGGTTCGGCCGATGACCCACGAGCACGATCACAGCCACCGGGCCACCGTTGTGGTCGAGGTGCAGGGGCTGCAGTGGGCCACCCAGAAGTCGAGCATCGAAGCCGTCCTGGGAAGACAACCGGGGGTGGTCACCGTCGACGCCAACCCCGTCTCCCAAACCGCCACGGTCACCATCGACACCGACCAAACCTCGGTGGCCGAGCTGCAGAAGTGGGTGGAGGAATGTGGCTATCACTGTGCCGGCCAGTCGGTCCCCGGCCACATCTGCGACCCCCTAGCCGAGCCCGAAGCAGTATCAGAACACGCCGCCGACCACGCTCACGCCGGCCACATCACAGCCCCGACCGAAGAGGTGCTCCGCTCCCCCCACGAAGTGATGGGTCACGGCGGGCACGGGGACATGTCGATGACGGCGATGGTGGCCGACATGCGCAACCGGTTCCTGGTCGCACTCCTCTTCTCGATCCCGATCCTGTTGTGGTCCCCGATCGGACGTGAGGTCATCGGCTTCGAGATACCCGCCCCCTTCGGTCTGAGCGACGAGGTGATCCAACTGCTGTTGAGCCTGCCGGTCATCTTCTACTCGGCGTGGATCTTCTTCGATGGGGCGGTGCGGGCGTTACGGGCCCGCACTCTGGACATGATGGTCTTGGTAGCGGTGGCCATCGGCGCCGGCTGGCTCTACTCGCTGGTCGTCACCTTCACCGGAGGCGGGGAGGTCTTCTACGAGGCGGCCACCGTCCTCGCCGCCTTCGTCCTCTTGGGTCACTGGTTCGAGATGCGGGCCCGGGGCGGGGCCAACGAGGCGATCCGCACCCTGCTCGACCTGGCCCCACCAATGGCCATCGTGCTCCGAAGTGGTGAACCGGTCGAAGTGCCCACCGCCGAGGTCCAGGTCGGGGATCTGGTCCTGGTCCGGCCCGGAGCCAAGGTGCCAGTCGACGGGGTAGTCGAGGAAGGCGAAAGCGAGGTAGACGAGTCCACCGTCACCGGAGAGAGCCTGCCGGTGCACAAGGGTCCCGGATCGGAGGTGATCGGAGCCACCGTCAACACCAACGGCACCCTCCGGGTGCGGGCCACCCGGGTCGGAGCCGAGACCGCCCTGGCTCAGATCGTAAAGCTGGTACAGGAGGCGCAGAACTCGAAAGCGCCGGGGCAGCGGCTGGCCGACCGCGCCGCCTTCTGGCTGGTGTTCGTCGCCCTCATCGGCGGCACTCTCACCTTCGTGGTCTGGATGTGGGCACGGGGATCGGTGTCAGAGGCGATCCTGTTCGCCATCACCGTGGTGGTAATCACCTGTCCCGACGCCCTGGGACTGGCCACACCCACCGCGATCATGGTCGGCTCCGGTCTTGGCGCCAAACGTGGGGTGCTGTTCAAGAACGCCACCGGCATCGAGACCGCGGCCCGAATCGAGGTGGTGGTGATGGACAAGACCGGCACCCTCACCAAGGGTGAGCCCGAGGTCTCCGACGTGCTCACCAACGGCATCCCCGAAGACGAGCTCCTGCGGTTAGCGGCCGCATTGGAACGAGAGTCCGAGCATCCCCTCGCCCAGGCAATCGTGCGTCATGCCCAAACCCGCAGCGTCCCCCAGGTGCAGGCAAGCGACTTCGAGAACGTCCCCGGCCATGGGACCAAAGCCCGGGTCGACCGGCGATCGGTGGCAATCGGGAATCTGCGGCTCATGGAACGCGAAGGCGTCGAGCTCAATGGGATGGGCCAACAGCGGAAGGACCTGGCTGCGACGGGACGGACCGCGGTGATGGTGGCAGTCGATGGCAAAGCGGTGGGATTGATCGCCCTGGCCGACGCTCCCCGACCAACCGCTGCCGACGCAGTGGCGGCACTCCACGAGGAGGGGATCGAGGTGGTGATGTTGACCGGAGACAACCAGGCGACTGCGGAGAGGATCGCCTCCCAGCTCGGCATCGACACCGTCATCGCCGAAGTCTTGCCCGGTGACAAGGCGGCCAAAGTGGGCGAGCTGCAAGCCACCGGGAGAAAGGTGGCCATGGTCGGCGACGGAGTCAACGACGCTCCCGCCCTGGCCCAGGCCGACCTCGGGATCGCCATCGGAGCCGGAACCGACGTAGCCATCGAAACCGCCGATGTTGTCCTGATGCGCTCCGATCCTCTGGACGTGCCGGTGGCGCTCACCATCGGTAAAGGGACGCTTCGGAAGATGCGCCAGAACCTCGGTTGGGCCATCGGGTACAACACCATCGCCTTGCCTATCGCCGCCGGGGTCTTCGAGCCGAGCCTGGGTCTGGTCCTCCGACCCGAGATCGCGGCCCTATCCATGTCGGGTTCCAGCTTCCTCGTGGCCGTCAATGCGCTGCTCTTGAAACGGCTTCGGTTACCGGAGCAAGCCCTCACCGACAGTTGAGCGGGCAGCAAGGTGACTGCCGATCAAGATTGGCCGAACGTCGGGGTCCGCCATCTCGAAGTTGAGGGTTTCCGATCCGCTCGCCACACCATGTTCTCGCCACGGAGACTGTGCGCCCTGGTCGGGGAGGCCCGGGCCGGCAAGTCCACCCTCCTCGAGGCCATCCGGGCGGTTCTCGACCCTGAGGCGGCCCCGCTGCAGCCCGAAGACGTGAGCTCAGGAGCGACTCGGATCACGATCCGGGCCGAGCTGACCACCGGAACAACCCTCACCGTGGAAGGCCCACCATCCAGAGCCAAGGGGACCGGTGCTCCACCGGTGGTATTCCTGCCCGCCGCCGAGCGAGCCGGCCGAGTAGTGGCTGCAAGTTCCGTCGCTGCACCGGTGATCGATATGTTCAAGAGGGTCCTCGAGAAGACCGGGAACGACGCCGCGGCCGACTCCACCACCTCCCCCGCCCTCGGGCTGGTCGAAGCCCTGGAACAGTGTTGTATTACCGATGTCAGCGGGACGGTCCTTCTCATCGAAGAACCGGAGTTGTATCTGCGACCCCAGGCGCAGCGCTACCTGTACCGGCTGCTCCGCCAGCTGGCCTTCAACGGCAACCAGGTCATCTACTCCACCCACTCCCCCGCCTTCCTCAACGTGGCTCGCCTTGAAGAGCTCGGGTTCGTGACCCGTGGCCCGGCCGGGAGCGAGGTCGTCCATGCCGAGCCGACGACGGCCCAGGAGGAGTTCAAGGCGATGAGCGAGTTCGACGCCGAACGGAGCGAGCTCTTCCTCGCCCAGGCTGCCATCCTCGTCGAGGGGACCACCGAGAAACTCGCCCTCCCGTTTGTCTTTCAGGCTCTCGGCTATGACGCCGACCGAAACGGAATCACCATCGTTGAGTGCGGCGGGAAAGCGGGTATTCCCTTCTTCGCCCGGATCTGCAAAACCGTGGGCGTTCCCTTCCTAGCCCTCCATGATCGCGATGCACCCCAGGGAAGCCAACCGATCGCGGCGGAACGGCGCCTCAACCAACTGATCGCCGAACTCACCGGGCCAAAGCAGGCGATCGTGCTGGTACCCGACTTTGAGGCCGTCGCCGGGATCAAAGGACACGCCCACAAACCGCTCCGGGCATGGCGGAGGTTCACGTCACTCACCGTCGATGACATCCCGGAACCGCTCCTTCGGACGGTGGAACGGTCCCTCGCCCTGGCCCAAGGAGGTCAGAGGGAAGGACTAGCCATGAGTGAACCGATACCCTGAGGGCCGTGCAGAGATTCCTCCATCATCGGAGAAGGCTGCTCCCGACCGCAGTCCTCGTCTCGTCCGCCATCGCCGGACTGCTGATCATGCACGGCTTGGAAGCGGCCACCCTC
>DATEDX010000057.1:0-8904 GCA_035281425.1 Acidimicrobiia bacterium
GCCGCCAACACCGACCTAGCCTCCGCCCTCAAATGTCCTGGGAGGTCCTGCTCAACCCTGCCGCTGGGAGCAGGTCAGTGCCTCCGCTCCGGGTACAACGAGCCTTGGAAGCGGCAGGGGTTCAGTATCGACTCCGAACCCCCCTTGGAATCGAAGAGATGCGGGCCGCGGTCGAAGCGGTGGTGGAAGCGGGGGAGCCACGCCTAGCTGTGGTAGGTGGCGATGGGACCGTCAACCTGGTTGCCAATGTCTTGATGAACTTTCCCGCCCTCGCCCGCCCTGTCCTCGGGGTCCTCCCGGGGGGGACCGGATGCGATCTCCTCCGCACCTTCGCCTTACCCCAGAAACTGGAAGAAGCCGCCGTTCACCTCGGTAGGGGCGACGCCACCTACCCGGTCGATGTGGGGGTGCTGGAAGGGGCCTTCGGGCGGCGATTCTTCGTCAATGTGGCGCAGGCTGGGGTGGGAGCGGCCGCCGTGGAGACCGCCAGTGGGATGTCCCGGCGTTGGGGACGAGCCCGATATCCGCTGGCCTTCCTCGTCCGCCTTCCCGGGTTCCGGCAAGGAACGGTGCGGATCGAACTGCCCGATCGGGTTCATGAAAGCCCGGCGCTGGCGGTGATTTTCGCCAACGGCCAATTCTTCGCCGGAGGCTGGAACGTCGCTCCCCGAGCGACGGTGATGGACGGCCGCCTCGACCTACAGATCATCAACACCTCGAAATGGGACGCACCTCGCCTGGTCCCCAAGATCATCCGCGGTCTCCACTTGAGCGACCGAGCCCTTCGGCGGCTAGCCCCCACCGGTTTCACAATCACCACTGAACATCCCTGGCCGGTCGAAGCCGATGGCGAATTGGTCGGGAATACACCCGTCACCGTCCGTGTTGAGGCGGGCGCGCTGTCTCTCAAGATCTAGCGCCAGATTTCACCCACCCACACTTATACTCCCGCCGCTCCCAGGGGGATTGGAAGGACATGGCACGTAAAAAGCAGGACGTTGAAGAGGTCATCGAAGAGCCTCAAGCAGAAGAACTTGAAGAAGAAGAGGAAGAGGACGTCGACGTCGATCTAGATGAGGTCGATCTCGAGGAGGAAGACCTCGTCGAACCCGAGATCGAAGCCGACTTCGTCGAGGAAGACGAAGATTTCGAGGACGACGAAGCGGAGGAGGAAGAAGACGAGGAAGCCGATGAGGCCCTCGACGAGCTGGAGGCGGAAGAATTAGCTCTCCTCGAGGACGAGGTGTCCGAGTCTTTGCTGGTAGACGAGGTGGCGGAACTGCGGGCGATTCGCCGGGAAGAGTTGACGATGGACCTCGACGCCCACGCCGTACGCGAGGATGAGTTTGTCTGTCAGTCCTGCTTCCTCGTCAAACGCACCAGCCAGATTGCCAACCGGCGCAAGATGATTTGTCGGGACTGTGCGTCCTGACGACGTAGTCGTCGTTGTCCCTACCTACAACGAGCGGGAGAACTTGCCCCATATGAGCGCGGCGGTGCTGCTGCACGGCTACCGCCTCCTCATCGTCGACGACTCCTCACCCGACGGAACCGGTGACATCGCCGATGAGCTGGCCATCGCCGCCCCCGGGATGGAGGTACTACACCGGCCCCGAAAAGAGGGACTGGGTCGGGCCTATGCCGATGGGTTCGACCGTGCCCTCTCCGGCCCGGTAGAGGTGGTGGTGCAAATGGACTGTGATTTCTCCCACAACCCGAGTGACCTTCCCCGGTTGCTCAGCGCTCTGGACGGAGGGGCCGATGTGGTCCTGGGGTCGCGCTACATCCCTGGGGGAGCCACCCCTGACTGGACCCCGGGTCGCAAGCTGCTTTCCCGCGGCGGCAATCTCTACGCCCGCACCCTCCTCGGGCTCAGAGTCCGTGACGCCACCGGCGGGTTTAGGGCCTGGCGGGCCAGCGCCCTGCGGGCCATGCCCTACCGCTCAGTGGAAGCCTCCGGTTACGGCTTCCAGGTGGAGATGGCGATGCGAGCCCAAGACCTGGGATTAGCCATGGTCGAGGTCCCCATCGTCTTCCGAGACCGGACCCGGGGCTATTCCAAGATGGGTTCTGACATCGTGTTAGAGGCCATGCGGTTGGTCACCCGCTGGGGAATTGCCCGCCGTCTGGGACGAACTGGGCCTAGGGAGTAAGGAGTGGAGGTCACAGCCCGATTTGCCACCAGCGACGACCTGGACTGCCTCGTACGGCTCTACCGCGAACTCGAAGCCGAGATGGAGGCCCTCCACGACATGTGGCCCAAGGCAGATGGGCTGGCCGAGCCCGTCAAGGGAGCCCTTGTCAGTCTCCTCGACGACCCCATGGCCCTGGTGATCGTCGGTTCGATCGATCAACAGTGTCTCGGGTTCCTGGTGGCCCGCACCGGCATGTTGTTGCCCCAAGCGGGAGACGAGCAAATCGCCACCATCGAGTTGGTGTTCGTAAGCCTGGAAGCCAGAGAAGTGGGGGTGGGAGAGGCGATGCTGGAACTAACCCTGTCGACTCTTAGAAAAAGGGGCCTGCGACGGTTCGATGCCCGGGTGCTTCCCGGACATCGTCTTGCCAAGAACTTCTTCGAAGCGGGCGGCTTCGCTGCCCGTTCCATCACCATGCATCATGCCGACTGAGGTTCAGCGGCCTATCTGCGGGGTGGGGGTGGCGGTGATGGCCGGCGATCGGCTGCTCCTGGTCCGCCGGGGAAGACCCCCCGGGGAAGGTCTGTGGGCGGTACCTGGAGGCAAAGTCGAATACGGAGAGTCCATGTTTGCCACGGCCCGGCGGGAAGTGCAGGAGGAAACCGGGCTCGAAATCGAAGTCGGGGAAGTGGTCTGGGCCGGCGATTCCCTCGGCCCCGGATATCCCCCGGAGTGGCACTACTGCCTGGTCGACTTCATCGGGCAGGTGACCGGAGGGGAGCTACAAGCTTCCGACGACGCCGCCGAGGTGGGCTGGTTCACGCTGGAAGAGGCGGCCCAACTCCCCCTCACCTCGACCATGCCCGCTCTGCTGGGAGAACTCCAACGCCGGCTCAGGTGACTTCGAGGTCTAGGAGCCGGTGTCGTCTCCAAGGACGACGAAGTCGATGAGCTTGATGACCCGTTCTTCGTCCGCAATCCCGGGGACATCGAAGTGCATCGACTGCGGCAGGTGCCAGACCGGATCGAAGGAGATCTCGAGATGGGCTCGGTCGAAGGAAAACGCCCAGCCGAAAAGCCAGTCGGCGGGTTCACCGAATCGAGTCGGGCACTCCTCGCCAGCAAGCGCCGGGTCGAGATCGCAATCGGTGACCTGCCCTTCTTCGACGGTGACGGTGTAGGTTCCGTCGCCGTTTGATCCTCCCATGCCGTTGGCGTTGAAGGTGGAGAAGACGATCCGATAGCTGTCGATCCCCAAGCTCTCCCATTCCGCCTGTTGGATCACCACGGGGTCGGCTGGCGTCGGTTCCGGAGATGGCGGGGAGGGCTCTGGGGCACTATCTGGGCCGAAGCAGCCAGCCATCAAAGTCAAAGTCACAGCGGCCGCGGGCAAGGGTTTCGTGGCCAAACGATAGTTACCGCGAGAAAGCGGTCTCTACTCTTGGGGGATGGCGGTAGTCGAGCTTCTCCGCGAATTGATCAGCAACCAGTGCGTCAACGACGGTACCCCTGAGAGCGGACACGAGTACCGGTCGGTAGCCACTCTGGCCGAGTTCTTGGGCGAGCCGGGCCTGGTAGTCGAGCCTTCCCCGGGCAGGCAGTCGGTCATCTACCGCGTCTCCGGCACCAATCCCGAGGCTCCTCGGTTGCTGTTGCTGCCTCACCTCGATGTCGTCCCGGTGAGCAGAGAGGGTTGGTCGGTTGACCCCTTCGCTGCCGAGATAAGAGACGGCTTCGTCTGGGGACGGGGGGCGGTGGACATGCTCAACGTCACCGCGGCCATGGCGGTCGTGTTCCGCCGGTACCTGCGGGGGGAGAGCCCGCCGCTTCCCGGCGATCTCATCCTGGCGGCCGTAGCCGATGAGGAAGCTTCCGGGGTACGGGGGGCTCGCTACCTGGTGGATGAACGCTGGGATCTGGTCGCCACCGAATACCTACTTACCGAGGTTGCTTACCCGTCACTCCTCACCGCGGAGGGAGAGGCACAGCTGGTCTCGGTGGGCGAAAAGGGCCCCTACTGGTCGAGGCTTCGCTCCCGGGGAACCCCCGGGCACGGGTCCTCCCCGTATGGCGCCGACAATGCCCTGGCCGCCATCACCGAAGGTATCCACGGCCTGTTCGAGACTCCGGCCCCAGTCGCCATCACACCCATCTGGGAGGAGTTCGTCGACGGGCTTGATCTGCCCCCCGACCTGACCGGCCGGCTCAAACATCCCGACTTGGTCGACGAAGCCATCGCCGACTTGGCCGTGACCGACCCGGCCATGGCCGCATATGCCTATGCCGCCACCCACCTCACCGTCAGCCCCAATCTCCTCCGGGGCGGGGTCAAAGCCAACGTGATCCCCGATCTGGCTGAAGCAGAGGTCGACCTTCGAGCCCTGCCCGGGATGGACCGAGGCTTCGTCGACTCCCATCTCCGCAAAGCGATGGGCCGAGCCGCCGACCACATCGAGATCCAGCCCATGGCCGACCATCCGGCCACGGTGTCCAACCTTTCCAATCCGCTGTGGGAAGCGATTGTTGATTCGGTCGAAACCTTGCAAGGCCACCGCCGGGTCTTGCCCACCCTGATGCCGGTGGCGACCGACGCCCGGTTCTTCCGTCCTCGCGGTGTCACCGCCTATGGGGTGGGATGGTTTGATCAGCAGGTTCCATTCGCTGAATTCCTCCGTCTGTTCCACGGCCACGACGAGCGGATTTCGATCGAGTCACTGGAAAGAACCGTCCGCATGTTGAATCAGGTGATCACCCGTTTCGGTGAATTGACCGCATGAACCTGGTCTGCGACCTCGATGGGGTCGTCTACCTTGGTAAGAGGGCCGTTCCCGGGAGCGCGGCGGCGCTGGAGGAGTTGACCCGTCGCCATTGGAACATCGTCTTTTGCACTAATAACTCGAGCCGCACCCCGACTGATGTGGCGTCCCGAGTGGAGGCCATCACCGGTTTTGCCGCCACTCCCCAACAAGTGGTGACCTCTGCTCAAGCCGCCGCCACCCTCCTCGGCGACACCAAACCGGCAACCCTGGTGCTGGGCGGGGAAGGAATCCGGGAGGCATTGGCGGAGGTGGGGGTGGAGATGGTGGATCGGGCCGGAGGGGCCGAGGCGGTGGTAGTGGGGCTGGCCGTCGACCTCACCTATGACTGGCTGAGAGAGGCGGTGGCGGCGGTAAGAAACGGAGCCCGCTTGATCGCCACCAACCTCGACCCTACCTATCCCACCGAAGACGGACCCTGGCCGGGAGGTGGGGCCATCGTCGCCGCCGTTGAGACTGCCTCCGGCGTAAAGGCCGAACCGGCGGGGAAACCCTGGCCTCCGATGCGGAAGCTGATCGAAGGCCGACTCTTACCCGGCCCGGTATGGGTGGTGGGCGACCGGGCCGATACCGACCTGGCCCTGGCGGAGGCCGCGGGGTGGTTATCGGCCCTGGTCTTGACGGGGGTGACGGCGCCGCACCAGGCCACCGAGCCGCTACCGGATCTGGTGGCTGCCGATCTTGCCGGGGCGGTCGAATTGATCCTGGGTTATGAACCCAACCATCCGCCGTCGGCAGCCGTCGATACCCACGAGCATGACCGAACCGCCTGATCCGGGGCTGCCCATCAAATTGGGGCCCTGCTCCAACGGCGAATACGACCCCGAACCTCTTAGCTCTCTCATCACCGAGGTCATCCGCCGCTCCCAGGAGGAGGTCGACCGGGCCGCCGCCAAGCTGGGCCTGACCCGCCGTCGCTTCCTCAAGACCGTGTCGGCCTCGGCTCTGGTACTGATGATGCTCGACGAGGTGACGGCCGAGGCCACCTCAGGCCGGGCTGGCGGCCGCTATCTGATCGATCCCGAGGCCCGCTGGGACGAGGCAATGGCCCGGCAAGCCTTGGGAGGAGACGAATGGGTTTTCGACCTCCAAGGCCACCTCCTCGAATACGACCTCAACCCCGCCACCCGCGACCGCTGGTTTTGGGGACGTCAATTCCCCCAAGCCGAATGCACTGGGGAAGACGATCCCCGGGCCTGTTTCACCATGGAGCACTTCCTCGAGGAGGTGTTCCTCCGTTCCGACACGACCATGGTGGCCATCTCGGGGCTCCCCTTACAGCCCGAAGGGAGCGCACTCCCCAATCACCTCATGGACGAAACCCGAAGGGTGGTAGAAGCGCTGGGCCGGCACCCCCGGGTGGTGGTCAACGCCCTGGCCCTGCCCCAAATCGCTCCCTTCAACGCCATCGCCGAAGAAATGGACCGAAGTGCCGGCGAGTTCGAGGTTCGAGGATGGAAGACCTTCACTCACTTCCCCTCGGGGCAGCCGTGGTGGCTCGATGACCACGATCCCGACCTTCCCCAGGTGGGGGCCGGTTTCCTCGAACAGGCCGCTCGCCTGGATCGTCCCATCGTCCTGGTTCACAAGGGGCTGTCGGGCGGCAGCCGATATGCCTCGCCCATCGACGTCGGCCCTGCAGCCGCCGCCCACCCGGAGGTGACTTTCATCGTCTACCACTCCGGTTTCGAGGTCGACCACCGGGAAGGGCCCTATCGGGAGGACGGGCAAGGAGTGGACCGGCTCATCACCTCGCTGACCCGAGCCGGGATCGAACCCTCCGGCAACGTCTATGCCGAACTCGGCACCACCTGGTGGAACCTGATGCGCCGTCCTGAAGAGGCGGCCCATGTGCTTGGCAAGCTACTTCGGGCCTTGGGGGAGGACAACATTGTCTGGGGGACCGACTCCATCTTCTACGGCTCACCCCAAGACCAGATCGAAGCGTTTCGAGCCTTTCAGATCAGCGATGAGTTCCAGGTCACCTACGGCTATCCCCCTCTGAGCGAAACGGTCAAACGCAAGATCCTGGGTGAAAACGCCGCCAAGATCTACGGGCTGGAACCGGTACGGTCACCTCTAACTTTTTCACCGGCGGATTTGGCCGAGGTGCGCGCCAGCCTTCCTCATCCCCATCGCACTTATGGCCCCCAGTCGTCCTCGGCGGTGGCCGCCTTTCGAAGCCATCATCAGGGCTGGCCCTAGTCGAGCTTCCAGCTCTCGGGTGACGGCCAATCAATAGCGGGCGAGGCGACCCGCCGGGTGATAGGCAGGGTCGCGAGTGCTGTGATGCAGCAATGGCCGGCGCAAAACCAGCGACACCACGATCCCGAACAGGAACCCGCCCACATGGGCCTCCCAGGCGATGTTGGTGCTTTCTCCGGCCAGGAAGAACTGGGAAACGAACCACAAACCCAGAAAGAGGATGGCGGGCAGTGAAAATGGCCAGAAAAAGAAGGGGGGAACGATGGACATCACCGTGGCCCGGGGATAGAGCACCGCATAAGCCCCCATTACCCCGGCGATGGCTCCCGACGCCCCTACCACCGGGATGGTGCTATCGCCGTGGATGAAGATGTGAGCTGCCGCCGCCACCAAGCCCGCCATGACGTAGAAAATCAGATAGTTGACGTGTCCGAAGGCGTCTTCGATGTTGTTACCGAAGATGATCAACACCCACATGTTGGCGAGAAGGTGGCCCACGCTGCCGTGGAAGAAGATGGAGGCCAAGATGGCAAACCAGATGTTCTTGTCGGGAAACACCGAGTCTCCATCGCCCCGCTGGCATTGACCATCACGAATCTCGGCCAAACTCAAGGGCTCTCCGGTAGTGACCTCGCAGGGAATGGCCGCACTTTGATAGAGGAACTCTTCATCGGGCTGGAAGACATCGGTGGCAGTCGACTGGACGAAGAAGAAGATGGCGGCCGTGACCGCCACCAGCGACCAGTTGATCAGCGCGGTCCGCCGGCTTGGGTTGAGGTCCCGAATTGGAAGCATGAACCGCCGCCTTCCCCTCGAAAGGCGATAATGATGCCCATGACCAGACTCGATATCGAAATCGATGCTGTGGAGCAAACCGACCTCGACGAGTGGGCCGAGCGCCTAGCCCGCTTGCGCGAACTCGATCCCGCCGACGTGGTTGAGGAGGCCGGAGCCCTGGCCGATCACCTCACCGCCGTCCTCGACGCCGAGGAGGGAGGCTTGGCCGACTGAATCGGCAGCGTCTCGACCGGGAGCTGGTGCGGCGGGGTCTGGTGCGAAGCCGCCACGAAGCCAGCGAGCTGATCCGTCAGGGCCGAGTGTTGGTGACGGGGATCGATAATCCCAAACCTGCCACCTCGGTAAGCGCCAATGTTGAGATTGAGGTCGTTCCTGGGCCCCGGTTCGTCAGCCGGGCCGGTTACAAACTCGACGCCGCTTTGGCACATTTCGGGGTTGAGGTGGTCGGGAGGCGGGCGCTCGACATCGGAGCTTCCGCCGGGGGCTTCACCGACTGCCTTCTCCAGCGGGGTGCGGTCGGGGTGGTGGCGGTGGATGTGGGGTCGGGCCAGTTCTCTCCACTGCTTGCCGCCGATCCCCGGGTCACGATCCTCGAGGGCACCGACGTGCGACACCTCGAGTATCCACCCTTGCCGTTGGTGGTGGTCGACGTCTCGTTCATCTCGCTCTGTGATCTCGCTGCCGATCTGGCCCGTCTGACCGAGACAGGAGGAGACCTGATCGCTTTGGTCAAACCCCAATTCGAAGTGGGACGAGCGGCGATCAAGCGAGGGTTGGTACGCGCCGGTACCCCCGCCCGGGACCCGCTGGCCAAGGTGAGAGACTGTTTCAAGGACGCCAGAATGGATACGGTGGGGACGTTCGATTCCCCCCTAACCGGGGAACACGGCAATCAGGAGACATTTCTGTGGGCCCGCCGAAGATAAACAGCCTGGGATTGGTGGTGCACG
>DATEDX010000058.1:0-2960 GCA_035281425.1 Acidimicrobiia bacterium
GAGGGCGAAGCCGAGGAGGAATGCGGCGAACACTCCCGGCATGATCATGGGCAGCGTCACCCGGCGGAAGGTCTGCCACTCGTTGGCGTAGAGGTCCATAGCCGCTTCCTCGAGGTGGCGGTCGAAGCCAACGATGCGAGCCCTGACCGTCACCACCGCATAGGAGAGTATGAACAAGACGTGGGCAAGGAGGATGGTGGTGAAGCCGGTTCCAACACGCAGCGACACGAACAGGCCCAAGAGCGACGACCCCAGCACCACCTCGGGGGTCGCCATGGGGAAGAACAAGAGGACGCTGGTGGCGGAACGGCCCCGGAAGTTGTAGCGGGCCAGAGCCAGGGCGATCAAGGTCCCGAGGACGGTGGCGAACGCAGCTGAAAGCACGGCTATGACCAAACTGGTCCCCAGCGCTTCGAGGATGCGGCGGTCGGCGAAAGGGTCCAGCCAGTGCTTCAACGTGAAGCCCTGCCAGATCACGTTGAACCGTCCCTGGTTGTCGTTGAAGGAGAAGAGCACCACCACAACGACGGGGATGAACATGTAAATCAGAGCCAGGACCAGATAGACGGGAAGGAGCAGCCGCCGCCAGCGCATCTCAGGTCACCAACTCGTCGGTGCCGACCGTCCTCACGTAGAAGACCACCGCCACCACGATGGTGATCATCAAGGTGAGGGACATGGCCGCCGCCGCCGGGTAGTCGATCGAGGACAGGAATCGGTTTTCGATCACGTTGCCGAGCATGGTTTGTTGGGGGCTACCCAAGAGTTGGGGGTTGATGTAGTCGCCGGCGGCGGGGATGGCGGTGAGCAGCGTTCCCGAGATCACCCCGGGGAGGGAGAGCGGCCACGTCACCTTGAAGAAGGCGGTGCGGGATGAGGCATAGAGGTCGGATGCGGCCTCCAGCAACGAGCGGTCGATCTTCTCCAAGGCGACGTAAATAGGCAAGGTCATGAAGGGAAGAAAGGCGTAGACCAGCCCCGCCACTACCGCCCAGCCGGTGGCGAGGAGCCGACCCCCTGCCGGATCGAGCAGGCCCACCGCCTTGAAGAAGTCCACCACCATCCCCTGGTCGGCAAGGATGATCCGCCAAGCCAGGGTGCGGAGAAGAAAGGGAACCAAGAAAGGGACCAGAAGCAGCACCAGGAAGAGGTTTTTCCAGCGCCCGGCCCGGAAGGCGATGGCATAGGCGATGGGGTAGGCCAGGAGCAGCGTGATGAGAGTGGCGGAGAGCGAATAGCCCAATGACCGCAAGAGCTGGGGCCGGTAAGTGGTGAATACCTGGAAGAAGTTGCCCCACTCCCAGGTGAGTTGATACCCGGCTTGGAGGTTGCCGCTTTGCAGCGCCATCCGGCCCAGCGCAAAGAGTGGGACCAAATAAAAGAAGGTGAGGTAGAGGAGGCCGGGGAAGAGCAGAACATAGGGCACCCACCGCCGCCGGCGGGCAGCCGCCAACGCCAGCGGGTTGACGGCGGGTTCGGCCAGCGCGGTCATGTCTCCAACACGAAGGTGTGTTCAGGCTCCCAGGCCACCACCACTTCTTCTCCCAGAGCAAAGCGTCGGTCGTCGAGGTTCTGCACCATCACGCTCACCTCACCGACTTCGGGGGTGTCCACCAGGTAGTGAGTGCTGACCCCGATGAAGCTGGCGTCGGTGACCTTGCCCGGCAGACGGTTGGGTGGCGCCGTCTCGTCGCCCGGGGGGTGAAGGCGGATCTTTTCCGGCCGCACCCCCACCTGCACGGGTCCCGAGCGGCCGGCGGCGGCGCCATTGGTCAAGTGGATCGTCGCACCTGCAGCCAAGGCCATGGTGGTGCCCTGCAATGATCCCCCCATCAGGTTGGAAGCCCCCAAGAATCCGGCCACGAAAGCGGTGCGAGGATCTTCGTAGATCTCGGTCGGGCCACCCATCCGCTCAATCCGGCCCCCATGCATCACCGCGATTGTGTCGGCCATGGTCATCGCTTCTTCTTGATCGTGGGTCACATGGATAAAGGTGATTCCCACCTCCTGCTGAATCCGCTTCAGCTCGATCTGCATCTCTTTGCGCAGCTTGAGGTCGAGCGCTCCCAGTGGCTCATCGAGCAACAACACCCGGGGATGGTTGACGAGGGCTCGGGCCAGCGCCACCCGCTGTTGTTGTCCACCGGACAGCTGGCGGGGACGCTGACGATCCCTCCCCGTCAATTGGACCAGGTCGAGCACCTCCCCCACTCTCCTCTTCACTTCCCCATCGTCCAGGCCCTGCCGGCGCAGCCCAAAAGCGACGTTTTCGTAGATGGTCAAATGGGGGAACAGGGCGTAGCTCTGGAAGACCGTGTTGACCGGGCGGCGGTAGGGCTTCTGCCCGGTCACGTCCTCTCCGTGGAGACGGACGATGCCCGAGGTGGGCTCCTCGAAACCGCCGATCATCCGCAAGGTGGTGGTCTTGCCGCAGCCTGAGGGGCCGAGGAGGGCGAAAAAGTGCCCGTCGTCGATGGTCAGGTTGAGTTCCTCGACGGCCACGAACTCGCCGAACCGTTTGGTGAGCTGGATGAGTTCGACTGCGGGCACCGATCCGGTGCCCGCCGTCGAGGTGGTTGCTGCCATCAGACCCCGGTGGCTTCCGCCACAGCTTGGTTGACTACCGCCTCTTCTTCTTCGGTGAATGACTTGACGATGTGAGAGTTGGCGAGCAGGTCCTCGGTGGGGAAGATCAGAGGCTCCTCCGCCAGTTCCGGATCGATCTCCACCACTGCCTCCTTGGCTCCCACCACCGGCGATACGTACCAGATGTATGCGGCCAGTTCGGCAGCGATGGCGGGGTCGTAATAGTGGTTCATCCAGGCTTCGGCGTTGGCCTTGTTGGCAGCGCCCTTGGGGATGAGCATGTTGTCGTTCCAGATCATGAAGCCTTCCTCGGGGAAGGTCCAACGGAGCGAGGGCACGTCGAGTTGGGCGGTGACGATGTCACCCGACCAGGC
>DATEDX010000059.1:0-2472 GCA_035281425.1 Acidimicrobiia bacterium
TGCCAGCTCGGTCTGAGAAAGACCGGCCTCCTGTCGGGCGGAGCGGATCAGCTCGGCCGCCTGCTGGCGAGAACTCTTCATCTTCATAGCCTATAGGATCTGCCGATATAGCCTAATAGCGATAGTAGCTG
Organism: Acidimicrobiia bacterium; assembly: GCA_035281425.1. GTDB lineage: Bacteria > Actinomycetota > Acidimicrobiia > Spongiisociales > ZC4RG35 > JAICND01. The sequence goes on from DATEDX010000059.1 coordinate 132, forward strand.
GCTTCAATCAACCAGGCGAAGATGCGGAGCCGCGACGCAAGGAGAAACGGACGTGGGCCCCTTCGAGATCGGGTTGGTGTTGCCGGTGGCTCAGTATGGACCGGAGCGCACCACTCCCCGCTGGACCGAGATGCGAGATATCGCCCGGCTGGGCGAGGAGAACGGTTACGACACGGTTTGGATCGCCGACGAGCTTCTCTGGCAGGTCGACGGCGAGGCACCGCAAGGCGCCTGGGACGGCGTCTCGGTAGCGGGGGCGGTGGCCGCGGTCACCTCCCGGATCAAGGTGGGCTCCTGGGTGCTTTCGGCTCTGCACCGCAACCCCGGCATCATCGCCAAGACCGCCGAGACCCTCGACGAGATCAGCGGCGGCCGCTTCGTCTTCGGATTGGGCGCCGGTCACGAGTGGCCGGGCCAGGCCCACGCTTTCGGACTACCAGAACAACAAATCTTTTCCCGGTTCGAGGAAGCGCTCCAGATCATCATCCCCTTGATGCGCCAGGGTCGGGCCGATTTCGAGGGGAAGTTCCACGCCGCCCGCGACCTCGTCCAGCAGCCCGTGGGGCCGCGGCCCAATGCGATCCCGCTCCTGATCGGAGGCAATGGCCCGAAGGCCCAACGCCACGCCGCCCACCACGCCGACATCTGGAGTTGCTATATCGAAGAGCGAGCCCACGTCGCCGAGCTCAGACCCCGGATCGAATCGCTGGAGAAAATCTGTCAGGAGGTGGGGCGGGATCCTGAGAGTATCGGGCGGGCGGTTGGCGTGGTGGTCCGCCCTCTCGAGCCCGCCGGAGCGCGGGAAGGATCGGTGTCCGGCACCGCCGAGGAAATCGCCGGCACCCTGGGATCGTTTCGAGACATCGGCTTCACGCACCTCGATCTCTCGGTCAACCCCGGAACCGTCGCTGCCCTCGGAGCTCTCGCTCCGGCCATCGATATGTTGCGAGCCAGAACCCCGGCCACCTAGGTTCCTTTACGGTGTCTCCTCTGATTCAATGAGGGGATGATCCGACACGTCGCCCTCTTTGATTTGCGAGACGGAGCCGACCTGGCCCAGATCGAAGAGGCTTTTGCCCTCATCCGCCAGCTCGATCCCGGGATCCGGGCCGCCTCCTGGGGCCCCGATGCCGGTCTCCGGGAAGGCAACGCCGGCTACACCTCGGTGTGGGACTTCGCCGACGAGGCGGCCTATTGGGCCTGGGACACCCATCCCGAGCATGAGCGGGCTCGCCGGGAGCTGATCTTGCCCAACGTGGCTGGGGTCCGCCGCGGCCAGTTCCGCATCGATCCAGCCACTTCCTAGAACTTCGGCTCGGATTCCGTCCTATCCCTCGACCATGAACTGGCCCGTCATCCCCAGCTGAAAGTGCCTCGCTCGGCTGGCATCATCGGGCACCCGGCACAGCACCGCATAGCTCCCCGCCGACAGATCGACGTCGACCCAGAGAGAGTCTGACCAGGACCCACGGCCCAGGTGGGAACCGCGGTCGGCTGCGATCGAGGATCCAATAACGCCGCCCCCGAAAGCAACTGCTCGAGGGTGCCTTCCAGCTCGAAGATGGCCACATCGTGGAGCTGTTCTCCGTTGTTGGTCAACTGCCACCACTGCGGGCCGCTTGCCACCGTCTCTGGCATGGAGAAGGCAAACTCGGCCAATCCCACGGTGACGCCGGGGCTTGGGGCGGCAGCCTCGCTCGCCGCGCCGCCGGCGGTGAACTCGACATCGGGTGGCCCGGTGAAGGTCAACAGCTCTTCGAAAAAGTAGGTGCTGTCCGGAGAAAATTCGACGACACCCTGCGAGTGAGGTCCCGGAGCCAGGAAAACGCCCCAGAGAATGGTGTCCTCAGTGACGAAAACGGCATGGGGATCCCCGCCACCATTGAACATGGTCACGTTCACCAAGCCCCAGGGCACCTGCCCGGGAGCACTCGCCTCATCATCGTCAATTTCGAAGAGCACTCCCCCGTCTGGGACCTCGGGGGCAACAGCGGGCGTTTCCACTGTCGTGCTGACCGCGGAAATAACCGTGGTCGGCGCCGTGCCGGTGGTGGAAGGGGCCACCGCCGCACTGGCAGTGGTGACCGCATTCGATGTGGTCTCGGTGGTGGTCTCGGTCCCAGTGGGCGAGGAGCAAGCCACCAGCAGGCAAACCATGGCCGCGCCAAGACGATGAGACTTCATCACCCTTGATCGACGTTCGAGGCCTATGCGGCAGGCTCTTCGGGGACGACGATCCAAAGGATCAGGTAGATCAGCACCTGGGGGCCGGGCAAAATCAAGGAGAGCACGAACAAGAGTCGCATTGTCTGCCGGCTCATTCCGAAACGATCGGCCAGGC
>DATEDX010000060.1:0-3072 GCA_035281425.1 Acidimicrobiia bacterium
GGAGCGGATGAACTGGATGGGATGGGTAGCGGAGATCCCGGTTGCCCACAGATCGGCTCGGTGTTCTTCTTCGTCGGACATCTTCGCAAGGAGGGGCGGGTCGAGCCCGGGGCTGAGGGGAAGCCGACCCGGAGACATCTCAGCCAGCGCTCCCGCCGCCCACAGCCCCTGGCGTCGGTCCATCCCCAGGTCCGATAGCGCCCCTGCCGCCGCCAGACTCTCCAGGGCATCTACTGCCAGCCCGCTGCGATGGGCGAGATCTTTCGCGTCTGCAAACGGCCCTCCCACCTGGCGGGCGGTTTCGATCCGGTCGATCTCGGCCTGCCCCAGGTTGCGCACGTAGCGCAGCCCCATCCTCACTGCCACCGCCGGTCGCAGGGGATCCTCCATCGGGCCCCGACCCCGCCGGAAAGAGGCTCCGAAGTAGGTGGCGAGGTCGTCGGGGTCGGCTGAAGCGGCTTCGATGGTGCAGTCATGCATGGAGCGGTTGATGCAGGGCTCCCTCACCATCACCCCGTGACGCATGGCGTCCTGAACCAGGCTATTGGGGCTGTAAAAACCCATCGGCTGAGCATTGAGCAGCCCGGCCAGGAACTCGGCGGGCCAGTGATATTTCAGCCAGGTCGACATGTAGACGATGTAGGCGAAGCTGACCGAATGGCTTTCGGGGAAGCCGAAATGGGCGAAGCCCTGGAGTTTCTCCCAGATCTCTTCGGCGGCCGCCCCAATCATCCCCTTGGCGGCCATTCCCTCAAATACCTCTTGACGGAGCCGTTCCATGGCTCTTTCCGAACGTTTGTGGGTCATGGCCTGGCGGAGGCGGTCGGATTGGCCCCCATCGAAGCCTGCACAGACCCGGGCCAGTTCCATCAATTGCTCCTGGAAGATGGGAACTCCCAGGGTCTTTTCAAGGATTGGGCGGGTGGATGGGTGGGGATAACGGACCGGCTCTTCCCCGTTGCGGCGTCTCAGATAGGGATGAACCGATTGGCCCTGAATGGGACCGGGGCGGATCAGAGCCACTTCGATGGCCAGGTCATAGAAAGTGACGGGCTTCATGCGGGGAAGGGTGGCCATCTGGGCTCGCGACTCCACCTGGAAAAGCCCGACCGTGTCGGCTCTGGTGAGCATTTCGTAGATGGCCGGCTCTTGGGGAATGGTGGCCAGATCGACTTCTATCCCGTGACTTTCAGCGATGTAGTCGGCGGTGAGATGGAGGGCATTGAGCATCCCCAAGCCGAGCAAGTCGAACTTGACGATGCCAATAGCCGCACAGTCGTCTTTGTCCCATTGGAGCACGGTGCGCCCTTCCATCCTCCCCCACTCCAGAGGCACCACCTGCCAAAGGGGGCGGTCGGCTATCACCATCCCCCCCGAATGAATGCCGAGGTGGCGGGGATAACCATCAAGGCGCCAGCAAGTGTCATAGATGAGGTCGGCGGTAAGACCCTCAGGAAGAGGAGCATCGAGACGGAGTTGGGCGGGATCGTGAGAGTCGACATAACGGGACAAGCCGTCGACTTGCGACTGGCTGAAACCAAAGGTCTTGCCCACATCCCGCAGCACCGACCGAGCCCGGTAGGTGACGACGTTGGCCACCATGGCTGCCCGTTCCCGTCCGTAACGTCGATAGCAGTACTGGATCACCTCTTCTCTCCGGTCGGCTTCGAGGTCGAGGTCGATATCGGGGGGCCGGCCCCGTTCTTCGGAAAGGAACCGCTCGAAGGGGAGGCCCAGGCGGATGGGATCCACCCTGGTGAGGTTGAGGCAGCGGCACACCGCCGAGTCGGCACCTGAGCCTCGAATCTGGCAGTAAATGTCCTGGGAGCGGGCAAAGTTGACGATGTCCCACACCACCAGGAAATAGCCGGCGAAGCCGAGCCGTTCGATGATGCCAAGCTCGTGGGTGAGCCGCCGGCGAGCGGAGGAGTCGACCCCGCCTTCTCCGCTCCCGGGGTAAACCGTTCGGGCTCCCTCCCAGGTGAGATGGGTGAGGTATTCCATCTCCGAACGAAAGTGGCCCGGCATGGGGAAGTCGGGCAACTGCGGAGCGACCAACCCCAGATCGAAGGCCAGTTCGGCCCCCAGATCGGCGGCGGTTTCCACCGTCCCTGGGTAGCGACGGAAACGGGTCGCCATTTCTCCCGGGCTCTTGAGGTGCCGCTCATCGGTAGCGGGACGAAAACCGTCGGCCTCGACCAGGGTCCGGCGTCCGGATATCGCCGCCAGCACTTCGCTGAGGTCGGCGTCTTGGCGCTGGTGGTAGTGGACGTTGTTGGTGGCTACCACCGGCAGGTGGAGACGACCCGCCACCTCCCAGAGAAGATCGTTGCGGGGATCGTCTTCGGGCATCCCGTGATGCCACAGTTCTAGGTAGAAACGATCCGAGAAAACCTCCCGAAGCCGAAGCGCCGCCCTCATCGCCCCGGCCAGGTCACCTTGCTGGGCCGCGGCAGGAACGGCTCCTTGCCGGCAACCACTCAGGGCAACTAGGTCGGGAGTCCGAGCAGCTTCCGCCAAATCCGACCAGAGGTATATGGGCCGATCCTTCTCCCCCCGGATCTGGGCGGTGGTGACCAATCTCGACAGCGCCCGATAACCCCGAGGTGATCCGGCGAGAAGAACGAGATGATCGGTAGAAGGCAGGTTGATTGGTTTCTGCCCGTGCAGGCGTTTGACTCGGCCCCTTCGGGGCGACGTGAGACGTGAGACGTGAGACGTGAGTTGTCTTTGGTCCCAGGATTCGGCCTTGATGATCGGGTCGTCTTCCGTCTTCCGTCTTCTGACTTCCGTCTCCACACCAATCTCGACCCCGTAGACCGCCGGCAAGCCTGCGGCGTGGGCGGCGGTGGAGAAGCGGACCGCCCCGTAGAAGCCGTGGTGGTCGGTGATGGCCAGCGCCCCGTAGCCCAATTCGGTGGCGGTTTCGACCAAATCTTCGGGATGAGAGGCTCCATCGAGGAAGGAGAAATTGCTGTGGCAATGCAACTCCGCATACCGCATCGCTCCACTCTAGTCGAACAGGTGTTCCCCACTGCTCCCTCCCTCCTCCTCCCTTTTGGCGCGCCGCGA
>DATEDX010000061.1:0-7862 GCA_035281425.1 Acidimicrobiia bacterium
AACCCCATCACCCGGTTATTCGCCGGCTGGGCCCCAATGTTCGCCATCGTCTACCACCGCGGCCGGCGATCGGGGAACACCTATAACACCCCGGTCAACATCTTCCCCACCCAGGGTGGGTTCGTCATCGCCCTCACCTATGGGTCGAATGTCGATTGGGTGAAGAATCTCCTCGCCGCTGGCGAGGCCACTATCCGCTATCGGTCCAAGTTGATCTGGGTGACGGAACCGGAGTTGATCAGCACCGAGGTCGGGATGAGCGCCATGCCCATGCTGGTGCGGTTCCTCTTGCGGGTGATCAGGGTGACAGAGTTTTTGGGGGTGAAGCGTGGTTAGGGAGGCGTGGCGGTTTTAGGGTGATCGGCCGCTCGTGGTGTATCGCCTTCCCAGGGGGCTGATCCAGAGGTGGTCGCCGTTGGGGAGGGGTTGATGGGTCCAGTTGGTGCGGTGGCGGAGCTGGTGGTGGAATCGGCATAGCGGCTCGAGGTTGTGGGGACAGGTTTCTCCCCCTTGGGCGAACGGTCGGCGGTGGTCGAGGTCGCAGCGGATGGCGGGCATCCGGCATCCGGGGAAGATGCAGGTGCGGCGTCGGGTCTCGACCATGCGACGCTGGGCGGCGGTGGGACGCCGGCGGGTGAGTCCGCTGCAGAGGACGCTTCCGGTGTGGGGATCCTTGAGGCTCCACCGCCATTCTCCTTTGACTTGTTGTTGGGCGACCTGGCGGGCGATGTCGGCGATGACAGGGCCATATCCGCCCAGCTCGCCGGGATGATCGTTTAGGAGGGAGAGGGTGGCGAGGTCGACATGCAGATCGACCACCCCCCTGCCGTTGAAACTGTCGAAGGTTTTGCCGTCGAGTAGGTCTAAGAACACGTCGGCTCGAAGCTGGTCGAAGCTGCGTTCCTCTCCCTTGGTTTTGAGGCTGCGGGCCAAACCGTTGATCTTGGCCATGATCGCCGCCACCCGGTCGGGGGGTAGGTCACAGCCCAAGAGATGGGTGGTGCCATCAGGAGTGGCCTCGGCGAAGACCCTTCGCTCACCCAGGGTGTGGCGGTAACGGTCGGCGGCCTCTTCGGGGTTGATCTGCATGGCCAGTTTCCGCACCCGGGCATAGAGCTGTCCCGAGGTGAGCTGGGGGGCTTCTGCGATGACCTGGTCGACTACCCGTCGGGCCTGGTCTTCTGCCAGGTGTTCGGTGCCGTAGACCAGGACCCGGGCCCGACGCAGATCGATGAGACCGCTGGCGAAGGCTTGGAAGACTTGGGGGAGCCGCTCTCGTAGATCAATAGCGAAAGAGAGGTCGGATTCGGAGCTTTTGCGGGTGAGATGCAAAGCACAGGCGATCTCGGCTGCTACCCATTCGAAATGTTCATACACCGGCAAGTCGCTGTCGGCTCGGGTGAGGTGATGGATCGAAGCCATGGTTTCATACACCTTGGCCTGGTAATAGTTGGCCATCTTCTGATAGGCCCCCAACAAGGTGACTTGGTCGTAACCGGAGGCCTCGGTGTTGTCGGCCGAGTCGAGGAACAGAGCCAGCAACAAACCTGGATCTAACTGATCAAGATCTGCCGGTATCTCTCCCATCCCAACTTCTCCTATCGAACATGTGTTCCAGCATACGGAGAGGGTGTGACATATTCCAGACCCTTGTCAGAGAATTTTTTCCGGCTCACTGGCCACCGCCACAAAAGCCCTGGCGGAGGCCAGCTCGCAGCCGGGAGGGGTACCTGGATTTTCACGACGCGGTCCCTGATCAATGTCTACAATCGATTGCAGTCCAAGTTTCACCGGCGGGATCGAGGAGGAATGGCAGCACATTTCGAGTTGGTGAACACCGATCAGAGCGATCCCCGGTGGAACATGCCCTATACGCCGGCCGTGAAAGTTCTCTCTGGTAGGCCGATCTATCTAGCCGGTGTGACCGCCGCTCCCGTCTATCACAGCCATCCCCACATCGCGGTGGAGTTCGAGTCCATCCCGACTGACCCGGGCCGTCAGGCTGAGATGTGCATGGAGAATCTCGAAGCGGTACTTCGAGCAGCCGGAGCCGGTCTCGGTGACGTGGTCGACATGACCAGGTACATCGTCGATGTGGCGACGAACCAAGATGCCATCAACCGGGTCATTGGTAGGTACCTCAAGGAACACCGGCCCGCCACAACGACGGTAGAAGTAGTGAGGCTCGCCACTGATACCAGGCTGTTGCTCGAAATCCACGCCGTGGCCTACGCGCCCGAATGACGTCCACAGAGGTGTCAGCGGAGAACGATTTGGCGAGGTCGAGCAGGCACGACCTCTTAAGGGCTAATGCCGTTCAGTTGCAGCTACTCATCGGCATCGCCATTCTCGTGGCCGTCTTCAGCCTTCTATATCCAGATCGATTCGCCACCTTTCGCAACTTCCAGAACATAACGCGCCAAGGAGCGACCCTCCTGGTTGTGGCCATCGGGCAGAGCTTTGCCTTGGTGCAGGGAGGGTTTGACATCTCGGTGGGAGCGGTCATGGGCTTGGCAAGCACCGTGGGTGCATTGGTGATGCTGGAGTACGGCCTCTGGGCCGGGATCCTGGCAGGTATAGGGGCAGGGTTGGCCGCTGGCGTGATCAATGGGACATTGATTGCGAAGTTACGAGTCACTCCCTTTGTTGCCACCCTGGCGATGTTGGCCTTTGCCCGGGGAGCCGCCAACCAAGTGAGTGATGGAGCCTCCGTGTCGGGGCTCCCCCAGGCCTTCCGCATTTTCGGAGGAGGCTCGTGGGGCCCGATCCCCGCCACAGTGGGCATGGCCGCTGTGGTTTTGGCTCTTGCTGCCTTCTTCCTCTACTTCACCAGGGCCGGCTTATACCTCTTCGCCATCGGAGGTTCCCGCGACGCGACCCGGCTTTCGGGGGTGAAGGTTTCGAGATACGAGTTGCTTGCTTATGCCGTGTGTGGGCTGCTCGCTGGCGTCGGCGGGCTGATGCTTGCGTCCCGAGTTTCAGTCGGTCAGGCCAGCCTTGGTCAGGGATTCGAACTGATGTCGATTGCCACCGCCGTAATCGGTGGCTTTGCCATAGGCGGCGGAGAGGGCCGACTAAGCGGCGTCGTTTTGGGAGTGGCCCTCTTGAGCGTCCTTTCTACTGGCATGAACATCGCTCAGATTTCAGAATTCATCCAGCAGATGTTGACCGGCGTGGTTCTGGTGGCAGCAGTTTTGATCGACCGCCTCCGCCGCCAGCGTCGGCGGGCGAGGCACGAGTCCGAGGTTGTGGGTGAGGAGGTTGCACCTCCAGCAACCCTTGTCAGTTAGAAGAGCACAGAAGGAGAAGCACATGTTTCCGTCGTCGTTGATTCGAGTGGCCATGGTCCTAATGGTGGTGGGCCTTATCGCTTGCAGCACCGGGGGTGAAGCCACCACGACCACGGGGTCGACCACAACGTCCGCCGGAGTCGACGACTCGCTGCGACAGACTCTCGATTGCGATGCCAGCCCAACCGCCGAAGAGTTGGTGGACTATCAGCTTCCAACCGCCAGCGAGGCTCACGACATCACCCTTCTCCAGGTCAGTCTGGCCGGCTACTACTACCAAGCCATCGACTATGGAGCTCATTCGGCCGGTGAGGCCGCCGGTGTGAACGTGACCACCCTGGCCGCGGAGGGATACGCCTCACCCGACCTACAGCTCAGCCAGGTTGAGGATGCCATTGAGGGTGGCACCGACGCCATCGTGATCGCCCCTTCCGACATCCAAGGGTCGATTCCGGCGGTTCAGCTCGCAATCGATGCGGGGCTTCCCGTGGTGAATGTCTCAACCGAGGTCGCCCATCCCGAGGTGTACATGGTTATGCAGGACGACTATGTCCTGGGTCAGATGTTGGCCGACAGGCTCGCTGAGGTCGTCCCTGATGGTGGCACCGGCATACTCGTTGCTGGCCCCGCCAACGCCACTTGGTCGCGGAAGAGAACGTTGGGCTTCTCCGACCGCATTGCCGAGGCTTATCCGAACATCGAACTAGCGGCGGCGCCCACACAATTAGTCGATCCAGCCGAGGGTCTTGCATCGTTTGAAGATGCCGTTCAGGCCAACCCGGCGATCGACTGGATCGCTTCGGTGCACTACTTCATCCTGCAGCCCGCCGCGATTCCGAGCGAGTATCAGGGGACCGTGCCTTACGTGAGCTTCGGTTATGAACCCGACAGCATTACCGCCTTGGAGGCAGGCACCCTTGACTCAGTGTTCGGCATCGAGCCGGTGTCGATGGGTCGGATGGGAATTGGCCATGCCATCTCCCTACTGGAAGGAGCGCAGGTCCCTCGTATTACCTGCCTGCCCGCGCCTGTCTTTACGGCCGAGTCAGTCGGTAGCCCCGTGGCTTTGAACGAGCTGATTCCGTAAGCAGGGAAGCGGGTCCTGATGAGCTATCCGTTAGTAAGCCTTCGTGGAGTCACGAAGGTGTACCCCGGGGTGGTTGCGATTCAGGACCTAGACCTCGACATATTCGGCGGGCAGATCCATTCCATCGTTGGGTTGAACGGTGCTGGTAAGTCGACCGTGGTGCATCTGCTCGCCGGCGTGCTCCAAACGGACTGGGGCACCGTATCAGCGTCGAAGGAATCAGGACGCACGTTGCCTGAAGTCAGCTTGGTGCCTCAAGAGTTGATGTTCGTGCCAACCCTCTCTGTTGGCCGCAACATCACTCTGGGGCATGAGTCGACGTTGACACGACGACCGTTGAGTAGGCAGGAACATCAGCGCGTCGTTGAGGTATTGAGGCGGGTGGGTCTTGATCTCGATCCGACCACCGATCCAGGTGGTTGTTCAGCCCCTCAGCTCCGCCTTATCCAGGTGGCTAAGGCGCTCTACGCTCCCGGGACGGTGATGTTGTTGGACGAACCTACAGCTGTCCTCGCGGCCCGAGATGCCGACCGGCTTATGAGTCGATTGGAAACGCTGCGAGACCAGGGTGAAGCCATTGTGTATGTGTCGCATCGGCTAAGCGAGGTCCTCCGCCTTTCAGACGTAATCACGGTCCTCAAGGATGGGCAGAAGGTCGGCTTCTTCGAGCGAGGCCAAGTGACCAGGGAAGAGTTGCTGGATCTCCTCACCTCCGATCGTCCCGATGGCGACCGCAACCACTTGTCAGCGGTTGCTCCGCTCGATTCGACGGTATTGGAGCTCAAGGGCCTAAGCGCGCCAGGTTTCGATCGGCTGGACTTACAGGTCAATGCCGGCGAGGTGGTCGCGCTGGTCGGCCTACAAGATGCCGGTCAGAGTTCCGCAGTCAGAGCGTTGGCGGGACTTAATCCCCCGATAGCGGGGTCGGTGCATCTCGGCGGCGAACAAGTCGGCGTGTCGGACCCAACGGCGGCGGTCGCGGCCGGAATCACCTTGGTACCGGCCGAACGTCGGACCGCAGGCGTCATCGGCAACATGACGGTCCGAGAGAACACGGTCATCTCACCGCGTGCTCGCTCACAGCGGCTAGGGCTGCGGCTCCGCAACCAGGAGCGTCGGGTGGCGGATACGTATCGCAAGCGCCTCCGGATCAAATCGGGAGCCACACAGTTGGTGGCCATGTTGAGTGGTGGCAACCAGCAGAAGGTGGCAATTGCACGTGCCCTGGAGACCCAGCCCCGCGTTTTGCTACTGGACGAGCCAACCCAGGGCATCGATGCGGCCACCAAGGGCGAAATTCTGTCCCTGCTCAAGTCCGCCGCTCGCGATGCAGGGGCGGCATTGTTGGCGTCAACATCGCAACTTGACGAGGTTCCCGGTTGGGCGGACCGGGTTGTTGTATTCCGGCAGGGCCAAGTTGTCGGCGTACTCGCCGGCCACGAAGTCTCTGAGCCTGCCTTGCTGGCAATGTCGGTCAAATGAGCGGAGGGAGAACGATGGACGAGGCATCAGAGCGCCTTCTCGCTGCTGCTGTGGCAGCCAATGAAACGCCGGCAAGCCTGGTGCTGCGGGGTGGCAAGGTGATTGAAGTGCATACGGGTCGAGTAGAGGCTGCCGACGTCGCCATCGGTGGGAGGCGGGTCGCCTCCATCGGAGATGTCGCGTCGACCATTGGCCCTGAAACGACAGTGGTCGATTGCACCGGAATGACCTTGGTTCCAGGCTTCATCGACCCTCACATACACATGGGGGGATCGCAGCTGTCGACTGAACGTCTAGCAGAGGTATTGGTCCCTCACGGCACCGCTGCCATCTGTACCGACTTCTACGAAGCCGCCACGATTGCAGGAGTTGAAGCGCTCGAAGAACTGCTCCGTAGGTCGGATGGCACCGGCCTATATATCCTGCTGTCTCCATTCCACGCCACGGCTCTGGGATTGGGAGCTTTCGGCAACCTGGGGAAGGTAAGCCTTGACGATCTCGTCCAGCTCGCCCATCACGAGCGGGCAATAGCCATTCGTGAGTGGAACTTCGGAGCAAGCAAGATTCCCTTCGACCAGATCGGCGAGTTCTACCGCATCGCGATTGAGCGTGGCCTGGCTGTGGAGGGCCATCTGGAAGGACTCAAGGGTGCTCCCCTTCAGGCCTCGGTGGCACTCGGGGTCATGAGCGACCACGAGACCGGCGTGGCAGCCGACGCCATGGAGATGGTCAAGCTCGGTGTGACCGTTCAGATACGGGAGGGATCGGGTGCTCGGGATCTCACCCAGGTGGTCAAGGCTCTCACCGAACACGGGCTCGAATCTCGAAACTTCAGCCTCGCCACCGACGAACAGGAGCTTCACTCTCTGGCTCGGCACGGCTACATGGATTACAAGCTAAGGCTGGCAGTTGCACACGGGGTGGCCCCCATTGATGCGGTCAGAATGGCCAGCCTCACCGCCGCGCAATCGGTGGGAGTAGATCGGAACTTCGGAAGCATCACTCCAGGAAAACTCGCATCCATTGCGGCAGTCGACGACCTTCGTGACTTCAACGTTCGGGTGATGGTGAGTGAGGGGCGTATCTCCGCCCGCGACGGCGAATACCTGATTGAGGTCGAAGCTGAGCCATACCCCGCCGCCTGGTACGACACTGTCCACGTCGTCACCACACCGGGCCCAGAGGACTTCCAATTTGATGAGGCGCTTCGCCGAGCCGAAGTCAGAGTCATCGGGATCAACCCCGGTTCACTCATCACCGAGGAGCGCTTCGAGGAGGTCACTTTTGAAGGTGGGCGCGTCGTCGATCCGAACGGGTTGTTGACGATCGCGGTGATCGACCGCCATCTAGGAACGACCGACAAGGGGCTTGGTCTCTTGAGAGGTTTCGATATGGAGCGCGGTGCAATTGCCACCACCATCAATCCAGGGGTAATGAATCTGCTCGTGCTCGGGGTAGATGCCCAGTCGATGGCGGCGGCTGCCCGACGAGTTATAGAAATCAAGGGCGGAATCGTGGCGGCAGTAGACGGTCAGGCTGTCGCCGAGGTGGCAACACCGCTCTTCGGGATCCTCTCCGACCGACCCTCGGCCGAAGTAGCAGCCGATGCCATTGCGGTGGCCGATGCGATTCGTGAGCAGCTGGGGGTCACCTACGACGGCTTGATCACGTCGGTCGGGTTCGCTGCCCTGGCCGTGATCATCCCCGACCTAAAGATCTGCGACAAAGGGCTCGTGAAGGTATGGCGTGACCGCCAGGAGGCGGTGGAATTCGTGGTGAGACACCTGGAATAGCTGCAGGCGGTGCTCAAAGGACGTGACCCGAAGGCGCCGTTCGGGCAGAATTTGTCCCACCCACCTGCCAGCCTGCCTGTCGGGAGTGACGAGTGACGGAGTGGAGAAGTTACGCCAGCTTGAGGACCGCCTGAGGCAGGCGGGCACCGATTCGTGATGAGCGCATTGATCGATCTCGGCATTGGTTTAACGGGTGCAGGGCTTCTCTGG
>DATEDX010000062.1:0-10628 GCA_035281425.1 Acidimicrobiia bacterium
CAACTCCCCAGCGAGCATCCGAGCCAGCACCTTGGCGACCTCGGTCTTGCCGACCCCCGCTTCCCCTTCCAAGAAGAGCGGACGGCCCAGCTCGAGAGACAACAAAACCGCCACTCCCAGGCCTCGATCGGCTACGTAGCCGTGTTGACCCATGGCCGAGATGACCTCGTCGACGGTGGTGGGGACCATGAACCCTGCAGGCTACCGGGCAGTTGGTGGAATTTTGCTTAAGGGAGAGGCGAGAGGCGAGTGATGAGTGGTGAGTGGTGAGTGGTGAGTCGGAACACAAAGACGGAAGACGGAAGACGGAAGACGTGAGACGTGGGACGGAAGACGGAAGAGGAGGTGGCCCGCAGGGCCGGAGGGGCCGGGGAGGTGTCGCCGAAGGCGCCGGAGGGGGCAACGGCTCGCAGCTGATAGCTGGCAGCTGATAACCAGTCAGGAGGGGACCGGTAAATACCGGTCCCCTCCTGCTCTCTCCCGCTCCTCCTCGGGTGGGCTAAGAAGCCGCCGCGATGGCTTGGGTCAAGGCGCGGCGAGCAAACACCTGGGCGAGGTGGGTCTTGTACTCCACCGAACCGTAGAGGTCCTCGAGCACATTGAGGCCCTCGGCTGCTCTCTCCGCCGCCGACCGGATCGCACCTTCCGAGCCGTCACTGCCAATCAACGCCTCGGCGGTGGCGGAGGCCAAGGTGGGTTTGGCCGCCACCCCGGTCAAGGCCACCCGGCAGTCGGAGATCGAACCATTGTCCTTCGCCACCCAGGCGGCTGCGCCCGCCACTGCATAATCGGTGTGGCCACCCCTGCGTCCCAGCTTGTCGTAGGCGGAACCGCCCGCAGCCTTGGGCAGCTTGATCTGGGTGACGACTTCGTCCGGTTGGAGTGCCGTGGTGAGAGCGTCTAGGAAGAAGTCGGCAGCTCCAATCTCTCGGGTACCTCCCGGACCCTGGGCAACAATCGTCCCTCCCAGTGCCAGCACCGACGCCGGTTGATCGGCAGCGATGTCCCCGTGAGCGACCGCCCCGCAGGTCGTGCCCCGGTTGCGGACCTGAACGTCGCCGGTAAAGGCGGCGGCGGTGCGCAAGGCTGCCGGGACCGCCTCGCTGGCCGCGGTCTGGTAGTGGCGGACCAGGGCGCCGATGGAAACATGGTCGCCCTCGTCCCTGATCTGATCCAGCCCGCCGATGCGGCCGATATCCACCACCAAGTCGGGCGAGAGCAGCCTTAGCTTCATGAGGGGTAAGAGGCTCATCCCACCGGCCATCACCTTGGCGAAGTCGGCGCCCTTGAGAGCATCGACGGCTTCTTCGATGGTGCTGGGTGCCACGTATTCGAAAGCTCTGGGGAACATCAGCCTTCTCCTCGGTTCTCGTAACTCATTCGCATCACCTCATCTGCTCAACTCTCGGGCTATCCGCTCATCTGGGCGTTCTGGATCGCCTGCCACACCCGGCGGGGGCGCAAGGGCATGTCGATGTGTCTCACTCCCAGGTCGTAGAGAGCGTCCACTGCGGCGTTGACCACGGTCTGCGCCGAACCGATGGTGCCTGCCTCACCGATGCCTTTCACCCCCAACGGATTGACGTTGGAGGGGGTGACGGTGCGGTGGAGGTTGAAGGTGGGCACATCTCCCGCCGTCGGTAGGGGATAGTCCAATAAGGAGGTGGTGAGGAGATTGCCGTCGCGGTCGTAGATGGCGTCTTCGAACATCGCCTGGGCAATCCCCTGGACCAGCCCGCCATGGATCTGACCATCAACGATCATCGGATTGATGACGTTGCCGCAATCGTCCATGGCCACGTAACGGAGCAGCTTGGTATCACCCGTCTCCGGGTCGACTTCGACGAGGGCGGCGTGGGCCCCAAACGGCCAGGTGGCGTTGCCCGGGGAGAAAATGGCATGGGCCTCCAACCCCCCCTCCACCCCTTCGGGGAGGGTGTGAGGCTGGTAGGCGTGGGTGGCGATCTCACCCCAGGTCAGCGCCTTCTCGGGGGAGCCGGCCACATGCGCTCCACCGTCGGCAAAGCGCACGTCGCTGGCCGAGGCTTCGAGGACATGGGCCACGATCTGAGCGGCTTTCTCCCGCACTTTCTGTGCCGCCAGATGAGTCGCGGACCCGTCCACCGCCGCCGAGCGGGACCCGAAAGTGCCCACCCCCATGGGAGACTCGGTGGTGGCCCCGTGCGTCACCCGGATCTTCTCCACGGGAATCCCCAACTCATTGGCCACCAGTTGGGCCCAGGTGGTTTCGTGTCCTTGGCCCGAGGGCCCGGTTCCGATGATGACGGTAGCGCTGCCATCGCCGTTGACCCGCACCAGCCCCGAGCCGTTGAAGGCGGTGGGAAGGTTGTAGGTGGCCCAGGAGAAACCCAGACCGACCAGGGCCGATGGACCGAACCCGCACACCTCGACATAACTGGACAGCCCCAACCCAACGTGGCGACCTTCAGCCCGGGCGGAGTCGCGGGCCGCCTGCAACTCGGCGAATTCGGGGCTGGCGAGGAGGGCATCCATGTTCATGGCATAGTCGCCGGTATCCATGGCAAAACCGACCGGAGCCACGGCATTGGGGAAATCCGACTTGGGGATGTAGTTCTTCTTACGTACCTCGCCCGGATCCATCCCGATCTCGCGGGCATAAGCGTCGACGATCCGCTCCAGGTAGTAGATCGCCTCCGGCCGCCCGGCCCCCCGGTAGGCATCGGTGGTCATGGTGTGGGTGGTAACGCAGTCGATCTTCCAGTGGGTGGGGAATTTGTATTGACCCGACCCGACGAAGGTGCCCAGGAACGGAATCGCCACCGTGAAGTTCTGGGAGTAAGCCCCCATGTCGGCGATTCCCTCCAATTCGAAGCCGAGGATCTCACCGTCCTTGGTGCCGGTGACGGTGGCGGTGGCCACCCATCCCCTGCCTTGGATGGTGTTGTTGGGTGACTCCCGACGTGACTCGGTGTACTTCACCGGCCGGTTGAGCTGATGGGAGGCGAAGGCCACCAGGATCTCATCGGCATACACGTTGAGCTTGGCCCCGAAGCCACCCCCCACCTCGGGGGCGGTGACGTCGACGGCGTTGGCTGCCAGGCCAAACGTCTTGCCGATAGCTCCGGCTAATGCATGGGGGATCTGGGTAGAGGAGAAGATGTTGAAACGTTCGTATCCCTCGTTCCAGTCCGCCACCACCGAACGCGGCTCGATGGCGGTAGGGATGAGCCGCTGGTTAACCATCTCCTGACTCACGACCACGACATCGTCTCGGTTCTTGGCGTCGGCGATTTTCTGTTTGGTCTCGGCGATGCCATCGGCGTTGCCCCACGGCCCCGCCTCCCAAGTGATGAGGACGTTGGAATCCAAGTCGTCATGGACCTTGGAGCTGTTGGAGGCCGCTTCCTTGAGGTCGACTACCGCCGGCAACGGCTCGTAATCGACCTCGATGGCGTCGGCGGCGTCCTGTGCCTGGTAGCGACTTTCCGCCACCACCATCGCCACCGCCTCGCCAACGTGGTTCACCATCCCGTCGGCCAAGAGGGGCCGGAGCTTGCCCACCGCCACTTGGGCGAGCAGTGGACCCAGGTGACGAACATCATCAATGGTGTACACCGCCACCACTCCCGGCATGGAGGCGGCGGCGGTGGTGTCGATCGACTTGATCCGGGCGTGAGCGTAGGGACTGCGGGCAAACGCCACGTGAACCATGCCGGGGAGCTTGACGTCGTCGACGTATCGTCCCCTTCCTTTGATCAGAGCGGGGTCTTCCCGGCGCTTGATCACCCCTCCGAGGACGCTGGTGGTGCTCATACCTTCACCTCCCATTCCGCCGGCGGCGGGGTCTCCCCCCGCATCTTGGCGGCCGCATATTCGATGGCTCGGACGATGTTGTGGTAGCCGGTGCAGCGGCACAGGTTCCCTTCAATCCCATGCCGGATCTCGTCTTCGGTGGGGTTGGGGTTCGCTTCGAGCAGGCCCACCGCCGAGATGATCATGCCCGGGGTGCAGTATCCGCATTGGAGGCCGTGGCGCTCCCAAAAACCCTCTTGGACCGGATGCAGTTGGCCATCGGTGGCGAGACCCTCGATGGTGGTGATGGTGGCGCCTTCGGCCTGCACCGCCAGCATGGTGCAAGACTTGGTGGGACGCCCATCGAGCATGATGGTGCAGGCACCGCAGTAGCCGGTCTCACAGCCGATGTGGGTTCCGGTGAGGTTGAGTTGCTCTCTGATGAAGTGGACCAACAGGGTTCGTGGCTCCACGTCGGCCGCTACCGAGCGGCCATTGACGGTCATCGAAACACGCACACTTGCCCTCCTCGATAATGCTTGGGGGAGAACCTATCACCGCCGAACCGGCGGCGTCGCCTCAACCGGAACCTATTGCCGGCCCCGAGGATTCGGCCCCCTAGACCCTCATCCACGCCCCGGGATAGCGGCGACGGGGCATATCCGCCGGGGACTACCGTTGCCCGCCGTGACGGCTGCCGGCAATCCCCCACTCAGCAGGTTCCCCGGGCGCCGGGGAGGACGAGCCGTCCTTGCCTTTCTCATCATCCTGGCGGGTCTGATCGCCCTTTGGGAGGGATACAAGCTCCTAGGGGCCGCCACCGAGGGCAAGGTCCCCTTTACCACCGCCGATCTCCCCATCCGCCCCGACGACCTCTCCATGCCCCACGTCTGGCAGATCATGGCCGCGCTGGCAGCACCGGCCCGGCGGGGTGGAGAGCCCCTCGCCCTCCTTCTGGCCGAAGCCGCCTGGGTGACCTTTCTCGAGGCCCTGGCCGGTTTTGCCGCCGGAAGCCTGATCGGCTTCGCCCTGGGGCTCCTCTTCGTCCGCTCCCCGCTGGCCGAAAAGGGCCTTTTCCCCTGGGTGGTGGCCAGCCAGACGGTACCCCTGGTGGCGATTGCGCCCATGGTGGTGCTGTGGGCCGGACAGGCGCGCCTGCCGCTGTGGATTCCGGTGGCGGCCCTGGCCGCCTACCTCTCCTTCTTTCCCGTGACCATCAACACCGTTCGAGGCCTTCGCTCTCCCGCCAACACCGCCACCGAGCTCTTTCGGTCATATGCGGCCAGCCCCGGCCAGGAGTTGCGGAAGCTCCGCATCCCGGCATCCCTTCCCTATGTCTTCACTGCCCTCAAGGTGGCGGCCGCCGCCAGCGTGGTGGGGACCATCGTCGGTGAATTGCCGAGCGGGCTCCCCAACGGACTGGGTCGGCAGCTCCTCACCTTCGCCTATTACTACATATCGGGTCCCGAAAAGCTCTACGCCTCGGTGCTGTTCGCGGCCCTCTTGGGGATCACCTTTGTCACCATCGTCGCCTTGGTGGAAAGGTTCCTCATCCCCCCAGCCCGGAGGGTGGAGACATGAGTGCCATGGTCTCCCTCCAGGGGGTGGGTAAGACCTTCCACTCCGAGGGGGCCGACACCGTGGCCCTGGTGGGTATCGACCTCGAAATCGAAGACGGCGAATTCGTTTCCCTCCTGGGACCCTCCGGCTGTGGCAAGTCGACCCTGCTGCGTCTGGTCGGCGATCTTCTCGCCCCTACCACCGGGGTCGTGAAGGTGAACGGCAAAGAACCGCACCAGGCCCGTCTTGACCGCGACTACGGAATGGTCTTCCAGCAGGCCACCCTGCTCGACTGGCGGCGGGTGTTGCCCAACATCGAGCTGCCGCTGGAGATAATGGGGCTGCCCGCTCCCGAGCGGGAGAAGCGGGCTCGGGAGATGTTGAAGTTGGTCGAGCTCTCCGAGTTCGCCGATCGCTTCCCTTGGCAACTCTCCGGCGGTATGCAACAGCGGGTGGCCATCGCCCGCGCCCTTGCCCTGCAGCCACAAATCCTGCTGATGGATGAGCCTTTCGGCGCCCTGGACGAGATCACCCGGGAACGGATGCAAATGGAGCTGATGAGGATATGGCGCCAAACCCGCACCACCGTCATCTTCGTCACCCACTCCATCCCCGAGGCGGTCTTTCTCAGCAACCGAGTGGTGGTGATGTCGCCCCGTCCGGGTCGAATCGCCGGGGTGGTGGAGGTGGAACTCGCCCAACCTCGGGTGTTTGACACCCGCGAGGAACCGGCCTATTTCGCCAAGCTCAACGAGGTCCGGGAAATCCTGCGGGCGGCGGGGGGAGCATGACCACGGTGCGCCGGCTGGCGCCGCCCCTGCTGCTCTTTCTAAGCATCCTGGCCGTATGGGAAGTAACGGTGCGAGCCGCCGGTATCCAGGGCTTCTTGTTGCCCCCGCCCACCGCCATCTACCGAAATCTGCTGGCGGACTGGCCGGTACTATGGGCGGCGGGACTCTTCACCTTGCGGGAGGCACTCGGGGGATTGGTGGCAGGCACCGTGCTGGGGACGGCAGCCGCCTTCGCCACCTCGCGCTGGACCCTGATCCGAGAAGGCGTGTTGCCCTTCTCGGTGGCGGCTAGTTCAGCCCCCATCGTGGCCTTGGCCCCGATCACCAACCAGTGGTTCGGTATAACCAACCCCGTCTCCAAGATGACGGTGGTGGCGGTGATGGTCTTCTTCCCGGTGATGATCAACCTGGTGCGGGGACTGACCGATGTCGAAGCGGGGAGGCTCGAACTGATGCGCTCACTGGCTGCCAGAGAGACCGACACGCTGCGCAAGGTGCGCGTCCCCAACGCCCTCCCCTATCTGTTCTCGGCTCTCAAAGTGGCGATCGTGCTCTCCCTCATCGGGGCGATCGTGGCGGAATATTTCGGGGGCTCCCGGGCGGCGCTTGGGGTCTACATCTCCCAACAGGCGGGGCTGACCCGCATGGCCCAAGCGTGGGCGGGAATCGTGGTCGTCACCTTGTTGGGGGCAATGCTGCAGCTGCTGGTGGTAGGTGCCGAACGCTGGCTTTTGCCGTGGCAGGCGTCACGGCGGTAGAGGTGAGGAGAGCGGCAAAACAAACCCTGGCCGTCGATCGGAGCACCCCTGGGGATTTCTATCGTGAGAACCGACGCTCCTCGAACTGGGAGCGCCTGACCCTGAAGGAGGAAAGCGGATGAAACACCGCAAATCATCGCTCGCCGCGCTGGCCACCCTGGCCCTCGCCCTGGCGGCTTGTGGTGGAGGGGCCGGAGACGGTACCACCACCTCCGGTCCCGATGTGACCACGGGTGAACTCACCCCGGTTCGTTTGCAGTTGCAGTGGGTCACCCAAGCCCAGTTCGCCGGCTATTTCGCGGCCGTCGAGCAGGGCTTCTACACGGAGGAAGGCCTCGACGTCACCATTCTGGAAGGGGCGGTCGACATCGTGCCCCAGCAGGTGGTGGCCTCGGGTGGGGCCGAATTCGGTATTGCCTGGGTCCCCAAGGCGCTGGTGTCCCGCGAGGAAGGAGCCAATCTGGTCAACATCGGCCAGGTGTTCCAGCGGTCGGGAACCCTCGAGGTTTCCTGGGCCGACTCAGGAATCGACTCCCCCGAAGATTGGGAAGGGAAGCGGGTCGGCACCTGGGGATTCGGCAACGAATTCGAACTGACCGCCGCTTTCGAGCTGTACGACGTCACCCCGGCCGAAGTGGTGCAACAGCCGTTCGACATGTCGCTGCTCCTCAACCGGGAGATCGACGCCGCCCAGGCGATGACCTACAACGAATACGCCCAGGTGCTCGAAGCCACCAACCCCGACACCGGAGAGCTCTACACCCCAGAAGACCTCTCGGTGATCGACTTCAACGAGGTCGGCACCGCCATGCTCCAGGATGCGATCTGGGTAGATGAGGCCTGGCTGGCCGAAAACGAGGAGCTGGCTTCTGCCTTCCTCCGGGCCTCGTTCCGAGGTTGGATCTACTGCCGGGACAACCCCGAACCCTGTGTGCAGATCGTCCTCGACCGCGGCTCGGCCCTCGGCGCCAGCCACCAGGCCTGGCAGATGAACGAGATCAACGCCCTCATCTGGCCCTCGCCCCAGGGAATCGGGGTGATCGATCCGGAACTGTGGTCCCAAACCATCGAGGTGGCAGTGGGCCAGGACGTGATCTCGGCCGATCCCGGCGAAGCCGCCTATCGCACCGATCTGGCCGAAGCGGCCGTGGCCGCCCTGGAGGAGGAAGGCCTCGACACCGCCGGCGCCAACTTCCAGAAGACCACCGTGACCCTCAACCCCGGAGGCGAATAACCCCGCAAACCTAATGCTATAGCCGTGCTCCTACACCCAAGATTGCATTGAGATTGCCATCGGGGTGGGCATCCACGCTGCCCTCCCCGATGGACTAGCGTTGCCGCTCGGGTTTCAAAGGAGGTCACATGGCCAATGTGGTAAGAGCGGCCCTGGTCCAGACCGAGTGGACCGGCGACAAAGACTCGATGATCAAAAAGCACGTCGACTATGCCCGCCAAGCGGCCGAGCAGGGTGCCCAGGTGATGTGCTTCCAGGAGATCTTCTACGGCCCCTACTTCTGCCAAGTTCAGGAGAACGAGCACTTCGACTACGCCGAGCCCATCCCCGATGGTCCTACCACCAAGGCCATGTCCGACCTGGCCAAAGAGACCGGGATGGTGCTGGTGGTGCCCATGTTCGAGAAGGAGCAGGAGGGCTTCTACTACAACACTGCCGCCGTCATCGACGCCGACGGCACCTACCTCGGAAAGTACCGCAAGACTCACATCCCTCACGTCAAGGGTTTCTGGGAGAAGTTCTACTTCCGTCCCGGCAACACCGGCTATCCCGTCTTCGACACCGCGGTCGGACGGATCGGGGTCTATATCTGCTACGACCGCCATTTCCCCGAGGGCTGGAGAGCGCTGGGCTTGAACGGAGCCAAGATCGTCTTCAACCCATCGGCCACCAGCCGGGGACTCTCCATGTATCTGTGGAATCTGGAGCAGCCGGCGGCGGCGGTAGCCAACGAATACTTCATCGGCGCCATCAACCGGGTCGGCAAGGAGCCCTACGGAGACAACGACTTCTACGGCTCGTCTTACTTCGTCGATCCCCGCGGCCAGATCGTGGACCATGCCGCCTCCGACACCGAAGAGGAGTTGCTGGTGCGCGACCTCGATCTGGACATGATCGACGAGGTCCGCAAGACCTGGGCCTTCTACCGCGACCGCCGTCCCGACGCCTACGGCGACCTGGTGGCCCCCTGAGCCCGGCAAGCGACTAACGACGACCCGTCAGGTGCCAGGTAGGGGTGGGGCCTTTGCCTTTGACGTCGATTATGCCGTGGGGCACGCATACGTACTGGTCGCGTAACAAGAGGTAGGTCGCCTCGGTCAGTTGGATGGTGCCGGGTACACCGTGGGACTCCATCCGGCTAGCGGTGTTGACCACGTCTCCCCAGAGGTCGTAGATGAACTTTCGCCGGCCGATGACTCCGGCCACCACCGGACCGCTGTTAATCCCTATCCGGAAGCGAAGTGGTTGCTCGACCCGCCACCGATTCGAAGCTGAGTAGGCCTGGATGTCGAGGGCCATCTCTGCCAATGCCTGGGCATGGTCTGAGCGCGGAGTCGGCACCCCGGCCGCAACCATGTAGCTGTCCCCCACGGTTTTGATCTTCTCCACGCCGTGCTTCTCCGCCAGCGCATCGAAGTCGGTGAAGATCTCATTGAGCATCGCTACCAGCTCTTCCGGAGACAGCCCGGCGGATAGAGGGGTGAAGTCGACCACGTCGGCGAACAAGACGCTTGCCTGCTCGAAGCGCTCGGCAATAACTTCCTCCGGCCTGAGCCGCAGCCGGGCGGCGATCCGGGCAGGGAGCACGTTCAACAGGAGGCGCTCCGATCGCGCCCTCTCAGCGTGGAGTTGGTTGATGAACAGGTCGATGAGAACAAAGGCAACAACCGACGACCCCACCACGTTCATCACAAAGAAGGCCAAGACCAGGGAAGGAGGCAGGCGGTTCCCTTGGGGGATCAAAGGTTCGAGCAGGGCGGCCAGAACCACCAGACCAACAAAGGCGGCAAACAAGCGGCGAGCTACCCGAGCAGAACTCAAAGCCTGGGCGCCGAGCGGAGAGATCAGCGACCACAACACCACCGCGCTGCCGCTCAGGTATCCCCCCAGGGCCAGCTGAAGGGCAAAGGGAAGCACCAGCATGATGGCGAGCTGGCTGTTGCGGTACCAGACGAAGCGGCGATTACGAAAGAAGGCCACCATGCAGGCGGCGGTGACGACTATGTAGGCCCCGGGAATCGAAGCCGCGAGGTACTCGTCAAACGCCAGGTAGAGGAGTACCCAGGGGATCGCCAGCCCGACGATGAGCGCGTTCGTCACCACTAACAGTCGCTTGGCCAGGGCTAACTCGGCGGTATCGGTCGGTTCCCGTCCCAACTCCGCCAGAAAGGCTGCCAGTCGTCGCCACACCCCAGTCAATTTACGGCCTGAACCTGTTGTCGGTGTCTGCTGGGGGTCGGGCAGTGACGATTGGCAAAGGGAAGCGAAGCCCGTTTCTGGGGACGCTACTTCTCTCGAACCTGGATGGCCTCCGCTGTTGGTGCTCACGAGGAATTCGGCCTTTCTGGTCGTCTTCGTTGGTAATCAGCAAAAGAGAAGGAGACAGCTGCCAGCCGGGGTCGGGTGATGAGGATTCGCCCGAGCTGATTCTTTGGCGGCTAGGCCCCGCTCTCGTGTTCGTTGGTGTACCAGCCCCGAATGCGGGGCCAGCATGCCAAAGGTCGTTGCGGG
>DATEDX010000063.1:0-5993 GCA_035281425.1 Acidimicrobiia bacterium
CATCGGCCTCCTTGACCACATCCAGGCCGAAGACCCGGGCCTCCCCGGCGTCGGGCAGGAGGAGGGTGGCCAGCACTCTCAGGGTGGTGGTCTTGCCGGCGCCGTTCGGCCCCAGAAACCCGTACACGCCGCCGGCGGGGACGGCCAGGTTGATGCCATCCACAGCCCGCACCGACCCGAAGGTCTTGACCAGGTTTTCCGCCTCGACGGCAAGGTCATCGGAGAGAGGCAAGTCCGTCTCCTCTTGGCTGCTTGGACTGGTCGGAGGGTAGAGACCGGAGCCGGTTATCGGCTCCTGAATACCGGCGCCGAGTCCCAGTCGGTGGTTCCCTCTGCAAACCGAATGCAAAGTTGGGTACTAGAGCACGGCTATAGCATTAGGTTTCGGGTGGAGGAGGCGCCGGCCTCGTCGAGCACTGAGGCCAGTCCGGCTCCTTCCCCCGGGCGGGTCAGGGTGATGAGCAAGACCGCCCCTTCGTCCAATCCCTGCCGGAAGGGTTGGGCCCACTCGGGGATCTCGTCGAAGGCGTCGCTCCACTCGGCCCAAATCGCCGCCTCGGCCCCGGCCAGCTCTGTTGCCCCGGTCGACTCGCCGCCCAGCGCCTCGACCACCTCGGCGAAGAGCCCGGCGCCGAGCAGCCGCCCGTAGTCGGGGATGTCGGCGACCTTCACCACTCCCAAATGCCCGGCCCCGACGAAAGTGGAGGGTGCCGGGCGGTCCCCCTCGAGCGGGTACTCCTCGATCTCGGCGATCTCCCGGTTGACGTAGAGGTCCTCCACCGCCATTTGGTGGCGTTCGTCTTCGGGGTCTTCCACCGAGAAGTCGTATTCGTTCTGCTCGTCGTTGGAGAACCCTTCGATCTCGATGGTTTCCACCAGGAACTCGTCCTCCTCTTCTGGTTCCCCTTCGTCGTCCTCCACCACCGGAGGCTCTTCCCGCTCGGACACCTTGAAGACGTATCCGATCGACGACTCCTCGTAGCCGAGGCTGAGCAACTCCTCCACCGCTTCGTCGGCCTCGGCCCGGGTATCAAAGAGAGCAAAAACCTTCTCCACCTTCGCCACCTGCTCCATACCCACCGAAACCTAATGCTATAGCCGTGCTCTAGTGCCCAACTCTGCATTCAGATTGCCTACAGCCAACTCGGCTTCCGCTGAGCTGTGGTCTTTGACGCCGATTCTGGCTCGGCTCGTCAAAGGTGGAAGGAGGCGTCAGCCTCCGTTGACGTAGTCATCGAAGTCGGCGAGATAACCGGGAATGAGCTCGATCGATTCCGGAGTCAGCAACGGTGTGGCCGTGTCCCCCACCCACCGGAAGAGCTGATCGAAGGCTCCCGGCCGCTCAGTCTCAAGCCAGTCGACGAATCTCTCAAAGACGTTGGGGGCGTACTCCGAGAAGTTGAAGTTGTGGCTGAGCGAGGTCATCCGTCCATCCTCGACGATGAAGACGAAGTTCCCCGGCACTGGGCGGTAACCGACGATCTCAGTCAGCCTGGTATTCAGCATGTAGGTGCACCGCACGCTGACCCGGGGCGCCTGGAACTCGACACATTCGACCTGATCGAACTGGAATCCATAGGCACGCAGTACCTGAAACCCAGGCCCCAGTTCGTCAAGTGTCATCATGGGCATGTCGTTGAGGATGGCGTCCGGGGCCAGCAGCTCTGCCGCCCTGTCCGCATCCCAGGCGTTACGAGCCTCCATGTACTCTTCGGCGATTTCGACCGGGGTAGCTTCGGCGAGAACCGGCGGCCCCTCGCCTCGGAGGATGAAGAGAGCGGTGGCTGCCAGCAGCACCAGGCCAAAGGCGGCCATGGCCGGCACCCATCGCTGGCGAGCCTTGGGTACGGATGTGGTCTTGGGAGTGGTTTGAAGGTCCATGCGATCGCTCCTCGTGGCGCTTCGGGAGGTGGCGATCTCGCCATCCGACAGCTGACGCCGGAGCGCCCCCAAGTCGGGCTCGGGGTTGGCCCGGCGGAGTCGCTCAAAAGCAGTGTCGATCGACATCACCCACCTCTTTGATCGTTGCTTGCCAACTTGGAACGGCGACCCACCCTCGTCTCCGGCTCGATAACGCGGGCGAAGCGCTGTTTGGCTCGATGGAGACGCTGCTCGGCGGCGGCGGTTGAGATCCCTAACGCCTGGGCGATTTGGGATCCGCTCAACTCCTCCCAGGCGGCCAGCATCAGCACCTCTCGGTCGGCTGCCTTCAAGCTTCGTAGGGCGTCGATGGCCTCGCCGTCAACGGCCCGACGCACTACGAGGTCGTCGGGTCCGTCGATGGGAATGTCCGCCATACCCGAAACCCGTCCGAATGCTCGCTGACGGCGGCGGATCGATCGCCACCGGTTGGAGACAACTCCCCGAGCGATTCCATATAGCCACGGGCGCACCGTGAGCCAATCGATCTCACCGACTCGACGGGTGGCGATGGCGAAGACATCGGCGGCGGCGTCTTCAGCCTCGCTGCGTCCGATCCGGCGAGCGCAATAGCCGACCACCTCGTCGTAGTGACTCTCGAAGAGTTCGGTGAGTCTTGCGTTGGAGGTGGGGTCGGTCATGCCGTTCCAGGTTCGCTCGGCGGTTGATTGTCCGATCGTCTGACAATCCTGACAGAGTCATTTACCGAGGAGAGGGTCGAGCGACCCGGAAGGCCCGGCCGTCCTGTGCGTTCTATAGACGCTTCTCTAGGTGGATGTCCTCGGGTTCCAGCTCGAAGAGCTCGGGCAAGGGCGTGGCCGTGGGCTCGAAGCCACGATTCATATAGAAGCGGACCGTATTCACAGAAGGAGTGGCCGATACCACCATCTCGGCATCGCCGGCCTCGAGGGCGATCCTCTCGAGCTGGTTGGAGATTGATCCACCGATCCCGGTGCCGCGGAAGCCGTCGCTCACCTGTATATAGGCCAGTTGGGCCACGCCGGGGCGGAGGTGAGGAACGACGACTCCGATTCCCACCAGGCGGGGGCCGGCAAATGCACCCAGGGCAATCCCCCCGGCGTCGGCCAGTTGCATCAGGGTCCGGTGCTGTTCAGCGACCGAATGTTCGCCGTCGCCCCGGCGCCAAGGTGAGGCGTCCCACTCGCCCGGAACCTCTTCCAGAGCCGTGCCGTGCTGGCGATAGATAACGTCGATTCGCTCGGTGCGGTCGATCTCTTCGATCCGCCCGAACTCTGATCGGTCCATCTCTCGGATCTCGATGTCGTCGCTCACACCGGCACGCCTTGGCGGGTCGAAGCCCGGGCTGGAGGTCTTAGCTCATCCCCCCATGGCCCCACAGAACATGGCAAGCGTCTCCTCTTCGGTGAGGTCGATGAATGGGTGGGGACCCTTGACGTTGGATATCTGAACGTCGGCGAAAAGCACCTCGCCGGTTGCCAGGTCGAACACCACTGTGCCACTGATCGTCACCTGACCGGCGTCGAGGATGATCACTCCCTCGCCGGGGATAACCCATTTCAGGGGATTTCCCTTGACGGTGTCGCTGAACATGATCGTGAGTGTCCCGGCTTCTTCGTCGATGGTCTCGATCACCGGGTCTGAGAAGGTCATGCCGGCATCCCGCTCGGCCAACAGCACGTCACCAGTCGATGGATCAAAAGACACCGCCTGGAAGTTGAATTGGTTAGTAGCCGACAGGTCTTCGAACAAGGTGAAAGTGCCACGGATGTGAAACTCCGTCACCACCTCCACCCCGCATACATCGAGCACAAAGAGATCGGGATCCTCAACGAACCTGTCGTCGAACGTCTCCCGAAAGATCGGCTTTCCTCCACTGGCAGCAGCTGGGGCTATCAGGACCATTGTCAGTGCCGTTACAGCTAACGCCAGCATCGCAATACGACGCATCTTGTTCCTCCCTCTCCCAACCTCCGACCCTCGGAGATGACGCGCGGAACCTACACGTTGGCAACTGCGTTGTGGATCCGCGCTCGGCGGCACTCTCCGGGAACCGCGCGGCGCTCAATCCCGTCGAACTCAGAGGACCACAGAGAGGACGACCATGGCGCAGCCAGCTCCCCGGACCCGGATCGGTTTCGTGATATTGACGGTGGGGGTGGTGTTCGCCTTGGGGGTGACACCGGCGCTGGCTTGCGGCGGGCTGGTGGGAGAGAACGGAACCATCCAGCTGGTCCGCACCACCACCCTGGCCGCCTACAGCGACGGAATCGAACGGTACGTCACCGCCTTCGAGTTCACTGGCACCGGTGAGGAGGTGGGTTCGATCATTCCTCTCCCCGACGTTCCCACCAAGGTGGAACGAGGCGGCGACTGGACCCTGCAACGTCTGGTGCTCGAGGTGGCGCCGCCGAGGCGAGACTTCACCTTCGCCGCGGCGGATTTCAGCGGCGGGGAGGAAGCCGAGGTGCTGCTCGAAGTCGAGATCGACGCCCTCGACATCACCGTCCTCCGTGGCGGGGGAGACGAGGTCGGTGCCTGGGCGGTGGAACACGGCTTCTTCCTCACCCCCGACGCCCCCGAGATCCTCGACTTCTATGCCCGCCGCAGCCCGGTCTTCATGGCCGCCCGCTTCAACGCCCAACGGGCCGCCGAGCTGGAACAGCAGGCCGGCGACAGCACCCCGATCATGGCCACCATCCCCACCGACGATCCCTGGGTGCCCATCCGCATCCTCGGACTGGGGGCGGAAGGGACCAGCCGGATCGAGGCCGACGTGTTCCTGCTTACCGAAGAGAAGCCCGAGCTCCTGGCCGGAGGGACGGGGATGACCCTCGAGCGCAGCGAACCGGCCACCAGCCCCCTGCTCGATGATCTCCGCTCGGACGTGGGCATGGAATGGATGCCGGAGCAGATGTGGCTTTCCTATCTGAAGCTTGATTCGCCCGCGGCCGAACTCGACTACGACCTGGCCATCTCGGCTACCCCGGGGGTGGCACCCGACTTCACCGACACCGGCGTTCCCCCACCCCAAGCCATCAACCCCCGTAGCCCGGCGGGGTGGGTGTTGTGGCCGCTGCTGGCGGGGATCGGCGCCGGGTCGTTCTTCCTCCTTATCGGAGGATCGATCCGTCGCCGGCTCGATCTCGGAGGCGGGCGTCCGGCATGACCCCTCGGTCTGCTCTCCGCTCGGCACCACTGGTCGTTATGGCGCTGGTGGTGGCCATCCTGGTGAGTGGGATCGGCTATGCCTTCGCCGCCGACGGCGGGGAATCGGAGGTAGTTCCGCTCGGTCCCGGCGATGTCACCGTCGAGATCAACATCCACTACTCGCGTTTCCAGCCGGAGCGGCTGGTGGTGGCGGCCGGGACCCGGGTTCGTTTCCTGGTGGTCAACGACGATCCCATCTTCCATGAGTTGATCACCGGTGGCCCCGAGGTGCACCGGCGACACGCCAATGGGACCGAAGCTCAACACCCGTCGATACCGGGGGAAGTGACGGTCGGCCCCAATGAGATGGCCATCACCACCTTCACCTTCGACGAGGCCGGGACCTTTGAGTTCGCCTGTCACCTCCCCGGTCACTACGAATACGGGATGCGAGGCGAAATCGAGGTGGTTCCTCCTTCCGGCTCCTAGTTTTCCGTGCGGATTTTTCCGTCTCGGCAACGGGTTTTTCCGCGCAGAACACGCTAGGGCGGCGACCCGTGCAGATTTTTCCGTCGTAGCGACGGGTTTTTCCGCGCAGAAGCTATCAAGCCAGATTTCGGCTTGACCCGGATTAGTAAGCAGTGTTAAGTTGACGCCGATAACCAAAGGAGAGTGTTGATGGCGGCGTGGATCGTTCGGCGACGGGTCCCGGTCCTGATCGGGACGGTGGTGGTGATGGCCCTGGCCGGGTTCTTCGGGGGTGGGGTGGCTTCCCGGCTATCGAGCGGCGGCTTCGAAGACCGCGACGCCGAGTCGTACCGAGCCGGTCTCGCCCTCTCCGAGCAGTTCGGAGTGGAGGCGCCCGACATCGTCATCGTCGCCACCAACCCGGAGGGATCGGTCGACACCCCCCAGGCGATGGCGGCAGGAGTCGCTCTCACCCA
>DATEDX010000064.1:0-20387 GCA_035281425.1 Acidimicrobiia bacterium
GCCGCAACTCGCCGCCCAGCTGACTTTCCGACCGAAACGCCGTTCCGCTTCACGAGCGATCCTCATCCGCCGCTCCCGGGTGTCGGCCCGGAAGCCATCGATGCGGGCCCGGCGAGCGGTCGCCCGCACCTCCGGTTCGGCACCTTCCTCGAGAGCCGGTTCGGAGAGGGGAATGGTGACAATGATCTCGTCGCGGTCGCCGTCCACTTGCGGGAGGGCAATGGCCCAGTCGTCCGGCAACCGACCCGCGAACCAAGCCGCCACCTGTTCGTTATCAAGGGGTGTCATGATTACATGATTACACAATTACAAACCGCCGTCAAGTGAGACGGAAGACGGAAGACGGAAGACGGAAGACGTGAGACGTGAGTGCTTTCGTCCCCCCGAGAGCGAAGCGAGTCTTCCTCCCCCAGGAGCGAAGCGACCTTGGGGGAGGTGCCCCGAAGGGGCGGAGGGGGGTCGCCGAAGGGACAGGGGAGCTGGGAGGTGGTCCCGGAAACCTATCCGCTGATCTGGTCCGGTTCCGGTTCCTTCCGGGTCCGATCAGGCAATGCCCACCACGCCAGCAGCGCCAGGGACAAGGCCGCCAGCGCGAGGGCGGCCCAACCCCACTGGCGGGTGACATTGGGGCCTCCATCATCTGCGGTGGTGGTGGGCGGAGCCCCGATCAGGCTGGGATCGAGGCCGAGCTCGGTGAGCCTCACCGGTTGCGACTGAGTGCTGAGGGCGTCGCCCAGGGCTTCGAAGACGATGATGAAATCGGCCTTACGTAGCTCAATGGTGGCGCTGAAGAGGTGGTTGCCCCGGGCTACCAGAGGCAGGGTCTCTTGTCCTCCCCCCGGCTCGATCACGTGTGCAACCACGGTCCGAGCTTGGTTCACCTCCACCGAAAGCTCGACCTGGATCATCCCCGAGGACAGGGACCGCCCTTCGGCACGGGCCTCACCGAAAGCTCCGCCCAAGACCACAGCCACCATGAGCGGTGGAAGCAACCCACTGAGCTTGTGGCGATGCCGCATCCCTGTCCACAGGCTACTGCAAACCATGGTTACGATCCCCGCCATGATCCGGGTCATCGAAGGTGACCTGACCGCGGTACCCGCCGACGCCATCGTCAACGCTGCCAATGAACATCTTCAGCACGGGGGAGGAGTAGCAGCGGCCATCGCCCGACGTGGCGGCCCCTCCATCCAGGCGGAGTCGGATGAGTGGGTAATCGAACACGGGCCTGTCGGCCCCGGCCAGGCAGCCATCACCGGCGGCGGACATCTTCCCGCCAAGTTCGTTATTCACGTGGTGGGGCCCCGATACCAACCCGAGCAGGACAATGCCGGGCTGCTGGCCCAGGCGGTGGTGGCGGCTCTCGATGCCGCCGCCCTCTCCGGTTGCCGGTCTGTCGCCTTGCCCGCCATCTCCGCCGGGATCTTCGGATACCCCCGCCCCGAGGCTTGCCGGGTGATCGTCGAGACCTGCCGCCGGTGGCTGGAGGAGCACCCCGGTCTCCTCGCCCGTATCGATCTGGTGGGTTTTGACGCTGATGCCGCCGGTGACTTCCGGCGCTGGCTCGATCAGCCCGCTGCTGGCTGAGACCAGGTAGCTACCAACCGAAAGCTGACAGCCGAAAGCTACCCTTTCCCGTTCCCCATGACCGGAAAGACTCTCTTCGAAAAGGTTTGGGATAGCCACGTGGTTCGGGCCCAGCCGGGAGTGCCCGACCTCCTGTACGTCGATCTCCATCTCGTCCACGAGGTCACTTCTCCCCAGGCCTTCGACTCGCTCCGCCTCCAGGGGCGGAAGGTACGGCGACCAGACTTGACCCTGGCCACCATCGATCACGGCGTACCCACCCTCAACCGGCACCTCGGCATCACTGACCCGATGTCGAAGGTGCAGATCGAAGCCTTGGTCCGCAACTGCCAAGAGTTCTCCGTCACCCTGTTCGGTCTCGATGATCCCCGTTCCGGGATCGTTCATGTCATCGGCCCCGAGCAGGGCATCACCCAACCCGGGATGGTGATCGTCTGTGGCGACTCCCACACCTCGACCCACGGGGCCTTTGGCGCCCTCGCCTTCGGGATCGGGACCTCGGAAGTGGAACATGTGCTCGCCACCCAAACCCTCCCCCAACAGCGTCCCCGGTCGATGGCCATCAACGTCGAAGGGGATTTACCCCGGGGTGTCACAGCCAAAGACGTCATCCTTGGCATCATCGCCCGTATCGGCACCGGGGGAGGTGCGGGCAAGGTCATCGAATATCGGGGAAGCACCATCCGCGCCCTTTCCATGGAGGGGCGGATGACCATCTGCAATATGTCGATTGAAGGTGGGGCCAGAGCAGGGATGATCGCGCCCGATGACACCACCTTTGCCTATCTCGAAGGGCGGC
Organism: Acidimicrobiia bacterium; assembly: GCA_035281425.1. Lineage (GTDB taxonomy): Bacteria > Actinomycetota > Acidimicrobiia > Spongiisociales > ZC4RG35 > JAICND01. The sequence goes on from DATEDX010000064.1 coordinate 2,387, forward strand.
CCTTCGCACCTCGCGGCCCCTGGTGGGAGGAAGCCCTCGATGATTGGCGGCGGCTTCCCTCGGATCCCGACGCTCGTTTCGACGAGGTGCTCACGATTGCCGCCGCCGACCTGGAGCCTTACGTCTCCTGGGGGACCAATCCGGGACAAACGGTGCCGGTGACGGCGGCGGTTCCCGATCCGGCGGCGGTGGACGATCCCGTGGAGCGAGACTCGGTGGAGCGAGCCCTCGCCTACATGGACCTACGTCCGGGAACCCCCATCACCGACATTCCCCTTGACCGCATCTTCCTGGGCTCATGTACCAACTCCCGGATCGAGGATCTGCGGGCGGCGGCGGCAGTGGTGGAGGGCCGCAAGGTGGCCGCAGGAGTCGGCGCCATGGTCGTGCCCGGGTCCGGTTTGGTGAAGCTTCAGGCCGAAGCAGAAGGCCTCGACCGGATCTTCAAAGAGGCCGGGTTCGAATGGAGAGATGCCGGCTGCTCGATGTGTTTGGGAATGAACCCCGACATCCTCGCCCCCGGGGAACGGTGCGCCTCCACCTCCAACCGCAACTTCGAAGGTCGTCAAGGGGTGGGAGGACGGACCCACCTGGTATCTCCGGTGATGGCCGCGGCGGCGGCCGTCGCCGGGCATTTCGTGGATGTGAGGGAGTGGCCATGACCTTCGATCCGCGGCCCGAGCGGCCGACTGCGCCTGCCGCTTACGGCTTTGCCACCGGCCCTCAAGGAATGTTGCCCTGGGAGCAGGTCTCCCAGGCCCTGGCCGCTGCGAACCTTTACTGGATCGGCACCGTTCGAGATGATGGGGGGCCTCACCTCCATTCCATCTGGGGAGGGTTCGTCGGTAACCATCTCTACTTCGAAGGTGGCCCCACCACTCGTTGGGCTCGCAATCTCATCGCCGACCCACGAGTCAGTTTCGGAGTCGAGTCGGACGGCCTTCACATCACTGGGCGGGGGGTCGTCTCCGGGCGAGGCGCCGCCGACGACTTTGCCGCCGTGGCGTCCAATTACGGCAGCAAATACGACTACCGGCCTGAGAACGACGACTTCTATCGGGTAACACCCGAGGTGATCATCGCTCTCGACATGTCGTCCCTGGAAGCGTTTGCCCAAAGCCCTACCCGCTTCCGTTTCGAGTCATGAATCCCCTCGACATCATCCGCGGCACTCTCGCCCCCCTGCCCCGCGCCGACATCGACACCGATCAGATCATGCCCAAAGAGTTCCTCAAGCGGGTCGAGCGCACGGGCTACGGGCAGTTCCTCTTTCACGATTGGCGGCGGACCGAACCCAAATTCGTCCTCGACCGGCCCGAGTACCGTGAGGCCAGCATCCTCGTTACCGGAGCCAATTTCGGATCCGGATCCTCCCGGGAGCATGCCCCCTGGGGTCTGGCCGATTGGGGTTTCCGGGCCATCATCGCCCCCTCCTTCGCCGACATCTTCCGCAACAACTGTTTCAAGATCGGCCTCCTGCCGGTAGAGCTCGAAGAGAAAGAGGTGGCCTGGTTGGTGGAGCTGGCGGAAGGCGATCCCACCGCCATGGTGGTCATCGACCTCGACCCGCAAACCGTAACCGCCGACGGCTTCGAAGCCCGTTTCGAAATCGACCCCTACACCAAGTGGCGTTTGCAGAACGGGTTCGACGACATCGGCCTGACGCTGCAGCACACCGGGGAGATCGACGAGTTCGAGCGGACCCGGCCCGGCTATCGGCCGACTCTCACCTGAAGCGCTTGGTGGGGAGCGGGTATGACCGCTCTGGGTAGCGATAGTCGGAAGACGCTGCGTTCTCCCACCCGCTGGTAGGTCAGGTCCCCTCCCATCAGCGTGGCCAGACGATGAGAGAGCGCCAACCCGAGGCCGTGGGAGTCGGGGTGACGATGATCGGCAGTGTGGGCCATAAACAGCGTTGCCAGTTTGTCGGCGGGTATCCCGGGACCCTTATCGGCTACCTCGAGGAACACCTGCGATCCGCTCCCCCCCACTTGCATGGTGATCGGGGAGCCCCCATAACGGCTGGCATTGATCACCAGGTTGCGGATCACCTGCCGAGTGCGAGCCGGGTCGGCCCAGGCCAGCGCCTCACCCGTCACCGGCACCGTTACCCCAACCTGTTCCACCACCCCTTCCGCCAGGGAACCGAGATCGGTGACATCGGGATGAATGACGAGTCGGTCCTGCTCGGCGCTGGCCGCCGTCAGCAGATCCTCAACGATCGACGACATGTCATCGGCCGACTCTGCGATCAAGTCGACCAGCTCACGCTTGGTGTCGTCGGAGAGGGACGGCCAGCTCTGCCGCAATTCTTGGGACATTCCCAGCACCCCCGTTAGGGGGGTGCGCACCTCGTGGGATACAACCGCCACCAGCTCCGCCTGGGTAGCCAGCAGCCTCCGCATGCGGCGATTGGAGTCGGAGGCCCATCCCACGAATAGCGTCACCAAGATCATCACGCCAATCCCCGCCGCCCCTCCCCTCCCCGCCAATGCATCCCACCCCAGACTGTGGTCGGTGGTCAGAAAAAGGGTCATCTGCAGTGGCACGTATCCCAGCGACAACACCAGGGCCACGCTCCATCCGAAAAACCAGGCTCCCGCCAGGAGAGGGGCGAATGCCATCACCGCGTAGACGTCGTTGATGAACGAGCCGTGCCCCAACGGCCAGGTGCCTACATAGGCCACCCAGAGGAAGATGGTCAACAGGGCTCGACGGGAGCGGGCCGGCATAGGCTCTGATCGGCCCTGATCGGGCCTCACTTGAACGCAGACCGCCAACTTGTGTCCCCCGACCTAAGGAGCGAGCAGGGGGGCCAGCAGGTCGGGGCGGTCGGTGATGATTCCGTCCACGCCCAGGTCGACGAGGCGCTTCATCTCCTCCGGATGGTTCACGGTCCACACCTGCACCTGTTTACCGGCAGCGTGCACCCGGCGGACGAACGACGGCGTCACCACCGGCACGCCGTACCAGGTCACCGGGACTTGAAACACCCTGGCGGGGCCCTCGAGCAAGCGACCGAACGAACCCCGGCCTTGAGAGAGGATGGCGCGGATGATGGCGCCCGGTCCCGCGGAGGTTGCCACCCGCCCTTCGGTGAGATGTCGAAACCGGGCCAAGCGAGACTCGGAGAAGCTACCCACGATGACTCGATCTTCCCTCCCCGCTTCGGCAAGATGACGAGCCAGTGGCGCTTCGGTGCCTTCGGCCTTGAGATCCACCACCAATCCCGCCTCGGGGTGGGCAGCGAGGACGTCGGTGAACCGGGGCACCGAGACGCCCCGACCCCGAAAGGTGTATCCACTCTCGTGCCGGTGGTGATACCCGGCGTCGAGGGCGCTCACCTCTGCCCAGGTAGTAGTGGCCAGAAAACCCCTGCCGTCGGTGGTGCGCTCCAGGCGGCCGTCGTGGAAACAGACCAACTCCCCGTCTCTAGTGACCCGCACGTCGGTTTCGAACCAACTGAGTCCGGAGTCCTTGGCGCCGGCGAAGGCCACCAAGGTGTTCTCGGGCCAGAGCAGGCGGGAGCCACGATGAGCAATGCCCAGAGGCGAAGCGGTCTGCGACCATGGTCCGATCATGGGGATGGCATTAGGGCCCCCGGTGGTCGGGGGCCCTAAGGAGATTATGCGCGTTTCGATCTAACGAGTTACTGAGCTACCCGATCCTTCAAGCCCTTGGCGGGTGCGAAGTGGGCATAATTGCGGGCAGGAATCGTGATTTCCTGGCCGGTGGCGGGGTTGCGTCCCTTGCGGGCGGCCCGGCTCTTGGTGGCAAAAGTGCCGAAACCGGAGATGGTTACCTTGCGGCCGGCGTCCAATTCCACGGCGATAATGCCCTGGCCAGATTCGGTCGAGAAGATGGCATCGACGACCTCGCTGGCGGCGGCCTGGGTCAAACCGGTCTGTCTGGCGAGCTTCTGCGCCAATTCGGTTTTATTCACTACCCCTCCTTGTGGGTACTCGGGAAGAACCGACGCGGGTGCGTCGTGGCCGATACCTTAGGCAGATAGACCCGTTTGATGGAAGCTTCCCACCACCACATCGCCAGCTTTGACAATGGTTTCTGCCAGATTCACGTCGGGCCGATAGGCCAGGTGGCGGTAGCTGTCGGCATGCAACACCAGCAGGTCGGCGGCCGCCCCTGGGCCAATCCAACCCTTCCCCGGCTCCTCCAGGGCCAAGGCGCCGCCCCGGGTGGCTGCCCACACCGCCTGCTCCAGGGTCAGACCCATGTCAAGACAGGCCACCGCGATCGCCAGTTGCATGCTGGCGACATACGAGGTTCCGGGATTGCAGTCGGTGGCCAGGGCCACCGTTACCCCCCGCTCCCACAAGTCGACCGCTGGCGCCTGCCGGCTCTTCATCGACCACGACACCGTGGGGCATAACACCGCCACGATTCCCGCCCGCACCATCAGGTCGATGTCCTCTGAGGTGACATACTCCAGGTGGTCGGCAGATACTGCCCCCACCCGGGCTGCCACCTCCACGCCGTGACCCGGGGCCAGCTGGTTGGCGTGGATGCGAGGTTTGAGTCCTTGGCGCCGTCCTGCTCGCAGGATCTGTTCTGCCTCCTCGGGGGTGAATGCGCCCTCGTCGCAGAACACGTCGCAATAGGTGGCCAGGCGGGCGGCGGCGGGCAACATCTCCTCCACCACCAGATCGACGTATCGCTGTCGATCCTGGCGGAACTCTCCGGGCACCACATGCGCCCCGAGGAAAGTGGGCACTACGTCGACGGGAAGGCGCGACCCCACCTGCCGGGCCACTTCCAGCGAGGTGATCTCGGCCAGAGTGGTGAGGCCATAGCCCGACTTGATCTCGATGGTGGTGGTGCCGTGTTCGAGCATGAACCCGGCCCGCTCCACCGCCGACTCCAGGAGGTCGGCCGGATCGGCCTGGCGGGTGGCACGGACCGTAGCCTCGATCCCTCCCCCAGTTTCGAGTAGTTCAAGGTAGCTAGCCCCAGCCAGGCGAGAAGCGAACTCGTCCGCCCGATCACCGGCGAAGGTCAGGTGGGTGTGGGCATCGACAAAACCCGGCAACACGGCTCGGCCCTCGCAGGCCAGTTCGGGCAGTTGCCGGTAGCGGGAGGGCAAGTTCTCTTCCAGCCCGACCCAGGTGATCCGCCCGTCGCGAACCGCCACCGCCGCCCCTTGGACGATTCCCAGCTTCCCGGGCCGGCGAGGATCGTTGGTGACCAACTCGCCGATTCCGGTGAGGAGCAACTCTCCCCTCGTCTCCGCCACCGAGGGAAGAGCCACATCATGGGCCAGCGCCACACACTCATCACAGATCGCCACCCGCTTGGGGCCAGCGATCAGCCGTCCCACCTCCCGCTCGGTTCGTCCGCAGAAGGAGCAGATCAGGCCACGTGACACGGGATCGAGGCTAACGATCCCCACCGGGAAGGGCGGGAAGCCGAGTCAGTGGGGATGGGGAGTTGCCTCCCCGGCCATAGGGATCTTCACCCCACGCTGATCCGCCACCTCTCGCGCCCGGGCATACCCGGCGTCGGCGTGCCGCAACACCCCCATCGCCGGGTCGTTGGTGAGAACCCGCTCCAAACGCAAAGCCCCGTCAGCAGTTCCGTCTGCCACCACCTGGGCGCCGGCATGGATCGATTTACCGATCCCGACCCCGCCTCCATGATGAACCGCCACCCAGGCCGCGCCGGAGGCGGTATTGACCAGAGCGTTGAGGATGGGCCAGTCGGCGACGGCGTCGGAGCCGTCGGCCATCGCCTCGGTCTCCCGGTAGGGGGAAGCCACCGAACCCGAATCAAGGTGATCGCGGCCGATGACGAGCGGAGCCTGCACTTGACCGTTACCAACCAACTGGTTAAAGGCCAACCCGGCCAGGTGGCGTTCCCCGTATCCCAGCCAGCAAATCCGGGCCGGCAGACCCTGAAAAGGGACCCGGTCCTGGGCCAGCCGGAGCCACCGTTGCAGCGGATCGTTGTCGGGGAACAAGTCGGCGACTGCCAGGTCGGTGGCGGCAATGTCGGCCGGATCCCCAGACAAGGCCACCCACCGGAAAGGTCCCAATCCTTCACAAAAGAGGGGACGGATGTAGGCGGGAACGAATCCTGGATAAGTGAAGGCGTCGTCATATCCGGCTTGGAGGGCTTCGCCTCGTAGGTTGTTGCCGTAGTCGAACACCTCGGCCCCCGCTCTCGCCAAGCCCACCATGGCGGAACAATGCTCGCTCATGGCTCTTCTTGCTTCAGCGATGTAGCGTCGGGGATCCGCTTGGCGGAGTTCGGCCGCCGCTTCCGGGGTGAAACCGTTGGGGATATACCCGTTGAGGGGATCGTGGGCCGACGTCTGGTCGGTCACGATGTCGACCTCCACTCCTCGAGCCAACACCTGTGGGAACACGTCGGCTGCGTTGCCGAGGACCCCGATTGAGACTGCTCGCCGTTCCCGACGGGCCTCCTCCATTCGTCTCAGGCCATCGTCGAGATCAGAGGCGACTTCGTCCAGATAGCCGATTTGGTGCCGCCGTCGCATCCGCTCCGCATCCACTTCGACCACCAAGGCGGCGCCGCCGTTCATGGTTACGGCCAAAGGTTGGGCACCGCCCATTCCTCCCAGCCCGGCAGTGAGGGTTACGGTGCCCGCCAGGGTCCCGGCGAAGCGCTGTTGGGCGATGGCGGCGAAGGTCTGATAGGTGCCTTGGAGGATCCCCTGAGTGCCGATGTAGATCCAGGAGCCGGCGGTCATCTGGCCGTACATCATCAAGCCCAGGGCTTCCAACTCCCAGAATGTGTCCCAGGTAGCCCATTCCGGAACCAAGAGCGAGTTGGCAATGAGAACCCTTGGGGCGAAAGGGTGAGTGGTGAGAATCCCTACCGGTTTCCCCGACTGAACCAGCAGGGTTTCGTCGTCCTTCAGCTCGGTGAGGCAACGGACAATGGCGTGATAGGAAGGCCAGTCGCGGGCTGCCTTGCCCCGGCCTCCATAAACGATGAGATGGTCGGGGTCTTCGGCGACCTCCGGATCCAGATTGTTCTGCAGGCAACGCAAGGCCGCTTCCTGCAACCACCCCTGACAGCTTCGGGTGGTGCCGCGATCGGCTCGCACCATGATGGAGCAACCATACCCGGGTGACCCCGCCGCAGATTGAGGATCGATCAGTGAGAGTGGGAAGTGCCCGGCTGACTAGCTGCAGCGACCGCTTTCACCAGATCGGTGATGGCGTTCAGCTGTGACTCGGTTAGGCCGCCGGCGGCCACGGCTTCTGCCACCCTTTTCACGGCCCCGGCCAGGTCAGCGGAAAGCTCGCCCGCCGGCGCCGGTAGGGAAACGGCCGGCGCCGGCGGCGAAGGCTCAGGGGTGGGAACGGCCGGTTCAGTGTGGTTGACGTCCAATGCTGGATGGGAATGCTGGGCAGGGATTTCGGCAACTTCCTCCACCGGCTCCGACCAACCGGGCCAGGCGGGCGCCAATGACTCCTGGGTTTGCGCCCGAGTTTCGCCCAATGGGTTAGCCGACCAATCGATGGGCTCGGGTTCTCCCAAATCGAAACCCCCCTCCTCCTCGAAGAGAGCATCGGGCTCCTCGTCGACGGATGGGCTGGTGGCAGCGAGGTCGGCCCAGATCGATGCCGGCCCGTCGTTCTGGGCGAGCGGAGAGTTCGCTTCGGGAGTATCCATCGAGGGATCGAAGAGCCGCTCCAACAACTCTTCATCCTGGGGAGGGAACGCCTCGGGCACCGGAGTGGGTTCCGGGGACTCGGTAGCGGTCTGGCGGCGCCTGAAGACCCCCTCCAATCCCAAGGACCGTTTGGGCTCCGACTCCCCGACCGGTGGTGGCGGGGCCGGTGAAACGGCGGCTTCTTTGATCAGTTCCCGAAGCCGCTTGCCGGTGAGGGAGGCGGCGGAGGTTGGCGCGGGCCCGGGGCTCGGGGGCGCCGGCTCTTCACCGGCTGGCTGCGGTCGGACGTCGTCCGCCCGAAAGCCGGACTTGATCTTTTCCATCATCCCCCCGACGGGTATTAGATGGCGTTTGTTGAGCTGGGGAAGTGCCTCGTACGAGAAACCGAGGGCATCGTCGGCGATAAACATCGCCGCTTCCTCTCCCAACTGCAGCGAGAAGCGATCGCCCTCCACCCGCTCGGCTGTGACCTGGGAGGTGGCCCAGGTGCCGAGGACATCATCGCCGGAGGTCAACTCCAGCCTGCCACGCTCCAGCACCAGGTCGGCTTTCAACCAGTTGCGGGAGTCGGCCTCCACCTGCAGACGGCCGCTGAACTTCATCTTTCCTCCGCGTCGAGTCGATAGAGGCGTGGTTTGATCCGTCGCCACGCTTTGATCTGTCTGCTATCGGAGTGAGAGACCTCGATCTTCAGTCGTTTGCGGCCCTAATCGGGTCTCCTGGCGGATCGGTGGGTCTTAGTAGCAGGGCGAGGGATCGCGATGACGTGTCAGCGAAGAAGACGAGAAGGCCTCCCTGATGAAGGAGCCGGATCGCGAGGTCGAGAAGACGGAGCTGATGCCGTTTTGGCGGCCCAGCCCACCCCCAGCGACTTCTGGCGTGCTGGCCCCTAATAGGGGGCTGGCATGCCAAAGAACGCTGGGAGCGGTGGCCAGCATTACTCACTAATCGGAGGACAAGAGGAGGTCGATCTCGCCGGCTTCGATCAGCTCCGCCACCACTTCGATCTCCGCTCCCAGCGGCCGGTCTGTCGTCAGGGGGGGAACTGCCCGGCGAATGCGTGCACACAGTTCGGCGATCGCGGGGCCGGGACGGACCGGTGCTCGGTACTCGATGCCCTGCACCGCGCAGAGCATCTCCACGGCCAGGACCCGGGCGGTGTTGTCGAGAACCTGGGTGAGCTTGCGTCCCGCCCCCCAGCCCATGGAAACATGGTCCTCCTGCAACCCGGAGGTGGGGATCGAACCGACCGAGGCGGGATGAGCCAATACTCGGTTTTCGGCTACCAGGGCGGCGGCAGTGTATTGAGCGAGCATGTAGCCGGAGTTGACGCCGGGTCGGGCAGCGAGAAAGGCAGGCAGCCCCGCCGACCGCTGCGGGTCGAGGATGCGGTCGGTGCGGCGTTCGGAGATGGAGCCCAACTCGGTGGCGGCGATGGCCATGAAGTCGAGGACGAAGGCCAGAGGTTGACCGTGGAAGTTCCCTCCGGAGATGACTTCCCCGGTCTCCGGGAACACCAGCGGGTTGTCCACTACCGAGCCCAGTTCTCGTGAGATCACTTCCCGGGCATGGCCCAAGGTGTCTATCACCGCTCCATGGACTTGGGGTGCGCAGCGCAGGCTGTAGGCGTCTTGAACGGCATGGGTGAAGTCGTCGGCATGGCTGCGTCCGATCTCCGAACCGGCGATGAGACCGGCAATCCTTGCCGCCGAAACCAGCTGGCCGGGATGGGGACGGAGCTGATGGATCTCAGGCCGGAAAGGTCGGGCCGATCCGAGCAACGCCTCTACGGAGAGGGCGCAGGCGGCATCGGCTGCTCGCGCCAGCCTCTCCGCCCGGTGCACCCCCAGGGCAGCCATGGCCAGCATGCCTTCGGTGCCGTTGAGGAGGGAGAGACCCTCTTTGGCCTCCAAGTGCAGGGGTTCCAGCCCTACCGCGGCCAGCGCCTGGCCTGCTGGTTCGATGTGACCTTGCCGGTTGAGGAAACCCTCGCCGATGAGCGGCAGCGCCAGATGGGCGAACGGGGCCAGGTCGCCAGAGGCGCCCACCGAGCCTTGGCCCGGCACCACCGGGAGCAGGTCGTGGCTCAGCAACTCGACGATCTTCCTCACCACTTCGGGCCGCACCCCGGAGTGACCTTGGGCCAGGGTGCGGGCACGGAGGAGGAGCATGGCCCGCACCAACTCGGCAGGGAGGGGGTCTCCCACTCCGGCGGCGTGGCTGCGCAGGAGGTTCTGCTGAAGGTCGGCGGCTTCGGCTCCTTCCACTCGGGTACTGGCCAGAGCGCCAAAGCCGGTGGTAATCCCATAAATCACCGCCTGAGCGGCTACCGCTTCCTCCACCAGGCGGCGGGCCGGCGCCATCTTCTCTTCCCACCCCAAGCCGAGTTGGGCCCGGCTGGCCCCAATGGCCACCGCCACCACCTCTTCCACCGATAGCGGTCCCCCGTCGACGATCACCGCGCCGGGGCCGAGGTCAGTCAAGCTCAGCCCCCGAGAGCCATGCCGATCACCGCCGCCGCGACCAGAAGGGCGGTAATCGAAGCCAGCCGGCCCAGACGCCCCTGCAGCTGGCCCATCTCCTGGGCTTGCTCGGGGGAGGGTTCTCCTCCTCCCGCAGCAATAGCCTGCCCTAATTTTTGGACCCTGCCCGCAGTGGGCCGCTGCAGCACCGCTCCGACTGTCAAGGCGGTGATCCCGCTGAGGGCTCCAAGGTTGAGCGCCCAACCTTGCCAGCCGCCCCGCAGCCCTCCAGTGGCGAATAGCAACCAAAGACCCGCCGCCACCGTCACCAATGCGGATCCGAACATGTAGTCGGCGATGCGGGCCCGCAGCAAGGATTGCATGAAGGGGCCGGCGGCCGGTCCGGTCCGGCGGGCACTGGGGGCAATGAACCAACCCATCACCATGGCTCCACCCGCCCAGAAGACCCCGGCGGTGATGTGGACGAGACGCAGGAAGGTAATCACCGCGGCGAGGGTAACGGACCTTCCCCCGCTTGGCTTAGGCTGCTCCGATGAGCATCTCTTACCGCTTGGAGGACAGGGTGGCAGTTATCGCCTTTGACCGCCCCGAGCGTTTCAATTCGGTGTCGGCCGACCTGAGTCGGGGACTGGTCGAAGCCTTGGAGCGGGCAAGCCGGGAAGCGCGAGCGGCCGTCATCACCGGGAACGGCAAAGCCTTCTGCGCCGGCGCCGATCTCTCCGATCTGATCGGCGAATACGAACAGAACGGACCCGATCTTCATCACATCATCGAGGAGCGTTTCAACCCCATGGCGCGGGCGCTGGCCTCCGCACCTCTGCCCACCTTGGCCGCCATCAACGGGGTAGCGGCCGGTGCCGGGCTGGGTCTGGCGCTGGCTTGCGATCTGCGAGTGATGGCGGAAGAGGCATATTTCGTTTCGGCGTTCATCGGCCTGGGACTGATCCCCGATACCGGTTCCAGCTGGCTCCTCGTCCACCACCTAGGTTTGTCGCGGGCGATGGAATTCACCGCCACCAATCGCCGCTTGCCGGCCGAGGAGGCGCTGGGTCTCGGGTTGGTTCATCGCCTCGCTCCCGTCGATGAGGTATTGAAGGCTGCCCTGGCCTGGGCCGGCGAACTGGCCCCTGGGCCCACCCCCGCTTATGCCCACAACCGGGCTGCGCTGTGGCAAGCGGCCGGCGCCGGCTTCGATCGCAGCCTCGACCACGAACGAGATGTGCAGGGTCAGCTCGGCCGGAGCCCCCATCATTTGGAGGGGATGCGAGCTTTCCTGGAAAAGCGCCCGGCTCAGTTCGACTGAAGCTGCTCCCCGGTCAGCCGGGGGCCGGTGGGGTGCGGTCGAGTCGCCGGCCCCATCGCCGCCATAGCCGGCGTAGTGCCCCAAAGAGTGTCACCGTTAGCCAGGTGGCCAAGATCGCCAACACGATCGCCACCGCCAATGCCGCCCACGGGTAGAGCACGGCCAGGGCCACGAGGCCTGCCACCAGCCCGTCTTCGAACAGGGATAGGACGATGTTGGAGAACGGCTCGGGTGAGGTGTTGACGGCGGCCCGAGTCGTAGCCTTGGCCGAGTGGGCGGAGAGAGCAAGACTGCCGGCCACGATCGCTCCCAGGGCGGTACCGATCGACTCCGATTCCCCGGCCAGGACCGCACCCAGCGCCGCTGCTCCCAGTGGCCGGACCACGGTATGGATGGCATCCCACACGTTGTCGAGGTATGGGATCTTGTCGGCGGCGAACTCGACTGCAAACAACACCCCGGAGACGATCATCACGTCGGTTCGTTGGAGCACCGAAGGGACGTCGGCCCATCCCACCCGTCCGCTTATCCCCAAGAGGAGGCTGACCAGATAGAGGTTGAGGCCCGACGCCCAACCCGAACCGGCCACCAGACCCAGGGTTTCGATCATTTGATCAGGTAGATGGTCAGGTTGATGTTGGGACCTGCCCCGGTTCCCAAACCTACCCCGACGGCGGTGTTGAGCCAGGAGAGCTGTTCGTTGCCGGTCTGGAAGGTAATGAGCTCTTGTGGCATGGCCTCGGTGTCACTCTTTTTGATGCTGACCCCGGTAGCCCGGTAGGCAACGGTCTCCCGCTTCTCGCCGATGGTGGCGCGAATTTCAAGATCCATGTGGCCGTCGCCGCGAATGGTGACGTAATCCACTCCCCGGACGGGCCGTTCACCCTCCCAATGGCTGCTCCTTGCCACGCCTTCGAAGGGGAAGTCCACTCTGGTCCCTTGAGGCATGTGACCCAGCATCCGTGGCGCCATGGTGGCGGTGATTTGGCAGAATTCTTCCAGGGAGGGCATCGGCGTCCTTTCCTCGGTTGGGAGCCAAGCTACCTAACCGCAGTCGTCTCCGGGGGACCGGACTCGGCCCGCAGCCGGTCGAGGGTGTCAAGAAAGCGGTGGTTCTCTTCCGGTGCCCCCACCGTTACCCGAATCCAGCCTTCACCCATGGCTCTAACGATCACGCCCTGGGCAAGGAAAGCGTCGAAGGCACCGGGTCCGTGGTAGAGATAGACGAAGTTGGCTTGGGAGGGCACGAACTCCACCGCCCGCCTCCCCAACTCCTTCTCCATCCGCTCCCGCTCTTCAGCGTTGAGACGGGCCCGGGCCTCTACCTCCTCCGGGTATCCGATGGCGATCCGGGCAGCCAATTGCGCCAACGCGTTGACGGTGAAAGGCGCCTGGGCTCGCCTCAGCTCACGCAAGGTGGAGGCCTGACCCACCGCATATCCGACTCGAAGGCCGGCCAGGCCGTAGATCTTGGAAAAGGTCCTCGTCACCACCACATTGGCTCGGCGGAGAGCGATGGGAAGGGCCGAGGCGTAGTCGGAGGCAGTCACGTATTCGTGGTAGGCCTCGTCCACCACCACCAGAACCTGGGGCGGAACCGCCTCGATCAACGTTTCCAGGTCGGGGGCGGGGACGTAGGTGCCGGTCGGATTGTTGGGGTTGCAGAAATAGAGGACGGTGGTGTCGGGGCGGATGGCGTTAAGCATCGCCGCCGGGTCATGGGTATGTTCCCGAAGCGGGACCTCAATACCTTCGGTGCCGGCGATGATCGAGGCCAGCCGGTAAATGATGAAAGATGGCCAGGCATACACCGCGGAGGTTCCGGGTCCGCCGGTAGCGAGGGCGATGACCCGTAGTAACTCGGAGCTTCCGCCGCCGAACATCAGCTGGTCGGGAGCAATCTGCAACCGCTCGGCCAGAACCTGGGCCAGCCGGTACCAGCCGTCGTCGGGATAGCGGTTGAGACCGGGGACGGCGGCGGCGACGGCTTCGATCACGGCCGGAAAAGGCCCGAAGGGGCACTCGTTGGAGGCGAGCTTGATGACGGTTTCGGGGTCCACCCCCAAGTCCCGGGCGACCTCCTCCACCGGCCGCCCTGCCTCATAGGGGGCGATGTCGTGGAGAGCGGAGCGGATCAGAGGCACGCCCTCGAGGCTAACCCACCCGGGCTTCATTTGGGTCGAAGTGCATGGGCCCGGCACTCATGGCAGACTCAGCCGGTGGCTTACCCCACCTTGGAGGTTCTCGATGCCGCCGGGCGGCTGGTCGGTGACGATCCCGGGCACCCGCCTCAGCTGCTTCAGGAGATGTACCGGCTCATGGTGCTGGCCCGGGAGTTCGACCGCCGGCTGCTAGCCCTCCAGCGCCAGGGACGGATGGGTACCTATGCCATGCTCGAGGGGCAGGAAGCGGTACAGGTCGGCTCCGCACTGGCCCTCGGCCCCGACGACTTCGTTTTTCCCTCCTATCGCGAGCACGGGGTCCAACTGGCCCGGGGGGTTCCGATCGAGGTAGTGATGTCATATTGGCGGGGGCTACCCAACGAAGGATGGGATGTCCGCCGGCTACGGATGGGAATCGTCACCGTCCCCATCGCCAGCCAACTCCCCCACGCCGTCGGCTACTCCTACATGACCAAGCTGCGGGGCGAGGACACCGTCACCGCCGCCTACTTTGGGGATGGTGCCACTTCGGAGATCGACTTTCACTCGGGGATGAACTTCGCCGGGGTGTGGCGCACCCCCACGGTCTTCGTCTGCGCCAACAACCTCTACGCCATCTCGGTTCCCTACGAACGGCAAACCGCCTCGCCCACCATTGCCCAGAAGGCGGAGGCCTACGGCTTTCCCGGGGTGCGAGTGGACGGGATGGACGTGCTGGCCGTGTATCAGGCCACCATCGAGGCGGTGGGGCGAGCCCGGCGAGGAGAAGGCCCCACCCTGATCGAGGCCATGACCTATCGATATGGACCGCATGCCACCGCCGACGACCCTCGCCGCTACCGCAGCCTCGAAGAGGAACAAGAGTGGCGGGCCCGGGATCCCATCACCCGGTTGCAGCACTACCTGCAAGAGCAGGGCGTCTGGGACGAGCAGGCAGGTGAGAAAGTGGCGATGGAGGTTGCCGATCAGGTAGAGGCCGCCATCACCGAAATCGAAGCCCGCCCCCTACCGCCCCGCGACGACGCCATCCGCCACGGCTACTCCCGGATACCAGCCCACGTCGTCGAACAGCTCCACGAGATGCAGCGAGCCAACGGCGAGGTCGAAACCGAATTCGCCCCCCTTGAGATCTGGCCGGTGGAAGATGACCCACCGCTCTCGGGGCCAACGGAGAGCTGGACGATGGCCGAAGCCATCACCGCAGCACTTCGGGAAGCAATGGAAGACGACCCCAACGTCATCGTTCTGGGGGAAGACGTTGGCTTGTCAGGCGGGGTCTTCCGCATTACCGAGGGCTTGCAGGAACGCTTCGGACCGGAGCGGGTGATCGACACTCCGTTAAATGAGTCGGGGATCGTGGGGAGCGCCGTGGGGATGGCCATCGCCGGTGCCCGGCCGGTGGCCGAGATCCAGTTCGATGGCTTCGTTTATCCCGCCTTCGATCAAATCGTTTCCCACCTGGGCAGGTTCCGCTACCGGACCCGGGGAGGGGTGTCGATGCCGGTGGTGGTCCGTTTCCCCAGCGGGGCGGGGATCAGGGCCCATGAGCATCATTGCGACTCGCCGGAGGCTTATTTCGTCCATGCTCCGGGCCTGGTGGTGGTGTGCCCCTCTACTCCCATCGATGCCAAAGGCTTGCTCGCCTCCGCCCTCACCGGTGACGATCCCGTGATCTTCCTCGAACCCAAGGTTCTCTACCGGTCGGGACGAGAAGACGTGCCGGTGGAGCGGTACCAGCTGCCATTGGGTAAGGCTCGGGTACGACACGAGGGAGATGACCTCACTCTGGTCACCTATGGCGCCATGGTCCCGGTCTCGCTGCAAGCCGCCGCCAACTCCGAGCTGTCGGTGGAGGTGATCGATCTCCGCACCCTCTTCCCCTGGGACCGAGCGACCGTCTTCGCATCGGTGGAGAAGACCGGGAAGCTGCTGGTGGTGCAGGAACCACAGCTCAGTGCGGGGGTAGCCGCCGAGGTGGCGGCGGTAGTGGCCGAGAAGAGAATGTTTTCACTGGCCGCTCCCATCGTCCGAGTTGGTGGCTTCGACACCCCCTGGCCCCAGTTCGCGATCGAGCACCATGCCCTGGTCAACATGGCCCGGATCGAACACGCCATCAATTCGTTCTTGTGACGGTTGAGCACGATATTCGTGCTCAACCGTCACAAGAAAGGGAAGTAGGGGTTAGGCGGGGCGTCGGCGACCCAGCAGCCAGGCGGCGGCTAGTACCACGGCGCCTCCGGCTCCCAGCCACACCACCTGCCAGTCGAAGTCGGAGCCGAGCTCCGGACTCCCGTCCGAGGCCGGAGGGGTACCCGGCCCCAAGGCGGCAAGTGCCTGGTCGGCATCGGTGACCGAACACAGGCTCGAAGAGAGCTGGCCTCCCTCGTCGGTGGCAAAGACCGCCATCCGGGCTCCCACGGTTCCGTCGATGCCGCAAGCGGCGCTGTTATCGGCGGTGAGAACCTCAACCAGTGGTCCCACCTCGCCCGCCAGCACCGTCTCCACCTCGAAGGTGAGGAGGTGCTGGGCTCCGATCGGGCCTTGTCCGGCGGCTGTAACTCCGGTGATGGTGCCGACGAAGGCCGTGGGTCCGAACTCGAGCATCTCCCTGGGCTGGGCCTCCATACAGCTGCAGGCATAGGCGGGCCCGGCGCTGACGAGGAGGGAGGTGACGAGGACGAGAAAGGGCAGCAGACGCTTCATGGGACTCAGACGCCTGAGCGGGGTGGGGCGGTTCCTAGCCTGCCCCCATCACTTCGCTATTCCATCCTCTGGCCGCCCCCTTTCGTTTTCCCGGCGACAACGGTGAGGCCGTTGTCGCCGTCCACGGATTCACGGGGATCCCGGCTCACTGGCGTCCGGCGGCCGAGTTCCTCAACCGGCACGGGTACACGGTGGTCGCCCCCCTGTTGCCCGGACACGGAACGGTGGCCGGCGATCTCTTGCACTACGGCGCCTCCGATTGGCTGGGAGCGGTGGTCAATGCCGCCCTATCTGTCTCCGACCACCAGCGGGTCCATCTGGCCGGACTCTCCCTGGGTGGCCTTCTCGCCCTCCTCGCCGCCGGGCCTACCAATGCAGCTTCGATAACCACCGTCAGCGCTCCCCTGGCATATCGGCGCCGTTCGATCTACCTGGCGCCGCTGATCCATCCACTGCGCCCCTTTACCCCCTGGCCCCCTTCCCCACCACTCGAAGACGCCGAGACCTCGGCGCTTTTCCTCACCTATTCCGGCTTCCCGACCAAGCGGTCTGCCGACTTGCTGGTCGTCTCCCGCCATGCCCGTCGAGCGGCTCGGCGACTCCGCCGACCGGCGCTGGTGGTTCAGTCGCTGATGGACGAGTCGGTGCGCCCATCGAGCGCCACCACCCTGGCCAAGTTGCTGGGGCCGAACACCCAAACTCTCTGGCTAACCCACTCCCGCCACAACGCCCTGCTCGACGGGGAGCGTGCCCTCATCCACGATGCTCTGCTGGCCCGCCTGCAGTCGGCTTGATGTCCCCTTCTTGCCCGAGCTTCCCCACCCAATAAGCTGAGCGCCTTGGAACAGGAAACGCTCATCCTGGCTTCCGGCGGGGTGGTGTTGCGGCCCGCCGAAGATACCCGCGCCGGCGTTCAGGTTCTGGTCGTCCATCGCCCCCGCTACGACGACTGGAGCCTGCCCAAAGGAAAGGACGAACCCGGGGAGGCGCCGGAGGCAGCCGCGGTCAGAGAGGTTTGGGAGGAAGCCGGCCAGCAAGCCCGGATCATCTCCCCTCTGGGGGAGTCGTCCTATCAGACTCTGGCCGGGCCCAAGCTGGTTCGCTGGTTCGCGATGAGAGCGCTGGGTCACAACCAATTCGAACCTAATGGTGAAGTGGACCGCATCGCCTGGGTGGAACCGGAGGAAGCGGCCGGCCTCCTCAACTACAGCCGGGATCGAGACCTGGTGACCAACCTCGACGGCCCCGCCCTCCTCCGTACGGGAACCCTATTTCTGGTCCGGCATGCCGCCGCCGGCGACCGCACCACTTGGACCGATGACGATCGCCTCCGCCCCCTGACCGGAAAAGGTGAGGCCCAGGCCGAAAGCATTGCCGGGCTGCTCAGCGATCGGGGAGTGGAGCGGATTATCTCGAGCCCTTATCTGCGCTGTACCCAGACGGTCGAACCCCTCGCCCACAAGCTCGGACTCGAGATCGAGATGGACGATTCCCTAGCCGAGGGCTCCGGAGGCAAACCGGCCCGGCGGCTGGTGCGGGACTTGGCTGGCACCAATGCCGTCCTCTGCTCACACGGCGACGTCATCCCCGAACTGTTGGACTGGATGGTCCGCCGGGGCATGGAGCTGTCCTCCCCCTTCGACTGCAAGAAGGGCTCGACCTGGGAAGTCGAGGTGACCGCCGGCGAGTT
>DATEDX010000065.1:0-54064 GCA_035281425.1 Acidimicrobiia bacterium
GGCGAAGGCTTCGACGACTATGTCGCCGTCGACGATCAGACCCGGCACTGACGGGTCGCGGTCCAGGTAGGCCTCGCCGCCGGGAGGCTCGACCTGTGATCCGCTCACGAAGGGATTTACCAGGGGATTGATGTCGATGGCCCGTCCATAGGCGTGTTCGGACCAGCGGCTGGTGCCGGCCACCGTCCGGCAGTTGAAGGCCGAGGTGTTGTTGGCTGCCATGGAGGCGTCGTCGTCGGCGCCGTAGGCCGAGACCGGCTCGATTCTTTCGATGGGAAAGCCCGCCTCGAACAGTGTCAAGAAGACCGAGGTCAAAGCTTCTGCCCACTCGGCGGCGACAATGAGGTCACCCTGGCGTACCGCCCCGTCATAACCGAAGTGGGTCAGGGTTACCCGGGACAAAGCGGAGGGAGCGACCGGGCAGCCCTCCAGCCAGCTGGCGCCCAACTCTTCGGCCGAGACTTCGCTAACCGTAAAGAGAAACTCTGGATGGGTGGTGGTAACCGGGGCGGTGGTGGTCACGGTCGCCGCGGTGGTGGCGACGGAGGTCGAAGGGAGGGGCAAGGTGGTCGAGGCGGAGGCGGTGGTGCTCGGCATCGATGGCGGGCCGGCATCGGTTGCAGTGACGACGGGGGCGCCGCAAGCCCCCACCAGCAACAGAGCCAGAATCCGTTTCGGAAGCGTCCCGGACTGGAGTATCATCGGATCAGACACCGATCGGTGTCGACGGGTTCGTGCTCTCCCCTGACGTCTGTGCGGGTTCGTTTCAGTAATTCATACCGCGGTCGGATCGTCGGGGATCGCCGCGAGGATCGGAGCACGAATGAAAATATACGTGGGCAACCTGCCCTTCTCGACGACCAACCGGGATCTGGAGGAACTCTTCAGCCCCTTCGGTACCGTCGAATCCGCTCAGGTCGTCACCGACCGTGACAGCGGCCGTTCCCGTGGGTTCGGGTTTGTGGAAATGGCCGACGCCGACGCCCGCCGGGCTATCACCGAGCTGGCCGAGAAAGATATCGACGGCCGCCGCCTGACCGTGAACGAAGCCCGTCCTCGACCGCAAGGGGGTGGCGATCGCCGCAACGATCGCAGCCGCAGCCGGTCGGGTGGCTGGTCGCGTTGAGCGATAGCGAAGAATACGTCCGGATGGAAGGTCAGGTGTTGACGGTTCTCCGCAACGCCACCTTTCTGGTTGAGCTCCCCGGCGGTTTGCAGGTCATGGCCCGCACCGCCGGCCGGATGAGCCGGGGGCGGAAGATTCGCATCCTCCCCGGTGACAAGGTCGACGTCGAGGTCTCGACCTACGACCCCACCCGGGGTCGAATCGTCTGGCGCTACCGCTAGATCTCCCTCCCCCCAAAGGGTTTTGGCGCGCCAAAACAGAAAAGGGGGCGTAGTACCGTCCCGTCGATGCCAGGCTTGCTCGCCTTTCACGCTCATCCCGACGATGAAGTCATCGGCACCGGAGGGGTGCTGGCCCGCTACGCGGCTGCCGGTGAGCAGGTGGTGGTGGTAACCGCCACCGACGGGGCGGAAGGTGAGATCCACAACTACGAAGATCCGGAGGCCCTGCGGGAGCAGTTGGTCGAGTTGCGGGCCGAGGAGGTGCGAGCCGCCCTCGACATCCTCGGCGTCAAACACCATGAGTTCCTGGGCTTTAGGGACTCCGGAATGATGGGTACTAACGCCAACTCCAATCCCACCTCGTTCTGGCAGGCCGATCTCTTCGAAGCCGCCCACCGCTTGGTTCGCCTAATCCGTCGTTACCAGCCCGAAGTGATGACCATCTACGATCCTTTCGGGGGATATGGGCACCCCGACCACATCCAGGTCCACCGTATCGGGATGGCCGCCTTCTTTGGCTGTCGCGATCTGGGGTGGTTCCCACTGGAAGCAGGGGAGGAGGAGTGGCGGCCCCAAAAGCTGTACTGGTCGGCCTGGGGACGAGAACGGATGGGTGCCCTGAACCGGATGCGGGCCGAGGCCAATCCCGACGGTGACAGCTACCTCACCCGGGCCGATCGGGGCTTTCCCGATGAAGAGCTTTCCGCCGAGATTGATGTGAGCGAATATGTGGATCTGAAGCTGGCCGCCCTTCGCGCTCACCGCTCGCAGATTCCCGACGACTGGTTCGCTCTGACCGTGCCCGAAGAGGACCGGCGCGCCTGGTTTGGCCGAGAAACGTTCCTTCGCCTCTTCTCGGCGGTGCCCACCCCTCATCCTGAAAGCGACCTCTTTGCCGGGCTGCGGTGACCTGGGCGGCCGCCTCTTGGCGCCAACAGCTGGAAGCCTGGGTGATACCTCCGGCACTACTGGCGACCGTTACTGAATCCC
The DNA here is from genome assembly GCA_035281425.1 of Acidimicrobiia bacterium. Lineage (GTDB taxonomy): Bacteria > Actinomycetota > Acidimicrobiia > Spongiisociales > ZC4RG35 > JAICND01. Next base: position 2,338 of record DATEDX010000065.1, read on the forward strand.
CTTACGGGTGGCCGGAGGCACTGTGGCGGCGGCGGGCCCACAGCGCCGTGGAACGGGGGGAAGTCACCCCTACTACGACCCGGGTCGAAGAACTGGCGGGCAGGGACGGCGACATCTTGGACGTGGGGGCGGGAACCGGTCGGGCATCGTTGCCTTTGGCCCGGTCGGGACATGCGGTCACGGCAGTGGAACGCAGCGAGTCGATGCTGAAAGGACTTCGCGACCTGAGCGAAGGACTCCCTGTCCGCGTGGTCGAGGGCTCGTGGCCCGAGGTAGCAGACGGAGTCGAACCCCACGCAGTGGGGATGTGTGCCCATGTGGTCTACGACGTCCCCGACCTGGCACCCTTTCTCCTCGCGCTGCATCAGCGGGCTGAATCGGGAGTGGTGGTGGAGTTGACCGCAACTCATCCCTGGACCCATCTCGGCCCCTATTACCGATCCCTCCACAACCTCGACCGCCCCTCCGGACCCACGGTTGCGGACTTCACCGCGGTGGTGGAGGAGGTAGTCGGCGTCGCCCCGGTGGTCGAGTCGTGGATGAGGCCCCCCGATCTCTGGTTCGAATCGAGGGAGGAGATCCTGGAGTTGTATGGCAGGCGTCTCCTCGTCACGGAAGCTCGATGGCCGGAGCTGGATGCCCTCCTCGGACCGGAGATCGAAGAGCACCAGGGCCGGTACCGGTTCGGCGCCGACCAACGCCAGTTCTCCACGGTTTGGTGGGAGCGGTAATTACCTCCGGGCCGGTAGGGGCCGCTATTTAGAGTGTGACCATCCCCCTTCTGGGTATGCCCGCCGCCCTTGGAGCTAGCCGATGCTTGTCGCCCGCGATCTGCGAATCGAATTAGGAACCCGGCTTCTCCTCGAGGACGCCTCCTTCAGCGTGCAGCCCGGCGACAAGGTCGGTCTGGTGGGGCGGAACGGAGCCGGCAAGACCACCCTGCTGCGGACTTTGGTCGGATATCAGCCGCCCACCTCGGGCACCGTGCTGCGCAGCGGCAATCTGGGTTACTTTTCCCAAGAAGCGGCCCTGCCCGACTTGGAGCGACCCGACATGACTGCGTTGGAGCGGATCCTGGCGGCCCGTCAGATCGGGGCGATGCTGCGCAAGATCGAAGAGACCCGTCGCAAGATGGAGCGGCTCGAAGGCGCCGCTCGGGATCAGGCCATCCTCCGTCACGCCCGGCTTCACGATGAGTTCGAGGCTAAAGGCGGCTTTGTGGCCGAAGCGGAGGCGAAACGGGTCGCAGCCAATCTCGGCATAGGGGTCGAAGAGTTGGATCAGCCGGTCGCGACCATGTCGGGCGGGCAGCGGCGGCGAGTCGAGCTGGCACGGATCCTGTTTGCGGAGACCGAGACCCTGGTGCTCGACGAGCCCACCAACCATCTCGACCTCGACGCCAAAGCCTGGCTGGTCGATTTCCTCTCCACCTACCGGGGAGGGATCCTGATGGTGAGTCACGACCTGCCGCTACTCGACCGCGCCATCACCTCGGTGCTCGAGCTGGAGGGAGCCCGTCTCGAGGCCTACCGCGGCCACTACTCGAGCTACCTGGTGGAACGGGAGCGACGGCGGGAGCAGCGGATCCGGGAGCGCCGGCATCAGGACGAAGAGATTGCCCGGCTCCAAGCCAACATCCGCCGGTTCAAAGGCACCACCGAGAAGATGGCCAAGGTGGCCCGGGCCATGGAAACCCGGGTAGAACGGATGAAGAGGGAGCTGGTGGAGGTGCAACGCCGGGGCAAATCGGTGGCGCTGCGGTTCCCTCAGCCCCGCACTTCGGGCGTGACCCCCCTCCAAGCGGACGGGCTGGCCAAATCGTTCGGGGACAACTTGGTCTTTGTCGACATCGACCTCGACCTCAACCGGGGGGAACGGCTCATCATCATGGGGCTGAACGGCGCCGGGAAGACCACCCTGCTCCGGATCCTGGCTGGGGTGGAGACCGCCGACCTGGGAGAGGTGAAGCTGGGCCACAACGCCGTCCTCGGCTATTACGCCCAGGAGCATGAGCAGATCCATGCCGGGCGGAGCGTCCTCGATCATGTGCGGGCTGTCTCCGATCAGCCCGACCTGCAGCTGCGGACGCTCCTGGGGCACTTCCTCCTCGCCGACAAGATCGACCAAGACGCCGCCACCCTCTCGGGCGGAGAAAAGACCAAGCTGGCCTTGGCGATGGTGGTCTTAGGCGGTCCCAATGTGTTGCTTCTCGACGAGCCGACCAACAACCTCGACCCACAAGCCAAGACGGCGCTGTTGGAGGCGCTGGCCCAATTCACCGGCACCATCGTCCTGGTCAGCCACGACACCGACTTCGTGGCCGACCTGGGTCCCGATCGTGCGCTGCTGATGCCCGAGGGTCGAACCCACTTCTTCGACGAGTCGATGCTGGAGTTGGTGGCCCTGGCCTAGCCCACTCACGAAACCTAATGCAATCGCGGGGCTCTACTCCCCAATCCTGCATTCGGATTGCTGCCTAGATTGCCCGCCGTGACCGCGGACTTGGTCTCGTGGGCGGAGGGTGCACTCCAGATGGTGGCCGATCCCGCCAAGGCGGTGCCGATGGCGGCCTACATGAAGACCACCATGGCCTTCTACGGGGTGCCGTCTCCGCTCCGGCTTCCCATCGCCCGGGAGTTGAAACAACGATTTCCGGCGTCGGACCCAAAAAGCTACCGGCGGAACGTCTTGGAACTGTGGCAGCTACCTCATCGGGAGGAGAAGTACCTGGCCCTCGATTACGCCGGCTCGTTCCCCCGGCTGATCACCTTCGAGCAGGTCGACCTCTACCGGCAGCTGGTGGTGGAAGGCGCCTGGTGGGATCTGGTCGACCCCGTCGCTTCTCACCTGGTGGGTCGAGTGGTCCGGGACGACCGCGCCAAGATGCGCCCCCTGCTTCACACCTGGATCGATCACGAGGATCTGTGGTTGCGCCGCACTGCTCTCCTCTGCCAGCTCGGTCATAAGGGCGAGACCGACCAGGCGATGCTGTTCGACTTCTGTCTCCGTCGGGGGCACGAAAGGGAGTTCTTCATCCGGAAGGCGATTGGGTGGGCGCTGCGGGAGTACGCCCGGGTGGAGCCCGAGGCGGTGCGTGAGTTTCTTCGCCAGCAGCGCGACCGGCTGTCACCGCTGTCGGTTCGTGAGGCAGCTAAACATCTCTGAGCCTTGGGCCGGCGGCGAGTTCTTGCCGGGCAATCTGAATGCAGGTTTGGGTGTAGAGGCACGGTTATTGCATTAGGTTTCGGGGGGTTATGCCTATGTACATGAAACTCGGGGATTTGCCGGCGAAGCGGCACACCCAGCTGTGGCGGGACGGGAGGTTGCTTACCGAGCAAGTGATGGGGATGGAGGGCTTCTCCGGCAACTACTCCATCCTCTACCACCTGCAGACCCCCTGTCGGGTGATGGCCTTGGGTGGTTTCGAGCCGATCGAACGCAAGGAATGGGTGCCCGACCAGCATCAACATCACCTGCTGGACACCGGGCATCTCGATCCGGCGGGTGATCTGCTCACCGGGAGGCGGCTCTTGATGTGGAATCAGGAGGTGGAGATCTGGTTCTGCCGCCCCGCCGCCCCCCGAGAGGGCTACTACCGCAACGGGGAAGGGGATGAGGTGATCTTCGTCCACGAAGGCGGGGGACAGGTGGAGTCGATCTTCGGCGACCTTCCCTACCGGGAGGGTGATTACATCGTCATCCCGCGGGGCACCACCTACCGGCTGGTGCCCGACGGCCCCCAGAAGTACCTGATCTTCGTCAGCCCCGGCCAGATCGAAGTGCCCCGCCGCTATCGCAACGAATACGGCAACCTCCTCGAGCACGCTCCGTATTACCACCGCGATCTGCACGGTCCCCAAGAGCTACGGACTCACCAAGAGCAAGGGGAATTCCCGGTGACGGTGCGGATCCGGGGCGGCCATCAGACCTATCTGCTCGACTACCACCCTTTCAACGTGGTGGGCTGGGACGGTTACGTCTACCCCTGGACCTTCAACATCGCCGACTTCGAGCCCAAATCGGGCCGGCTCCATCAGCCGCCTCCGGCCCATCAGACCTTCGAAGGTCCCGGCTTCGTGATCTGCTCTTTCTGTCCCCGCAACCTGGAGTGGGACGAGCAGGCGGTCCCCATCCCCTACAACCATTCCAACCTCCAGTCCGACGAGATGATCTACTACGTCTCGGGCAACTTCGAGAGCCGCAAGGGGATCGAAGTGGGGTCGATCACGCTTCACCCGTACGGCATCCCTCACGGTCCCCAGCCCGGGCTGGCGGAGAAGGCGCTGGGGGCCAAAGCGACACGGGAGCTGGCGGTGATGTGCGATACCTTCCGGCCTCTCACCCTCTCCGATTTCTCCCGGGACATCGACAACCCGGACTACATGTTCAGCTGGTATCAGGCGCCGGCGGAGGCACCGCCGGAGCCGGGAACCATTGCCTGAGCCAATCCGAATGCAGGATTGGGGAGTAGAGCACGGCTATTGCATTAGGTTTCGGTGGGTATGCAGGTAGGGATGGTCGGGTTAGGGCGGATGGGGGCGAACTTAGTGCGGCGGCTGATGCGGGCCGGGCACGACTGCGTGGTCTACGACGTTCGTCCCGAGTCGGTGAAGGAACTGGTGGGGGAGGGGGCGCGGGGGGCAGAAACCCTCCAAGACCTGGTTGACGGCCTGGAACCACCTCGGGTGGTTTGGGTGATGATCCCCGCCCAGTTCGTGGAGGCCACCGTGACCGATCTCTCCCCGCTTCTCGAGACCGGTGACACCATCATCGACGGTGGCAACAGCTTCTTCGAGGACGACCTCATCCGCAGTCAGCGCTTGGCTCAGGCCGGCATCTCCTACCTCGATGTGGGGACCAGTGGCGGGGTCCATGGTTTGGAGCGGGGATATTGTCTGATGATCGGCGGAGACCGGGCGGCCTACGAGCGGCTGGCGCCGGTCTGGGAGACGCTCGCCCCCGGTCTCGAGGCGGCGCCGCGCACCCCGGGACGGAGCGGGGAAGCCGATCCAGCCGAGCGGGGCTACCTGTACTGCGGTGGAGCGGGCGCCGGTCACTTCGTGAAAATGGTCCACAACGGTATCGAATACGGGTTGATGGCCGCCTATGCCGAAGGACTGGCCCTGCTGGAGCGGGCCGATCTCGGTGCCAAGTCCCCGGAGACCTTGCGCCGCCCCGAGCGTTACCGCTACCAATTCGACGTCTCCTCCATCGCCGAGGTGTGGCGACGGGGCAGCGTCATCACCTCCTGGCTGCTCGATCTCACCGCCGGCGCCTTGTGGTCCGAGCCCAGCCTGACCAGCTACAGCGGCCACGTCTCCGACTCGGGCGAAGGCCGCTGGACGGTGCAGACCGGCGTTGACCTGGGAGTACCCACCTACGTGATCGCCTCGGCTCTCTACCAGCGCTTCTCCTCCCGTGACGAAGGGGACTTCGCCGACCGGGCGATTTCCGCCATGCGCCACCAGTTCGGTGGCCATAACGAGCTTCCGGCGGGAGGCTGATGCGAGCCGACGTGCTCTTGCTGTTCGGGATATCGGGCGACCTGGCTTATCGCAAGCTGTTTCCCGCCCTCTATGACCTGGCTGCCGAACACAAACTGGAAGTGCCGGTGATTGGGGTGGCGGCCTCGGAGTGGGACGACGACGACCTCCGCCGCCGGGCCCGAGAGTCGCTCGAGGACGCCGGCAAGAAGATCGACGAGGAGGTGTGGGAGCGACTGGCCGAGCGGTTGTGTTTCATCAGCGGACGTTACGAAAACCCCGAGTTGTACGACCGGTTGGCGGCCAAGGCGGGAGATCTGGCCCGCATGCCGGTCACCTACCTGGCCATCCCCCCCGACCTCTTTACGGTGGTGGTGGAAGGCATGGCCCGGGTGGGGCTCAACCGGGGACGGGTGGTGGTGGAGAAACCGTTTGGGCGCGACCTCGGCTCCGCCCGCCTGCTCAACCACACCCTCCACCATCACTATCCCGAGTCGTCGATCTACCGCATCGACCACTTCCTGGGTAAAGAACCGGTCCTCAACCTGCTGGTCTTCCGCTTTGCCAATGCCCTCCTCGAGCCGGTCTGGAACCGGCATTTCATCGACAACGTCCAGATCACCCTCGCCGAGTCGTTCGGGGTGGAAAGCAGAGGAGCGTTCTACGACTCGGTCGGTACGGTCAAAGACGTCGTCCAGAACCATCTCCTCCAGGTAGTCAGCCTCCTTGCCATGGAACCACCGGTGTCGGCCGAGGCCGATGCCCTTCGCGACGAGACGGTCAAGGTGCTGAAGTCGATCCGCAGCTTCGAACCCGACGAGGTGATTCGGGGCCAATACCAGGGCTATCGGGAGGAACCGGGGGTTGCGCCTGATTCGATGGTGGAGACCTTCACCGCCCTCCGGATCGAAATCGACTCCTGGCGTTGGGCCGGGGTGCCCTTCTACGTCCGGGCGGGCAAATACCTGGCCAGCACCGTCACCGAAGCGGTGGTTGAGTTCAAGGAGCCACCGCGGATGCTCTTCTCCGATGACCGGCGCGCCCCTCACGCCAACACCCTCCACTTCCGGATGAAACCCGACTATCTGATCGGCCTGGGCTTGCAGGCCAAGCTTCCCGGCGAGGCCCTCATTTCCCATGAGGTCTTCCTCGACGTCCAGACCGAAGAAGAACTCGGGGTGGAGGGTCCCGAGGCTTACGAGCGATTGTTGGGTGATGCCCTGGAGGGCGACCAGCGGCTTTTTGGCCGCTGGGATGCGGTGGAAGAAGCGTGGCGGATCGTTGAGCCGATTGTCCGACAACCCCGCCCGATCGAGGTCTACCCGCGGGGCAGTTGGGGTCCGGAGTCAGCCCGGAGCTTGATCGGTCCCCACCGCCACTGGCACGCGGGGGAAAGTTGACAGCGGCAAGCGCCCCAGGCTGATAGCTGATAGCTAGCTGGCGGGGACTTCCCAGGTGCCGGCCGAGCGGATGAGGGCGGCGAGGTCGCCCGGGCCTTTCTTGGTCTGGGCGTCGACTAGCTGCTGGTTGAGGCCCGAGTCGTAGGTGGGGCGTTCCACTTGCCGGAAGATTCCCACCGGGGTGGGACCGTAAGGACCGTGCGACAGCCGGGAGAGGGCGAAGGCGACAGTGGGATCGGCTCGCCCGGCGTCGTGGACGAGGATCCGGGAGGGGTCGACCTTCGAGGTCTCGACGACTTTGGCCTGTCCGTCCTCGAAGATGACCGCCTTCTCACCAGCCGTTCCGAAGGTGATGGGTTTGCCGTGGACGAGGTCGATACGGTTGAAGCTCCGCTCCTCTTTGCCGGTGAGCTGCAGGAAGGCCTTGTCGTTGAAGACGTTGCAGTTCTGATAGAGCTCGATGAAGGCGGTTCCCTGATGCTGATGGGCCGCCTCCAAGATCCCGGTGGTGTGGGCACGGTCCATATCGATGGTGCGGGCGACGAAAGAGGCTTCCGCTCCCAGCGCCAGGCTCACCGGGTTGAACGGGTGATCGAGCGAGCCCATCGGAGTGGACTTGGTGTGCTTCCCCGCCTCCGAGGTGGGGGAGTATTGACCTTTGGTCAGCCCGTAGATCTGGTTGTTGAAGAGCAGGATCTTGAGGTTGAAGTTGCGGCGCAGGACATGGATGAGGTGGTTGCCGCCGATGGAGAGGGCATCCCCATCTCCGGTTACCACCCACACCTCCAAGTCGGGCCGGGTGGCGGCGATACCGGAAGCAATGGCGGGCGCCCGTCCATGGATGGAGTGCATCCCGTAGGTGTTCATGTAGTAGGGGAAACGGGAGGAGCATCCGATCCCCGACACGAAGACGATCTTCTCCCGGGCGACTCCCATGGTGGCCATGTAGTTCTGGACGGCGGCGAGGATGGTGTAATCGCCGCAGCCGGGGCACCAGCGCACCTCTTGATCGGTTTGGAAGTCGGCTCGGCCATAGGTGGGGGCGGTCATCGTTCCAGCACCTCCACCAGCGCCTCCTCTATCTCGGAGATCTTGAACGGCTCCCCGGCCACCTTGTTAAAGCCGCGGGCGTCGACCAGGAACTCGGAGCGCACCAGCTTCACCAACTGTCCGGCGTTTAGTTCAGGAACCAGCACCTTGGGGAAGGCTCTCAGCACCTCACCTAGGTTGGCCGGGAAGGGGTTGAGGTAGCGGAGATGGGCCCTTGCCACCCGGTGCCCTTTGCCTCGCACCCGGTTGATGGCAGCCCTGATGGTGCCGTAGGTGGAGCCCCAGCCGATCACCAACAACTCGGCGCCTTCATCGGCATCGAGGGCCAGTGGGGGGATGTCGTTGGCGATGTTGGCGATCTTCCAGGCCCGGCTGTCGGTCATCAACTGGTGGTTCCCGGGTTCGTAGGAGATGTCACCGGTGACGGCCTCTTTCTCCAGACCTCCAATCCGATGTTCCAGTCCCGGCGTGCCCGGGATCGCCCAGGGGCGGGCGAAGGTGTCGAGGTCCCGCATGTAGGGAAGGAAGTGGCCATTGCCGTTGAGGATGGTGGCGAAAGGCACCGAGATGTCGGGAAGCCGGTCGACGTCGGGCAGGTTCCATGGCTCGGAGCTGTTGGCGACATGGTTGTCGGAGAGAAGCATCACCGGGGTCATGTACTTGAGGGCGATCCGGGCGGCTTCCACCGTGAGGTCGAACGCCTCCGATGGCGAGGGTATGGCAAGGACGGGGAGGGGCGCCTCGCCGTGGCGCCCGAAGAGCGCCATGAGCAGGTCGGACTGCTCCACCTTGGTGGGCATCCCCGTGGAAGGTCCTGCCCGTTGCACGTCGACGACGATGAGCGGCAGTTCGGTGGCCACCGCCAGCGATAGGCCTTCGCTCTTCAGGGCGATGCCGGGCCCGGAGGTTCCGGTGACGGCGAGGTTGCCGGCGAAGGCGGCACCGATGGCCGAGCCGATGGCGGCGATCTCGTCTTCGGCCTGGAAGGTGCGTACCCCGAAATTCTTGTGCAGGGAGAGTTCATGGAGGATGTCGGAAGCCGGGGTGATCGGGTAGCTGCCGTAGAAGAGGGGCAGCTTGGCGCATTGGGCGGCTGCGATCAGTCCCCAGGCGAGGGCCGTGTTGCCGGTCACGTTGGTGTAGGTGCCGGGAGCGAGTTTGGCCGGCCTGACCTCAACGATGGTCTTGGCGGCTTCAGTGGTGAAACCGAAGTTCCATCCGGCCCGGAAGGCGGCGATGTTGGCGGCTGCCACTTCGGGCTTGCGGGAGAACTTCTTCTCTACCCATTCGATGGTCGGCTCCAGCGGCCGGGTGAAGAGCCAGGCGAGCAGACCCAGGGCGAAGAAGTTCTTGGAGCGAAGCACGTCCCGGCCGGTGACCCCGGAGTCTTTGACCGCCTCTTTGGTGAGGGTGTCCATGGGCACTTCGATGATCCGGAACCCGGCCATCGCCTCGCTTTCCAGCGGGTTGGTCTTGTACCCCGCCTTGGCGAGGTTGCGCTCGTCGAAGGCCTCGGTGTTGACGACCAGCGTTCCCCCCGGCCGCAGATCCTCCAGGTTGGCCCGGAGGGCGGCCGGATTCATGGCTACCAGGCAGTCGGGGGCGTCGCCGGCAGTGAGGATGTCGAAGTCGGCGATCTGGACCTGGAATGAGGAAACCCCCGGCAGGGTGCCGGCGGGGGCACGGATCTCGGCCGGGAACGAGGGCAAGGTTGAGAGATCGTTGCCGAAGTAGGCGGAGGCGTCGGTGAAACGGCTTCCGGCTACTTGCATACCATCGCCGGAGTCGCCGGCAAAGCGGATAACGATGCGGTCGGTTACTTGTCGTGAAGGCGCGGCGGCGAGGGCCGGGTCGGTTGTGGTCTCCACTTGGGGTTCTTCAGTAGCGGTGTTGCTTGGTAAAGGGGTTGGGTTGCTCTGACCTTATCGGTCTGGTGAGGGTCTCGGTATAGCCCCATCGCCATATTTGGAATTGTAGGCAATGTGGGGTTTAGACCAAGACACCGGGAGGGGGCCGATACCCGATCAGCCCCGCGGCCTCGGCCGCCGCCGCCAGGGCGAGCAGCTGTTCCTCCTGCCACCAGGTTCCAATCAGCTGTAAAGACACTGGGGGCGAGCCCGTTCCCAGGAGCGGTACAGCCAAGGCGGGGACCCCGCCGTGGTTGACCAGAGCCGAAAACCAGGAGAGGACGGGGCGATAGTGCTGACCGTCGATCTGGTCCACCCCAATCACCTTGCGGAGGGCAGCCACGGCCGGGGTGGCGATGACGTCGGCTTGGGTGAAAGCGGTAGCCCAAGCCTCCAGCAAACGGGCCCGCCAAGCTTGGGCGTCGAGATATTGCTCGGGGGTGACTTCCTCGGCGGCCGAGAGGCGACGGCCCACCTCCTCGCCGTATGGCTCAGCCTCTCTCCGAAAACGGCGGTGGACGTGGGCCGCTTCCGCCCCGGCCAACTCCTGGATCATCCCCCAAGGGAGTAGTGGCGGTAGGTCGAGGTCGACCACCACCGCTCCTAGGTCGGAGAGATTCTGCAGGGCCTCCATCAAGGCGGCCGTCACCGGGGGTTGGCTGGGGCCTTCGAGCCAGGCCCGGGGCAGCCCCACCCGGACTCCAACCCAGGAGGCCGCCGTGGGGAGCGGAGGGGTCCCGGCCATCGCCCGGTAGGCGAGGGTGAGGTCGGTGACATTGGCGGCGAGAGGACCCACCGTGTCGAGAGAGGGAGCGAGGGGAAACACTCCTTGGGTGGGGATGCGCCCGTGAGTTACCTTCAGCCCGAAGACACCGGTGAGAGCAGCCGGGACCCGCACCGATCCCCCGGTGTCGGTACCCAAAGACAGGGGGACGAGCCCGGCGGCCACTGCCACCGCCGACCCGCCCGACGATCCGCCGGGAGAGGTGGAAGGATCCCAGGGATTGCGGATAGGTCCGAACCAGGGGTTCTCCGAACTGAACCCGTAGGCAAATTCGTGGAGCCCGGCCCGGGCCACCATCACCGCCCCTGCCGTTTCCAACCGCTGGATCACCGGCGCCGAGCGGACCGCCACCTCCCGGTAGAAGCCGGATCCACAGGTGGTGGCCAGGCCCACCTGATCGATGATGTCTTTCACCACCACCGGCACCCCTGCCAAGGGTCCGGGGTGTCTACCCGCGGCCAGCGCCTGGTCGACGGCTTCAGCCTGCGCCAGGGCACCGGACCGGTCGATCAAGGTGCAGGCGTTGTAGCGCTCCTGAGCATCCTCCAAGCGGAGGAGCGCCTCTTCCACCGTGTCGCGGGCGGTGCGCCTTCCCTCCGCCACCTCGGCGGCAATGGTCGAGGCGCTCAGGTTCACGAAACGTCGATGCCGCTTTGCACCGGCACGACCGAAACCCAGATGAAGCCGGGAGGAACTAGGAGCGGGCTGCCGTCTTCGTTGCTGAAGGCGATCAGGTCGTCGCTTGACTCCCGCGCCCAACTACCGGAGGTCATTTTGCCGCCGGCGAAGACGAAGGCCTCTCCACTCCCCACCGTGTCCATGGCCGGAACCGCACTGCCACTCCCCGACGGCGGCCGTTCCGTGTAGCGCTCGGCCAGCATCACTACCAGCGTCTGGGCGGTGAGGGGATAGCGCTCGCCTTCTTGGTCCATCAATTCCGCCTCGCTACCTCCGAATGAGCGGACGTAGGTTTTGCTGGTCGGGTCCCAGGTCCAGGTGACGACGAAGCTGCCACCGAAGCTCATCACGACCTCAGTGGCGGGGGCCGCAGTGGTGGGCAGCGGCCCGAACTGGAACAGTGGAGGTGGGGGATCGTCGGGGAACTCGCGGTCGTCGGCCACTTCCCGCAGTTGGAGAGTGTCGGCGTAGAGGTTGTGGGGGGCGCGGCGCCCGCTGATACGAAACATGCCGGGCCGAGAGTCACTGATGAGCGATACCCCTTCGTTGCGGATCTGCTGCAACACCCAAGACTGGCCGCCGGAGATGGCGAAGGTGGCCCCAAGCGGGTTAAGGAGTTTGCCGTCGCTGGGACGCCCGGAGCGGACCGGGCCGAGGTAAGTGGAGTCGGTGTCGTGGAATAGGGCGATGAAACGGGTGATCCCCTCCACGGGAAGTTCGATCACCGCGGCCGCGGCGTCAAGCCCGGATTGGGGGCGCGCATTGGCGTGGTTGTCGATCTTGACGGCGAGCAGCCGGCGGTCGAGCAAGGTTTCGTCCACAACCGGCATCCCGTTGATCGGCGAGGTGGGAAGTACGACGGCGGAGGTGGTGGTGGAGATGACCCTGCTGGTGGTGGTCGCCGCGGCAGTGGTCGTGGTGGTGAGCATTGCAGTGGTGTTGGGAACGGTCGAATTCGAGCAGGCGGCGAGCAGCGCGAACGCGACCATTAGTGAGCGACGCATGGGCCGATCCTATGCCCGGCCCTCCGGCTTTCCGAAACTATCGCATGCTGCCGCGGACCGGGAGGTGGGGCACCGCGGAGTCGGGTTGGTCGACGGCGATGGCCAATTCGATGCCGTCGGCATTGGAGTGAATTATGTAGACGGCGTCGATGTTGACCCCGGAATCGGCCAGCTTGCGGGTGACTTGAGCCAGCTGGCCGGGGGCGTGGGGAAGGAAGGTAGTGAGGACGGCCCTCTCCTCGGCCGCCACTCCCGATTCCCGGAGCGCTCGCCTGGCAGCGGCGGCGTCGTCCACCACCAACCGCACCATGCCCTCACCGTCGAATCCGAATGCGGCCAGGGCCTCGATGTTGACCCCGGCGCCGGCCAGAGCTTCGGTCAGCGAAGCCAGCATGCCCGGTCGGTTGTCCATCCGGACCACAAACTCGGTCATGTCTCCAACCTAGTCCACTGCTGGCGGTGATGACGGGCCGCGGTCATTCCCCGCAACCGAAGCCGCCGTTGATGGCGGTGACCACCCCATCAGGGGTAGAGGCGGAGGCGCTCCCCCACAAGAGCCCCGGTCCGGCGGGTTCTACCTCCCACAAGGTGTCGAAGAGGGGGTCGTCGGTGACGGTGAGCTGGCTTCCATAGGCCGTCTCCAGGTCGGCGATGGTGGATCCGAGGCCGATCTGGCGGTCGGTGGTGAGGGTGTGGATCTCCCCCCCTCCCGCCGCCGCCGACTGGCTGTAGTGAAAGAAGTGGCGGGTGCCTTCCGGAGCCCAATCGGTGGCACCATTGGTGAAGAAAGCCTGCAGGCTGACCCACCGGACCAGGCGGGCTTCGGTCCCCGGGCAGGTGCCAAAGGCGGAGAAGCTGTCTACCCATCCGGTGTCTTCGTCGGGCGGCCCCAGGATCGAGGTGAGCCCGCTGATCGTGTCTTCGGCATCGGTCCCGAAATTGAGAGGTCCGAGGCTCTGCTCGGCCAGAACCAAAGAAGCGAGCGGATCGGTGGTGGTAGTGCTGGCTGCCTCGGTGGTGGTGGTGGAGACCGCGGTAGTCGTGGTGGTAGTGCTAGCACTGATGGTGGTGGTGGGGCCGGTGGTGGTGGGCCCGGCGACGAGAGTGGTAGAGGTGGCCATGGTGGTCGTGGTAGTGCCTCCGCCGCCTCCGAAGACGGTGACTCCTACCAGGATCAGGCCGAATATGAGCAGTGCCCCCAGCACCCAGGCCGCCCGCCCGGCGAGGTCGGGCCGCTCGCCCGGCTCGGACGAGGGGGGAGGTTGGAGATGGCGTCCGGACACACTGGCACCCTAGCCCTGGCTCTGGCTGGGCCCCCTTTTTCTCCCTGGGGAGGGGCCGCCTCCCATTCGGACCTGCCACCACACCCGGGCCAGGTCGCCAACCGGGACCGGGCCGAAGTGGCGGCTGTCGTCGCGGGTGGCAAGACGATTGTCAGAGAGGACGAAAGCGTGCCCGGGAGGGACCTTCCAGGCACCATCAGGGAAGGTGAGGCCCTGGCCCCACCCGTCGAGGGCTGGCCGGCCATCGATGATCACTTCACCCATATCGATTGCGACCGTTTCTCCGGGCAGGCCGACCACCCGCTTCACCAACCTGAGCCAGGGCCGCTTCGGGTGTGGAAAGACCACTACATCTCCCCGCTCCACCCGGTTCCGGGCCGGCCGGCACAACAACACGTCTCCTTCGCGCAGCGACGGCAGCATCGAGTCACCGGCCACCCGGAATCTCCGCATCGTTTAAGGGAGTATGGTCGGGGGTACTGGCGACAATTCCGATAGGAGGTTCTGGCAATGCGATGGTTCCGACCCATGGAGGTGGCTCACGCCCACTGCGATCTCTTTTGTGGTGTCTACGACCCGGCCCAGGCCAAGATCGAAGCCATGTCGGTATTGAAGGCATGTGAGAAATACGCCGCTTCGGATGACGAGGTGTTCCGCCAGCGGGCGATTCTGATCAAAGAGGAGCGGGCCGAACTGGTCAAACACCACCTGTCGGTGTTGTGGACCGACTTCTTCAAACCCCATCACCTGGAGGCTTTTCCCCAACTCCACGACGTTTTCTGGAAGGCGATCAAGGCTGCCGGCGACGCCAAAAAGTCGAACGATGCTGAGGTGGCCCAGAAGCTGGTGGACGCCATTGACGAAGTTGCCGGCATCTTCTGGCAGACGGAAGAGTCGAAGACCACCGGGGTCTATCCACCTTCGTAGAGCTGTCAGCTAATCAGCTGTCAGCCATCAGCTGTCGGTTAGGACATTCGGCTTGGTTTATTGGGTAACCGTGCGTTGCAGGGTTATGCCGTGGCCGGCCGGGTAGAGGCCGGGGATCGGTACCGGGAGGCGCCCGCTGGTGCCGGTCCGGCCGAGGACCGCGTCGACCAGCGCCTCCAGAGTGGGCGGGTAGATGCCATAGGCGGCGAGATAGGTGGGTGCCTCCGGAAAACGGGCCAGGTCGTAAGGAGTACGAAGGGCGGCCACCACCACCGGCGGGCCGCTCCCCGACTGCCATCGCCTTACGAACTCGCTAACCAACGAAGCCTGTCCCGGGGTGGCCTCGATGGTTCCCACCATGACCAGGTCATGGGCGGAAGCGGCAGCCATCACCGCCGCGACATCTGCCGCCTCGGGGGAGAAGTCGGTGACGATCTCCGTCACCGAGTAGTGGTAGCGCCGCCAGGCTGACGCCAAACCGGGAACAACCCCGGCTGACACATCGGCCGGGGTGAGGTTGGTCGGAGTGGGCATCACCACCAGCACCCGGCTCCCGGGGTCGAGGCGGATCGGCAGCAGCTCTGCCTCGTCCCGAACCAAGGTGATGGAACGGCGCCCCAGTTCGGCTGCCAACTCGAGATGGTCGGCACAGCCGATAACTTCCGGATCGATCCGAGGGAAGGCCTCCACCCAGGCGAGAAGGTCGCTCAATCGAGTACCGGATGACGGACAGTGAGTGGGTAACAGTCCGGCCTGAGCAGGCCCGTAGAGAAGCAGATCTGCCCCTGCCGACAGTGGCGCCTCCAGCGGATGCCGGCCAAACCCTCCCATGTCGAGGGCATCGGTCACGATCACTCCGTCAAACCCGAGCTGCTGGCGGAGGAGATCATCCATCACCCGGGGCGAGACCGAGGCCGGCAGGTCGGGCTGGCCGGTTACCGCCGGTAGCCCGTAATGCCCGATCATCACCAGCCGGGCTCCGGCTTCGATCCCTGCCCGGAAAGGAGCGAACTCCACCGCCTCCAGGCGGTGGCGATCCAGGTCGAGGACCGGCAACTGGTAGTGGGGGTCGACTTTGGCCTCCCCTTTCCCCGGGAAGTGTTTGAGGGTGGCGGCCACTCCCGCCGTCTGCAGACCTTCCACCATGGCTGCCGTTAGAGCCGCCACCTGGGTGGGGTCCGATCCGAACGACCGGATGCCAAGCGAGGGGTTATCGGGCTGGCTGGCAATGTCCGCCACCGGTGCGTAGTTGACGTTGAAGCCCAATGCCCGTAGTTCGAGCCCGGTAGCGGTTCCAACCCTTCGGGCCAGATCCACGTCACCGACCGCGCCCAACGCCAGGTTGCCAGCAAAAGGGGTGGTGTCAGAGCCGGCGGCGTTGAGCTGCCCACCCTCCTGATCGACCGCGAGCAGGAGGGGTCGTCCAGCGGCGCTCCGGAGTGTCTCGATAAGTCGGATGGTTTCCGCCCGGCCGTTGCCTCCCGCCAGCCCATAGACGGTAACCCCCGCCACCCGGGGATCAGCAAGCAGCACGGCGAGGTCGGGGCTGATCTCATTGCCGGCGAGGGCGACCAGGGCGCATCCCCCGGTGGGCGTCACTGCTCAGCCCTTCACCGAACCGGCCAGGAGACCACGGACGAAGAACCGTTGCAAGGACAGGAACACGATCAGGGGCACGACCATGGACACAAACCCGGCGGCGGTGAGGAGATGCCACGCCTCCCCCCGGGTCCCCACCAGCGAGGCCAGCCGAACCGTGAGCACGGCCACATCCGACGAGGTACCCAGATAGACCAGCGACACCAACAAGTCGTTCCATACCCAGAGGAACTGGAAGATCGCAAACGAAGCCAGGGCCGGAAAAGATAGAGGCAGCACCAGGCGGGTGAAGGCGGTGAAGGGGGTGGCGCCATCCACGTAGGCCGATTCGAAGATGTCTTTCGGTAACTGAGATATGTAGTTGAAGAGGAGATAGATCGCCAGCGGCAACCCAAACCCGGTGTGGGCCAGCCAGATTCCGATGAAGCTGCCCGTTAAGCCGGTCGCCTGGTAGACCCGTAGCAGGGGGACGAGCGACATCTGCAACGGCACCACCAGCAGCCCGACTATGACCGCGAAGAGGAATCCTCGCCCCCGGAACCTGGTCCAGGCAAAGGCGAAGGCGGCGAAGGCGGCGATGGTGATGGGAATCACCGTGGAGGGGATGGTGACGATGAGGCTGTTGATGAAGGAGTCGAACATGCCATCTTCGGTCAGCACCCGGGCGTAGTTGTCGAGGGTCCATTGCGAGCGGAATGGCGAGGCGAGAGCGCTCCACCATCCCGAGGCGGCGATTTCACTCCCGGGGCGGAAGGAACTGACCAAGAGGCCCAGGGTGGGGATGGTCCACATCACGACGATGGCAAGTACACAAATTCGGACCAGCCAGCGACCACCCCCGGTGGAGCGGGGGGAACGGAGGACGTTCCCGGGCTGAAGGAGGTCGACGCCGGCGGTCATGCGCCTATTCCCTGTCGCTGCAGGTTGCGCACGTTGACGATCATGATCGGGATCACCGCCACGAAGAGGATCACGGCCATGGTGGTGGCCTGCCCGAAGTTCCGGAACCGGAACATCTCATCGAACATTCGCACTGCCACCACGTTGGTGTCGAACTTGCCCCCGGTCATCACGAAGACGATGTCAAACACCTTGAGGACGCCGATGGCGATGGTGGTGAAGACGGTGATGATCGAGCCGCGGATGGTGGGGACCAGCACCCGAAAGAAGGTCTGCAACTCCGAGGCACCGTCGATCCGAGCCGCTTCCGTCAGCTCCTGGGGCACTCCCTTGATGGCGGCGGAGAGAACCACCATGGCGAAGCCGACCTGGAGCCAGACCATGATCAAAATGAGGGCGAGAGTGTTGAGGGGGATTTGCTGCAGCCAGGCGACCGGTTCTCCTCCCAGTCCGACCACGGCGGCATTGAGGATGCCGGTCTGAGGCTGCCCCGGCGGCCGCCAGGCGTAGACGAAGCGCCAGATCACCGACGCCCCCACCATGGAGATGGCGAGGGGAAGGAACACAAAAGCTTTGGCCAACGCCTCGTGTTTGATCCGGTCGACCAAAGCGGCGAAGGCGAGGCCGATGGCCACCGACAGCGCCGGGGCGACCAGCAGCCAGATCAAGTTGTTGCGGATGGCCAACTGGACGTCGTCATTGGTGAAGGCCGCCGTGTAGTTGGCCAAGGCACTCGCCCCCTCCGGAACCTCGGTGAAGCTTTGGACGATGGTCCTGATGGCCGGATAGATGAGATAGAGGGTGACCACCGCCACCGCCGGCAACACGAAGACCCAGGGCCGCAGTACCACCACGGCTCGAACCGGCAGGTGCTCGACGAGGGAGTTGGCGACGATGAAGAGTGCCCAGATACCGCCCACCCCTAAGGCCAGGGCCACCCCCGCCTGGATCAACTTTCCTACCACCGGGCTGAAGCCGACGAGCGCCGTCTCGCTGCGCAGGAATCGAAGCCCAACCCAGAGCAGCGCCACCACCGCCACCGCCATGGCCAGGTCGCGTAAGGCAGGCAACAGCGCTCTCACCCGAGGCTGAGGGGGTGGGGCGAGCATGTCAGTCATGAGCAGCGATCAACAGTGTCTCAGGGGCATGGTTCCCCGCCGGAGCCCGGCGGGGAACCATACCGACCATGCACGTCAGCTGGCGGGCCAGCTATCTTCGATTTCCTGGAAGACGGCCTCGGTACCTTCACCGTTGGCCGCCACCCACTCCACCATCCCCTCCCAGAAAGTTCCGGCTCCAACCGCCGCCGGCATCAGGTCGGAGGCATCGAAGCCGAAGGTGGTGGCCTGGGCGATCAGGGCCGCCAGTTCCGGATTGGGATAACCCGTATACCAATCGACCGGAACCGTCTTGTTGGGGGAGACGAAGCCGCCTCGCTCGATCCATCCCCGGGCCGCTTCTGGTGTGGCCAGATACTCGAGCAGGGCCCGTACCTCCGGGCGGTCGTCGAACATGACGAACATGTCACCGGCGCCGAGCACGGGGTTGCCGTACTCCTCCTCGATAGGGGGGAAGTAGAAGAAGCTGACGTCTTCACCCGGTTGGTTAGGCCACTCGGCGGGGTCCTCTACGTTCTTGTTCTCACCCCAGAAGCCGGGAATCCACGCTGCTTGCTTCTGCATCCAGCATTGGGGTCCGGCCGGGTCGAACATCGGGTCCTGGGTGTCACCGATGAACGTGTTGTTGATGTAGGTGTTACCGCCGTAGGCGTATCCGTCGGTGAACCAGATCTGGCTCATGTATTCGGCCGCTTCCAGCACCTCGGGATGGTTGAAGGCGATCTCGTGCGCATACCACTGCCGGTAGACGTCGGGGGGAGCGGTGCGCAGCAGGATGTCCTCCATCCAGTCGGTGGCCACCCACCCGTCGGCCGCCTGGCTCTCAATCGAGATGCACCAAGGGCTGGTGCCGTCGGCCACGATCTGATCGCTCAAGGCGATGAGCTCATCCCAAGTGGTGGGTACCGCATAGCCGGCATCGGCGAATGCCTGCACCGGATACCAGACGATGGACTTGACGTCGGTCTTGAAGAAGACCCCATAGAGATTGCCTTCGTACGAACCCAGCTCGACAAACCCGCCCACCAGGTCCTGACTGAGCTGATCGACGTTGAACCACTCACTCAGGTTGACCAGTTGACCCGCGGCGGCGTACTGCTGCATCTTGCCGGGCTGAGCGATCTGAGCCAGGTCGGGAGCGTCGCCTCCGTCGACCCGGGCCTGGAGCACCGTCTCGTACTCCGGGGTCGGTTCGAAGACCACTTCGATCCCGGTGGCGTCGCGGAAGGGCTGGAGGGCGGCGTTGAAGTGGTCCGCCTCGGCGTCCTGCCATTGAGCCACGATCTCCACGGTCGCTCCCGAGTACTCCCCGGCGTAAGCGGCGTTGAGATGCTGGTAGGGGCCCTCGGTGGTGGCACCGGTGGTCGTGGTGGTGCCATCTCCTCCGGTGGTGGTGGGCGCGGCAGTGGTGGTAGTCGCCGCGGTGGTGGATGTGGTGGTGGCGGTCCCTCCGCTGCAGGCGCCTACCAGCAGCGCCATGGCGGCCAGGGCCGTCAACCAGGTCCGATGTCTCATGCCTCCTCCTTTGGGGTCATGTCGGGTTGCTTGCATGTCGCTGAACGGGTACCTCCCGCCAGGCGTGGAATCTCTGGGCGGCCAGCACCGCCGCCCCCCGAGGGCCGGGAGGGTCGTCGGTCCGGGCCAGGTCGACTTGCTCGGGTCGCAGGCGCCGGGCGGCCAGTTCACTGATCGCCGCCCGTCGACCGATCTCGGCCCGGAGGGAGACGAGGAGCGGTTCGCCGGCCGCGGCCACCCCCCCGCCGATGATGATGCGCTCGGGGTCGTAGGCCGCCGCCAGCCAGGTGAGGGCGGTGGTGAGATGGCTCGTAATGCGGTTAGCCACCTTGATCGCGGCTTGGTCACCCTCGGCGAGGGCCGAAAAGAGGGAGTTGGCGGCGTGGGCGTCTCCACCCGGCCAGGCTCGGGCGATGGCCGGCCCGGCGGCGACCGCTTCCAGACATCCCCGCTGCCCGCACCGGCACAGCGGGCCGTTCTCCTCGATGACCAGGTGGCCGATCTCCCCGGCCATTCCCTGCGCCCCTCTCACCAGGGATCCCTCCACTACCGCGCCGGCGGCGATCCCGGTGCCGATACTGAGGATGACCAGGCTGGCGGGTGGCGAGCCCGACCAGGCGAGGCTGTCATAGGCACCCATCGCCGCGGCCCGGACGTCGTTTTCGATGGTCACCGGACAGCCGAGGGCGGTTTCCAGGGCTGGACCCAGGGCAAAGGGCTGCGACCCGATGCCGAGGTTGACGGCCATCGCCACCTCGCCCCGGGCGGGGTCGACTTGGCCGGGAATTCCCACCCCGACCAGTTGGGGATCGGCCAGGCCGAGGCGGGAGATGGCCTCACTGGCCGCGGCCACTGCGGTCTTGCCACTCCGGATCGGAGCCAGGACCGAAGAGCGGGCCTGGGGCTGGCCCTGGGAGTCCATCGCCACCGCCGCCACCGACGATCCCCCGATGTCGACACCCACCACCAGGGTCATCGCAACACCACCCCTAGGCGTTCAGCCAGCACCACCGAGGCCGCCCCGCTGAGCACCAGGTCGGCGCCGAGCCCGGTGGTTTCCACCGCCACCAGATCGGAGGTGGCGGGCAACAGGCGGCGGTGGATCTCGGTGCGGACTTCTTCACTGAAGATCTCACCGGCGTTGCGCAGCTCCAAAGCCAGCACCACATGAGCCACGTCGAGCATGGCGACGACGTTGGCCAAGACCGAACCCAGGTGGCGTCCTGCTTCGGTTAGCGCCCGGCGCACCGGTTGCTCGCCGGCCACTCCGGCCAGGGCGAGCGCATCCCAGGGATGGCGGGTGGGGTCGGCGCCGAGGCGGCGAAGGATGGCAGGAACGCTCACCACCGTCTCGAGGCAGCCCCGGTTACCACAGGTGCAGGGGTCGCCGTGGGGGATGACCTGGACGTGTCCGATCTCCCCGGCGGCGGAGTGGTCGCCGCGGTGAAGAGTGCTGTCGATCACCAGACCTGCTCCCACCCCCCGGCCGATCTTGACCAAGATCAGGTTCTGGCGTTCAGCCGGATGGCGGCGGAATTCGGCCAGGGCCGCGGCCTGGGCGTCGTTGGCTATCGAAACCGGAACGCCGAAGCGTCGCTCCAGGTCTCGTCCCAGGTCGACCCCGTGCCAGTCGAGGTTGGCGGCTTCGATCACCCGGCCGGAGGTGTCTACCACCCCGGGAGTGCCGACGCCGATCCCCAGCACCGGTGCCTGGGCGTGGCCGATTAGCTGTTGGACCAGTTCGGCAGCCTCTCGCAGGGCGTCGGCGCCGGTGGGGGAGTGCTCGAGGTCGCCGGTGTCGATTTGGTGGTGGACCCGTCCGGCTAGGTCCACCAGACCGGCTCGGAAGGGCCGGTGCCCGAGATCAAGAGTGACGATCTCCCGACCGCGTTCGTTGAGGGCGAGGAGGGTGGGCGGTTTTCCGCCGGCCGAGGTTCCCTGGCCTAGTTCGCGGAGGAGACCGTCGGTGATCAGTTCGGCTACGAGAGAGGAGACGGCGGCGCGGGTGAGGCCGGTCTGACGGGCGATTTCGGCTCGGCTGGTGGCTCCCTGATGAGACACCAGCTCCAAGGTGGTGCGCAGGTTGGTGCGACGGGAATCGTGTTTGGTGGCCTTGGCGTGCCGGGGATTGGGTTCCGCCAACTCTCCTCCCAATAGAAAGTTCAGTAAACATACAAAGCTCCCTCGGACCTGTCAAGCCCTTATCAGACGGAAGACGGAAGACGGAAGACGGAAGACGGAAGACGTGAGACGTGAGCTGCTGGCTGATAGCTGACAGCCGAAAGCCGACAGCTTCTTACGCGGCCCGGTTTTTCTTGTTGGGCGTGACTTTCTGAGCCACCTGGCCAGCTTTGGCTTTGGCGTTGTCGAGCAAGGTTCGAGCCCAGACGAATTCGGTGGCCAGAATGGCGAGGCCGGCGAAAATCAAGGCCCACCCAGGGATCACGGGAAGAGCCAACCCGGCCACCCCGGTGAGGGTCACCACCACCCCGGCTGCGATCAGGGCAGCCCGAATGAAAAGGGGGCGGCGTTGCTCCTTGGCTTGTTCTCGGTCAGCCGGCTCCATCGGTCCGCCAAATCTACGACAACTCTTCAAATATGTCGTCTTCGATTTTGCTGAAGAGAGGGGAAATTTCCCCGAGGGGGGTTCCGGCTTCGAGCCGCCGAGTTTGCCAACCGTTGCCCAAGCTCCCTCCCAGCATGTCTTCCAGCTTGATGGTGGTGAAGGGAAGGTAGGGGGAGAAGGCCACGCCGAGCGCGACCATGGCCTGGAGGGCGGACCACAAGACGGTGCCCGCCCTGGCCCGGTCGGCTTTGACCAGCTTCCAGGGTTCGGTGGCGTTGAGATAGACGTTGACCGAAGCCGCACCCTCCATGGCGGTTCGCAGCCCCGCCCTCAGTTCGACTTGCTCGATCAGTTCACCAGTGAGGCGCAAAGCTTCGGCGGCCCGGTCGATTACCGCCTGGTCTTCCGCCAAGAGATCTCCCGGGGGCGGCACCTGCCCCTCGAAGTGGCGGGCGGTGAGGGTGAGGACGCGGTTGACGAGGTTGCCCCAGGTGGCGACCAGTTCGTCGTTGACCCGGCGGACGATGTCGTCGTCGGAGAGGTCGGTGTCGTTCTGCTCGGGCAACACCGCCGCCACGGCGTAACGAAGGGCGTCGGGCTCTAAACGTTCGGCGTACCAGCCGATCGACCTTCCTACCCCCATGGATTTGGAGGCCTTGGCCCCTTTGAAGGTGACGAATTGGTTGGCGGGGACATCGGTGGGAAGGTTGTGTTCGCCGTATCCCATCAGCATCGCCGGCCAGATCACGGCATGGAAAGGGATGTTGTCTTTGCCGACGAAGTAGTAGCTCTCCGCCTCCGGGTTCTGCCACCACTGGCGCCACGCCTCCGGAGTTCCCTGCCGCTGCGCCCACTCCTTGGCGGCGGAGAGGTATCCGATTACCGCTTCGAACCAGACGTAGATCCGCTTCCCCGGCCCGAGGATGTCGGCTTCTGGTGGCAAGGGAATGCCCCATTCCAAATCCCGGGTGATGGCGCGGTCGGGCAGACCTTCTTCGATCATTCCTAGCGCCCAGTTCTTGACGTGCCGCCGCCAAGTGGTCTGATCCCCCAACCAGGCCTTGACTTCGTCGGCGAAGGCGCCCAGGCGCAGGAACCAGTGACGGGTTTCGCGCTGCACCGGGGTGGCGCCGGAGAGCCGGCTGCGGGGGTTGAGGAGGTCGGTGGCGTCGAGGGTCCGTCCACAGTTGTCGCACTGATCGCCCCGCGCGCTCGGGTACCCGCAGTAGGGGCAAGTGCCTTCGACATATCGATCGGGAAGAAAGCGCTCCTTCTCCGGGTCGTAGAACTGGAGACTGGTGCCTTCGACGATGGTGCCTCTCTTCCGGTGGCGGCGGAAGATGTCCCAGGTCACCTGCCGGTGGTTGTCGGTCATGGTGGTGGTGAAGAGGTCGAAGGAGATCCCCACTGTCTCCCAATAGCCGAGAATCTCGGGGTGGTAGCGGCCCACCACCTCGGCCGGGCTGATCCCTTCTTGGTCGGCCTTGACGGTGATGGGGGTTCCGTGGGCATCGGAGCCGGAGACCATCAGTACCCGGTTACCGGCCCGGCGGTGATAACGAGCGAAGATGTCGGCTGGCAGGTAGGCCCCGGCCAAATGGCCGAGGTGGAGAGAACCGGAGGCGTAAGGCCAGGCGACGGCAACGAGGATGTAACGGTCCACGGTTCGGTCGAGGCTACCCGGAGGGAATGGCGACCTCGGCTCGATTAGCTCCCCCCACCAGCCCCACCCCGGCGATGATGGCCGCCCCCCCGAAAAGGAGGCTCACCGTCAACGGCTCGGAGAAGAGCAGCACCCCTCCTAAAACGCCGACCAGCGGCACCAGGTAGCCCATCAACCCCGCCCGGCTGGCGGGATTGAGTTCATTGGCTTTGAGAGAGCTGTAGAAGGTGAGGAGGCCACCCACTCCCATCGCCACCAAGAGGGCGATCTCGCCGGCGCCGGCCCGCAACGACCAGGGAGGATTCCCGGTGAGGGAAGCCACCACCAACGCCGTGACTCCCGCTCCGGTCATCATCGCCGGCAACACGATCCGGGGGGGATAGGTCAGGGTTATGCGCTTCACCCAGACGAGAGAGGAACCCGATACCGCCGCCCCGGCCAAGGTGACGAGCAAGGCAGGAAGCGAGGAGACCGCACCGGAGGGGGCTCCGGCGAGGATTCCCACCCCGGCGAAGCTGACCACCAGACCCGCCACCTTGGCCAGGGTGAAACGGTCGTCATGCATGACGAAGTGGGCGGTGACGGCGGTGAACACCGGCCCCAAGGCAAGGACGATGGTCACCACCGAGGCCGGCAACTCGTTGAACCCGATGTTGAAGAGCAGGGCGGGGGCGGCGGCGTTGATGGAACCCAAGGCCATCCCCAGAATCCAGGGGGTGTCGGGAAGAATCCGCCGGCTGACCACAACCGCGAGCAAGCCGGTGATGGCAAAAGGGATGGCGGCGCACAGGAAAGGCGAAATCCCCTCTCCGGTCAGGTACTTGGTGCAGAGCCCGAGGCTTCCGAACATCACCCCCGTGAACACAATGTAGAACCAGTTCATACCGGTACCGGAGGGAGATGCTGGTGCCGCCGCTCGGCCCTTTCGGCGATGACCACCCCGAAGAGGATCAGCGCCCCTCCCACCACCAGACCCCAGGTGAGGGGTTCTCGAAGGAGGAGAACGCTGCCGGTCACTCCCACCAGTGGCACCAGGTAGGCGACCAAAGAGGTCTTGGCAGCGGTGGCGATCTCGGACAGCAACAACAGCGCCACGAAGGGAAGGGCGGTGGCAACGGTGGCGGAGACGAGAACCAGGATCCAGTCGACCACTCCCATCTGCGCCAACCCGGCCAGGGCGTGGCTGGGAAGGGCGAAGGCGAGGGCGACCAGACCCGCAGCAATGAATTGAGGGACGACGAGTTGAGTGGCCGGCCTCCCCAACGCGAAGCGACGGGTGAGGGCGCCGCCCAGGCCGGCGGTGACGATCCCGGCCAGGACCAGCGAAAGCCCCAGTCCCAGGTGGGGTCCGGCGGTGGTATCGCCTCGGACCAGCAATACACACCCGGCCAGAGCGAGGACAAAACCGGGGAGGAGCGCAGCCCGCATCGGTTCCTCATCGATCAGGAAGTGGGCGATCACCACAGTGGTGAGCGGGATCAGCGCCACCAGCATGGCGGTGATCGAGGCCGGCAGGTAGACGAGGCCGAAGGTGGTGAGGAAGGTGGGGGCGGCCATGTTGATGAGTCCCAACACCACGCCTTGTCGCCAGGCGGCGGGGCCCGAACGGCGCAGATGACCGGTGACGGCCAACCCTGCCAGCAGCGCCAAGATGGCGAGGAGGTAGCGCCCGGCGATCACCGTTGTGGGTTGGAGCCCTCGATTGAGGAGGGCCTTGGTGACCACGTTGCCGGTCCCAAAGCCGAAGCTGGCGAGGACGAGCAGAAGCAAGGCCCGGAGACGCATGCACCTCACTTTAAGAGGGCTTTTGGCGCGCCCGGATCGGGCTATAGCCCGATCCGGGCGCGCCAAAACGCCAAGGGGGGGATGGGCTGGGGCCATTGACCATCGCCCCGCCTACCATCTGACGCCTCATGGCGCTTCCCGCCACCACCGATCGCACCGCGCTGTTGCCCGGCCGCATCAACACCGCCTCCCTCGCCTCCTTCCTGCGTTCGATTCCCACCGTCGACGAGGTGGGGGTGGCGGAACGGGTGGCTGCCCTTGCGACTCGATCGATCAAGAAGGAGTCCAAGCTGGCCGCGTTGACCCTGGCGGTGGAGATGATGGACCTCACCACCCTGGAAGGGAAGGACACTCCCGGAAAGATTGCCCAGATGTGCTCCAAGGCCATCCGTCCCGACCCGGTCGATCCCCAAGTCCCCTCGGTGGCAGCGGTTTGTGTGTACCCGGCCATGGTTCCCTATGCCCGGGAAGCGGTCGCCGGCACCGGGGTGAAGGTGGCGGCGGTGGCCACCTATTTCCCCTCCGGTCAAGTTGAGACTCGGGTGAAGATCGACGAGACCCGGAGAGTGGTGGCTGCCGGAGCCGATGAGGTCGACATGGTCATAGATCGGGGCGCTTTCCTCTCTGGGGAGTATTTCAAGGTCTTCGACGAGATCCGCCAGGTCAAGGAACTGTGCGGCGAGTCGGTGAAGCTCAAGGTGATACTGGAAACGGGTGAGTTGGGAACTCTCGACGCGGTGCGGCGGGCTTCGATGCTGGCCATGACCGCCGGCGCCGACACCATCAAGACCTCGACCGGGAAGATCCAACCCGCCGCGACCTTGCCCGTGACCCTGGTGATGCTGGAGGCAATCCGCGACTTCTACATGTCGGTAGGGGTGCAGGTGGGCATGAAGCCAGCGGGTGGGATCCGCACCGCCAAAGAGGCCATCCGCTTTCTGGTGGTGCTGAACGAGACCTTGGGTTCGGCCTGGATGCATCCCGATTGGTTCCGCTTTGGGGCCTCCACCCTCTTGAACGACGTGCTGATGCAGATCCGGTGGCTGAAGACCGGGCGTTATCAGTCGGGCGACTACTTCACGAAGGACTAGACGTGAGACGTGAGACGTGAGACGTGAGCTAGCGGTTAGTACGCCGCTCGAGTGGGAGTATGCGCCGTCGAGGGAGGCGGCGGAGATCGTCTCGCTGCGTCCCCGCTACGGCCTGTACATCGACGGCAAGGAGCGGGCCCCGCTCTCGAAGCACTACTTCCCGACCATCAACCCGGCCACCGAAGGCAAGCTGGCGGAGGTGGCGGCGGCCGGGGAAAAGGACGTCGATCGGGCAGTGAAGGCCGCCCGCCGTGCCTTCGAGAGCACCTGGGGGGACATGGCGGGGAAGGAACGGGCCAAATACCTGTTCCGTATTGCCCGCCTGGTGCAGGAGCGTTCCCGCGAACTGGCCGTGTTGGAGACCCTCGACGGCGGCAAACCCATTCGGGAGGCGCGGGACGTTGACCTTCCCCTCGTAGCGGCTCACTTTTTCTATTACGCCGGGTGGGCCGACAAACTCGAATACGCCTTTCCCGGCGTCCGGCCCCGGCCCTTGGGGGTAGCGGGCCAGGTGATCCCCTGGAACTTCCCGCTGATGATGCTGGCATGGAAGCTGGCCCCAGCTCTCGCCGCCGGCAATACCGTCGTGCTCAAACCGGCCGAGACCACCCCCCTCTCCGCGCTGCATTTCTCCCAGATCCTCGATGAAGCCGATCTACCACCCGGGGTGGTCAACATCGTCACCGGGGCTGGGGAAACGGGGGCCGCTCTGGTCGCTCACCCCGCGGTCGACAAGGTGGCTTTCACCGGGTCGACCTCGGTAGGGAAACTCATCCGCCAACAGCTGGCGGGTTCCGGTAAACACCTCACCTTGGAACTAGGGGGGAAGGCCGCCCACGTCATCTTTGAAGACGCTCCCATCGACCAGGCCATCGAAGGGGTGATCAACGGCATCTTCTTCAACCAGGGCCACGTCTGCTGCGCCGGCAGCAGGCTCTTCGTGCAGGAGTCGATTCACGACCGCTTCGTAGAAAAGCTGAAGCGCCGCCTCAGCACCCTCCGAGTTGGCGATCCTCTCGACAAGAACACCGATGTCGGGGCCATCAACTCCGCTGAGCAACTGGAGAAGATCACGGAGCTGGTCGAGGCGGGGCGGGAGGAGGGAGCGGAGATCTACCAGCCCGCCTGCGAGCTGCCCCGTAACGGCTTCTGGTTCGTTCCCACCTTGTTCACCGGAGTGTCACAGAGCCACCGCATCGCCCAGGAGGAGATCTTCGGACCGGTGCTGTCGATCATGAGCTTTCGCACTCCCGACGAAGCGGTAGAGAAGGCCAACAACACCCCCTACGGGCTGTCGGCCGGGGTTTGGACCCAGAAGGGATCCCGGATCCTGTGGATGGCCGACCAGATGAAGGCTGGGGTGGTGTGGGCCAACACCTACAACAAGTTCGACCCTACCTCTCCCTTCGGCGGGTACAAGGAGTCCGGGTTCGGGCGAGAGGGGGGAAGGCATGGGCTGCTTCCCTATCTAAAGGGGGTCGGGCTGTGA
This sequence comes from Acidimicrobiia bacterium, assembly GCA_035281425.1. Lineage (GTDB taxonomy): Bacteria > Actinomycetota > Acidimicrobiia > Spongiisociales > ZC4RG35 > JAICND01. Next base: position 30,580 of record DATEDX010000065.1, read on the forward strand.
CGTCCGTTCTTGTGACGGTTGAGCACGAATATCGTGCTCAACCGTCACAAGAACAGATGAAGGAAACGCCGTGACCCGCCTCGATGTCCGCAAGACTCACAAGCTGTACATCAACGGGGAGTTCCCCCGCTCGGAGTCCGGGCGCACCTACCCGGCGGAAGATGCGACCGGTGAGGTGGTGGCGCGCATGGCCCGCGCGTCACGCAAGGATTTACGCGACGCGGTCCGTGCCGCCCGTAACGCTCTGGTCGGCTGGGCCACCAAGACTGGCTACAACCGGGGCCAGATCCTCTACCGGATGGCGGAGATGACTGAAGACCGGGCTGACGGCTTCGCCGAACAACTCCAGGTCGGGGGTCTATCGCCCGCTCGGGCCCGGACCGAGGTGGGGAGAAGCATCGACCGTCTGGTCTGGTACGCCGGGTGGTGCGACAAGTTCACCCAGATCTACGGCAATCTCAACCCGGTGGCCGGCCCCTTCTTCAACATCTCCCACCCCGAGCCCACCGGCGTCGTCGGAGTGCTTGCCCCCGAGGAACCCGCTCTGTTGGGCCTGGTCACCAGGATCGCCCCCATCCTGGCCGGGGCCAATACCACGGTGGTCCTCGCCTCCCAAAGCCGGCCCCTCCCCGCCATCACCTTTGCCGAGGTCCTGGAAACGTCAGATCTTTCCCCCGGGGTGGTGAACATCCTCACTGGCAGCCACCCCGAACTGGTCCCCTGGCTGGCCGACCACATGGACGTCAACGCCATCGATGCCACCTCCGCCCCGGCCGACCTCCGCCTCCGCATCGAAGAGGGCTCGGTCCACAACGTCAAGCGGGTTATGGCAGCCGAAGACCCAGAGGGGCAGTCTCCCTACCTGATTGCGGCCTTCACCGAGACCAAAACTGTCTGGCATCCCAAAGGCCTTTGACCTCGGCCTCGGGGGGTGAAGGGCCATTCCTTACGCACTAGTCATGGATCCTCAGGCTTTTCTCATGTAACAAGCAAGGGGGCGGTGCAACCTGACCTGTGACAGAAATGCCAAGGGGAGTGTGAATGCGTAAGCAAGTTGCGGCAATGGTTGGAGTGTTTTCGCTGGCAGTGGCCAGCGTGGGACTGGCGGCTACCGTCGATCCCGACTCCCTCCTCACCGAGGGCTACGACTCCGACAACCACAATCTGGTGTGGGGGGTGGCCGACCACCCCGATTCGGAGGAGTTTGACGGCACCTACGACTGCCGGCTGGAGAGCGGTACCTACAACTATGAAGTAGGTGAAGACGGCAAAGTTGTGGTCCTGACCGACGAGGCTGAAGCTGACGTCACCTACAGCGAAGCGGACGACGAAGACGAGTCGACCACCGAATCCACCGTCAACTACGGGGAGACCGAGGGTGAGTGTGACCTGACGGCGACCAACGTGGAAGGACCGCAGGGTCAGGTCAACCACGGGACCGTGGTTTCTTCCTTCGTCCACGCTCTCAAAGATGCCGGCGTGACCGCCATCGGCTGCTACGTCCGCATCATCGCCCAATCTGACTACGGCAAAGACGAACAGCAGGTCAACGTGCCCGACGTCGAAGAAGGCGAAGAGGGCGAAGGTGAAGAAGAGGTGACCGACGAGCCGGTGACCGGCTCGGTCGACCTCACCACCCACGAGACGACTTGCGGCAAACCCGACCACGCCGGGCAAGGTGGGCCCGAGGGCGCAGGTCAGGGTGGACCGCCGGAAGGCAAAGGCAAGCCGGAGTGGGCCGGACCGCCGGAATGGGCCGGCCAAGGACGGCCCGAGGGTGCCGGCGAGGGCGGAGGACGCCCCTAGTCACCCGCGGCAGGGATAACGAAGGAGGGCCCTCGATGGAGGGCCCTCCTTCGTTATAGCCTGAGCAAATGGAAACGGGGCGGGTGGAGGTAGCGGGACCGCTTGATCTGCGACGGACCCTTGCCTCGGCGTTGGGTCACCTCCGACCGGACGGCTTCTGGAAGGTGATGCGGACCCCGGAAGGTCCGGCATCGCTCCATCTACGGCGCCGCCAGGCGACGGTGGAATTCCGCGCCTTCGGTCCCGGTGCCACTTGGGCCGCCGCGGCCGTGCCGGAGTTGGTCGGAGCCCACGACGACACCAATTCCTTCACCACTGACCATCCCTTGATCGCGGAGCTGGCCCGCCGCCACCCGGGCTGGAGGATGGGCCGAACCCGGCTGGTCTTCGAAGCCTTGCTGGTGGCGATCGTCGCCCAGAAGGTCACCGGCAAAGAAGCCGCCCGCGGCTACCGGGGTTTGCAACGGCGCTTCTCGGAACCGGCACCGGGCCCCGAGCCGTTGCTCCTCCCTCCCGATCCGGTCAAGCTGACCGAAGCCCCCTACTACGACCTCCACCCGCTGGGGATCGAGCAGCGACGCGCCGACACCATCCGCCGAGCCGCCCGGCTCCATCAACATCTGCAGGATCTGGCCCTGCAGCCATCCGCGGTGGCTCGCTCGCAGCTGCAACTCATCCCCGGGGTGGGGGAGTGGACCTCCGCCGAGGTGGTCACGGTCAGCCACGGCGACCCCGACGCCGTCTCGGTGGGTGACTTCCACCTGAAAAACGAGGTCGTCTTCCACCTCACCGGTCGACCGCGGGGAACCGACGCCGAGATGCTGGAACTGCTCGAGCCCTTCCGTCCTCACCGGGGAAGAGTGGTCCGGCTCCTCTCCACCCTCGGCCACGCCCCCGCCTTCGGCCCTCGCCTCCCGATCCGGGACATGACCGGCATCTGACTCCCCTCTCCTCGGTTCTTATCAGCAAATGAGGGCGCGGAAGGGCCGGTTTGGCAGATAAGAATCAGGGTTGGGTGAAGTTGGCGATGAGATCACCGACCACCTCAGGACGGCGGACGGCGGCATGGTCGGCGCCGGGTAGCACTTCCAAGGTGACCGCATATCCGCCGCCGGTGAGGGCCTCGGCCAGTTGCCGGCTGAATTCCGGAGGGACCAGTTCGTCGGCCTCGCCATGGATCAGCAGCACCCTGAGGTCGGGATTGCCACCCAGGTAAGTGAAGGCGTTGCCGGCTTCCCAGGGGGCGGGATCAACCTCGAAACGGGTGCCGAAATAGGAGGCCAAAACCAGGGTGAACTTGGTGACGTCGTAGGGTCCGGCCAGGCCCACGAAGGCGGAGGGCAGGGCCGAACCCTGCAAGGGGCAGTCACCGGTGAATTCGTCTCCGGCCAGGGCCACCACCGAGGCCAGTTGCGCCCCGGCGGAGTGGGCCACAATTAGCGGTGGGACGGGGTTGGTGGTGTAGTTGCCCGCTTCGGTGGCGGCCCATCGAACGGCGCAAGCGACATCTTCAAAACTCTCCGGGTAGCCGCCGCTGCTGGTCCGGTAGGTGGTGTTGACGGCCACCATGCCCTGCTCGGCCAGGGCCGAGGCGAGGGGGGCCATGGTCGAAGGGTCTCCTCCGAACCACCCCCCACCGTGAAACAAAACCGCCACCGGACCGTCGGTGGTGGAGTCCGGCCCGTAGATGTCAACCGGAAGCCCACCGGCCAACGACGTCGAGGTGAGGAGATGGGGGAGTTCGACCTGGGTGGTAGGGACCGAGGAGGGGGGGGAGGTGGTGGTGACCGGCGGTTGTGGAGGTGAGGTCGTGGTTGTGACCGCCGGTTCTCCCGAGCAGGCGACCAGAACGAGCAGAATCAGCGCCGGGCGACGGAGCATCAAAGGCTGAGCTTCGACGCCGCTGCCTCATCGACCAGCCAGGTGACCTCTTTAGCTCCGGCGGCAACGATGGTGGCGGGGAAATCCTCGCCAGCGGCGATAGCAGCCAGAGTCTCGGCTTTGTCTGCTCCCGCCACCAGGAAATACACCAGTCTTGCCTGGTGGAGGAAAGGCACCGTGGCCGTCAGCCTCCACGTATCGAGATGGGTCACGTGATTAGCGACATACCACCGCCTCTCGACATGAAGGGCGGCGGTGCTGGGGAAAAGGGAGGCGGTGTGGCCGTCGCCGCCGATGCCGAGCAGGACCAAGTCGGGTTGGTGATCTTGGGGATGAAGGGAGCGCAGGGTCGCTTCGTAGTGGGCGGCGGACTCTTCCGGCTCCAACCACGGCGCCCAGCGAGGCCGGTGCAGGGTGGCGTCGACGTGATCGAACAGGGTGGCCGCCGCCATCCGGCCGTTGGACTGTTGATGGTCGTGCGGCACCCAACGTTCGTCGGCCAGCCAGGCGTCCACCCGTTCCCAGCGGGCGGGCAGGCCTCGCAGTTGCTGGTAGGTGGCGGCCGGGGTTGACCCCCCAGCTAGGCCCAGAGAAACCCTCGGTCCGGGCGCATCCCGCATCACCGCGGCAATCTTCTGCGCTGCCGCCTCGGCCAATTCCTCCGAGTTGGCGAAGACCTCGATGTTCACCCAGTCAGGCTACCCCCGGCTCGGAGTCAGCCCCCTCCGGCCCTCCGCGCCACCTCCCCCAACGCTCACTCCGTTCGCGAGACGGAAGACGGAGGACGGAAGACGTGAGGTCTTCCTCCCCCAGCGTCTTCCGTCTTCCGTCTCTCACACGTCACCGATAGCCACGAAAGTGTTGAGAATCCGGTCCAAAGCTTCGAAGTCGCGTTCGGCATTGGCCTGGATCTGAACCAGGATCAGATAGGAACGATCCGCCGGCACCGCCGCCACTACCACAAAGGTCGCTCCCACCCCTCCACAGTTGGTGTAGAGGTCGTATTGGCCCTCGTACGCCGGATCCGAATAGGGCGACCTGCCTTCGTAGTTGCAGGTTCCCTCCAGTCCGGCATTGACTTCGTCGAGAATGGTCACCTCGTCGAGGCTGGCGAGAAGGTCGGAGGAGGCGGAGAGGATCATCCCCGGGGTGTCCCACCCGGAGATGAAGGCGTCAAGAGAGGACGAGGCCCGAACGTCGATGATGTAATTGCCGGCTTCGTCGGTGTAGGGGGCACCGTCGACGTCAGACCATTCCACCGGGACTTCCACTTGAACCGCACCGGTGTCGTCTTGGATGAGCACGAACTCGCTGTAGGGCTCGAGCGAGGGGTCGGCGGTGACGTCGTCTTCCAACTCCTCGGCAAAGGAGAACGCTTCGGTCAGGGCGTCACCGTTGATCTGGCCGGCCAGCACCTGGCTCGTGTTCCAGCGCAACACCTCGACTCGCATGGGGTCGTCGGCGGAGTGGGTGCGGATCACGTCGCAGTAGCTCGACATGGTGCCGTCGGACCCGAGCGTGATCCCTTCTAAGTTGGTGAGGATGTCACCTCCGGTAATGCCGGTCTGGTCGGCTGGAGACCCGCTCGCTACCGAACTGACCCAAATCCCGCTGACCCCGGCGGCCTGGTCGAACACCGCCACGCCGTTGACACCGATCGATTCGAAGTCCGCACCGGCCTGTAACTGGTCGACGATGCCCCGGGCCTCGGTCACGCTGATGGCGTAGTTCTGGTCGGTGTCAGAGCGGCCGGCATAGTTGATGCCGATCACCAGAGCATCTTCGGTGATCAGCGGACCGCCCGAGTTGCCGGGGTTGATGCGGGCGTCGTGTTCGATGACATGGTCGACCGAGGCCCATTCGGTCTCTACCGCGGTATCCGCCTTGGAGACGATTCCACGAGTGAGGGTGAACTGGGGGTCGCCGAGGGGATAGCCCGCCGCGTAGACATCGATCCCCGGGCGGATGTCTTGCTCATACCAGCCGAGGAAAGGGAAACCCTCGCCGTCGATGTCGATTACCGCCAAGTCGGAACATTCCGACACGCCCAGGATGCGGGCATTGAGGGGAGTGTCGTCCTCACCCACATAAACCTGGAGGAGTCCGGCCCCGGTGACTACATGGTTGTTGGTCACCGCGATCCCGGATGGATCGATGATGAATCCCGATCCCGATCCGGCGGCTTCATAGGCACCGATCTCCGGATCGACGAAGGTTCCTTGGGCGACGATCTGAACCACCGCCGCCGGAGCCGTGTCGATGTCGGTCGCCATCCCCTCCGGCAGGGTCGAGGTGGTTAGGGCCGAGCTGGTGGTGGTAGTGCCGCCGGTGGTGGAAGTCGGTGAGACCTCACCTCCACAGGCCGCCAGCACCAGGCTGATGGCCAATCCCGCCACCAGCAGTCGCCGCAATATTGAAGACATCGAAGGCTCCTTGATACTCAATGAGGTTGGGTCCATTTCTATCGGTACGGAGTACACCAGATGAAGAGGCCGAAAGGCGGAATCAGGGAGATGGAAGACGGAAGACGGAAGACGGAAGACGGAAGACGGAAGACGGAAGACGCCCCGAGCTCTTCCTCCCCAGCGAACGGAGTGAGCGTTGGGGGAGGTGGCCCGGAGGGCCGGAGGGGGTTCAGGGAGTCGCCCCCTGGGATGGGCTAGACCTGGGGCAGGACTTGACGGAGGTGATGTTCAACCTCTTCCAGGCCCTCGGTGTAGGCGTTGAGTTCTTCTCGTAGGGTGCGGATCTCATCGGTAGGTTGGCCGGGACCGCTGGTATTGAGAGCGAGCGAGTGGGCCTTCAAGGCCAGGGTGTCGATGCCGGTGGTGGTGGCAAGGATGCGGCCGGCGACTTCATCGCGGCGCTGACGGATGTTGGTCACTTCGGCCAGTTGTGCCGCCAGTTCCTCCTGCACCGGTCCCTCGCTCAGAGAGGCGAGGCGGGCGGCCAGCCGCTTCTCATCGACCGAACCGAGGAATCGATCAGCCCGTTGCAGCCACAACACCGTGTCGTACATCCGGCGCAGGGTCTCGGTGACCCGGGCGAGGAGCCCCTCGTTTTCGCCGCCGCTCCAGGCGTCGACGGCGTGTTCGAGTCGGTCGCGGGCTTCCAAGGCCGCCACCATCAGGGGAAGGTGATCTGAGTCGAGAGCCGAGAGGTCGCGGTCGAACTCGGGAGCGACCATGCGCGCCGCCAGCTTGGGATCGCGGAGATGGAGGATGGCGGAAGTGACAAATCCCACCACTCCGGCGCCGGCGATGAATGCCACCGGGACTCCGAGGAGGAGGCCGGCCCCAATCAGTCCCCCGGTGGCCACCACCCCGGCCGGTGAGAACATCGATCGGAGCAGACGCCGGCTCCTGCGGGTAGCCGGGCTATAGCGGAAAACGCTGCTCCAGCGGTCGGGCATCAGCTCCTCATCAGAAGTTCGAGATCACCTGCTGGAAGACTCGCTCGATCGTGAGCGGGTCGGTGGCGGTGTAGACCCGAGCGCGGGAGGCGTTGGCGATCTCGGTCAGTTCGGTGATAGAAGCGTCCTCCCCATAGGCCACCGGGAATACTCGCACCACATCCCGCTCGCTCGACCCGAGATAGGTGAGCAGAGGGTCGATGTCACAGCCGGGCGGATTGTCGTCGCAGCGACCGTCGGTAAGGAGAAGGACGGCGTTGATCTTGGTCTGATCAAAACCTGCCCGCACTGCCTCCACCGCGGCCCGGGTGGAGTCGTAGAGCCCGGTGCCACCTCCCGGCACCAGCGACTCCACCGTCTCTTCCAGTTCGCTTCGGATCTCCGACATCGGAGCGGGAGCAATCAACTCCAGATAGTCCTGGTCTCCGTTGAGCTCGGTGGAGAAAACCCACAGGCCGACTTCGTCGGCCGGTTTGAACTCATCAAGGCTGGAGAGCACCGCCAGTTTGGCGAGTTCCAGCTTGGAGTAGCCGTCACCGGCCAGATCGCTCATCGACCCGGAGACGTCGATCAGCATGATGATGCGGGCGGACTTGCGGTTCTCCTCCCAGCTGTCGACCAGCGCTGCCAGCACCGCCGGATCCGGCACGGCCAGTTCAGTGTCGGGCTTCGAGGGGTTGAGGCCGTTTTCGGTGTTGATGGGATCGCCGATCGGAACCGCCGGATTACCGGGGCGGAAACCGAACTCAAGGACCGCCTGCTGGTTGTCGGGGTCGTCGATGACGTACTCCCGGAAGGCGATGGCGGCTTGGCGGGAGGTGTCATCGACCCAGGGCGCATCGAGGACATAGGCGGGATTGTCGGAGTAGAGGGTTCCTTCGGCCGGGTACACCGCCACCAGCGGTACCCGGGGGGCGGGACCGGGGGTCCCCGTGTCGGCGGGATCGCCCCGGTTGTAGGCGATGATGGAGACCTCCTCCACCGCTACCGCCGAGGCATAGGTGAGGCCGCGTCCGGCCTGGTCCTCGCGGTACATGTTGTCGAGGAAGGTGAGGGTGGTGTCGCCGTAGTGGACGGTGGCGGCCTCCACTCCCCGCACGAACTCCACCACTTCCGGGTTGGCGATGTCGGCTTCGGTGAGGCCGCTGGTCTTGCCGGTAGCGGCGTAGTAGATGGCGGCGGTGGCGGCCAAACCGGAGGTGGAGAAGTTGGGGTTGGTCTTCCCAAGCCGGAACTGACCCCACTCCGGGTGACCGAAAGCGCCCCACCCTTCGGGGTTGTTGGCCAGGGCCAGGATGTCGGCCCAGCCGATGTCTCGTTCTGGCCACCCGAGCGCCTCGGCCATGGGGCGGGGCATCCCCAACACGAGCGGGGTGACCATGATTCGCTCGAAGTCGTTGGCAATGGGAGCCTCACCCCGTTCCGACAAGCGGTGGTTGACCACCACGCCCCAGGTACTCGCCGAAGGGCTCCAGAACACCGGGGCCGGACCGGCAGAGCCGTCATCGGGCCAGCCTTCCGCCAGCAATCGGGCCGACACGCCCGAGGACTGGCGGTAGATGGTGATGACGGCACACTCGCCGTTGAACTCTTGTCCTCGAGCGTTGAACTCCTCCGCCAGCCGGGTCAGCAGGGTGAACTTTTCCGGCGAGCTGGCGGCCGGGACCTCGCGGCAGCCGTCGGGAACGGTGGGCAGGCCGGGGTCGGTGGGGTCGGTTCCCCCGGTGGCGCATCCGGCGAGGAGGCCGACCAGGGTCATGACCAGCCAGCGATTCTTCATCTCAACCTCCTACCACCTCTTGCCAGGACGCCACCAGCGTTTCCCGCTGGGCCGGGTCAACTGCGGCCAGCTCTCCTCCCGGAGAGCCCAGGCCCTCGGGAAGATCGACCGCTTCACCTGCCAGGGGACGCAGACCCAGGCTACCCAGCAGGGCCTGCAATTCCTCGCCGGAGAGCTCCTCCGCCAGATTGCGGGCGGCTCTCCCTTCCCCATACACGCCGACCACCACGAAGGGGGTGGGATCGGGGTAGAAAACCGCCAGCCTCCCCGCCCGCTGGCGGGCGTTCTCGAGTTGGGAGGCGATTGCCACCTCCGAGGTGACCACAGCATCGGCCCGGCTGGGGAACAGGATCAGATCGGAGGTGAGCTGGCCTTCATCGGGGGCACGCAGGCGGACGTTCGAGCCAAAGCCGGGCGACTGGGCGACCCCTGCCTCGACGAACAAGCGCCAGGCTTCCAGGTCGGCGATGCCTTCGGTTGGATCGGCCAAGCCCAGGGCCACGGTTCCCCACGAGGCCGGTCCCCCCAGATCAGACCAGCTGACTCCCGCCTGGTCGATCAGACAGCTGATATCGATGGCGCAGCCTCTCTGTAAGGCCGGGCTGCGTTCCTGCCAGATGGCGATCGCGATCGGAGAACGAGCGAAGGGAGTCGCAGTGACTCCTTCCGGGTAGTCCCCGACGGCGGCGATTACCAACGTGCCTTCTCCGATCTCGGTGCCGGGGCGATAGGTAGCTCGAGCGGCTCCGAGGCGGGAGGCCAGCCCATCACAGGCCAATTGGTAGGCGCTGGGGCAGGCGAGGGTGACGTCGGCGTCTACCGGGATGGTGGTGGAGGAGCCGGGATCGGATGGGCCGGTGTCGCGGGTGAAGAACCACCCCGCCGCCAGCACCATCGATCCGAGAGCCAAAGCGACGAGCCCGGCCCGCCACCCGCTCATTGCGCTGCCCGGCTCGTCATCGGAAGAAGATGGTAGGAGTCACTTGGAGATGACCTAGCCTCGGGGCGGTGAGATCAAAGCAGGTCGCCGTCGCTTGGAGAGGCGGCAAGGTCTCCGCCCGCCTCTATGACGGGGGCGGTCCTCCTCTCTTGCTTGCCCATGGAGCAGGGAGCGATCAGCGCCACCCCCGCATGGTCGGACTGGCGGCTGCCTTGGCACGGGAGGGGTTGTCGGTCCTCACCTTCAACTATCCGTACACGGAGGCGGGGCGGAAGCGTCCCGATCAGCAGCCCGTTCTCTTGGAGGTGCACCGGGCGGCCCGCGACCACTTGTCCGACATGGCGGGAGGAGAGGTGGTGCTGGCCGGTCGGTCGATGGGAGGCCGGATGGGCACCTACCTGGCCGCGGCGGGGGAGCCGGCCCGGGCGCTGGTGCTCTACGCCTACCCGCTGCATCCCGCCGGGCAACCCGACAAGTTGCGCTTCGATCATCTCCCCGAGATCACCCAGCCCATGCTCTTCATCCAGGGGACCCGCGACGCCCTCTCCCGGATGGATCTCTTCGATCGATATATCCGTCCCCTGCCGCGGGCGACGGTGCGAGTCCTCGAGGGGGCCACCCACGCACTCGACCGCCGCCCCGAGCAGACCGAAGCCCTGGCCTCCCTCACCGTCGGCTGGCTGGCCGGAATCTAGATTTGCCGGCATGTCCACGGTGCGGCTGTGCCTGTGGTGCGGCCTCGTCAATGACTGGCGGGCGGCCGCTTGTGACTATTGCGGGGAAGCCCTTCCCCACCCCGGCTTCCGTCGTTCCTGGCTAACGCCGGGGATGCGGATCGAGATCGAACCTCTCGATCCCCGGCTCACGGCCCGCCGGCTGGGACGAGGCCGGATCTTCGTCGGTCCCAAACGACGAGTGGGAGTGGTGAGACGCCATTACGTGTCGGCTCCAGGCTTCCTCGCTCCATCCGCTCCCCGCGACATCGAAGACCTCCCGATCCCTTCTCACCCGGTCCTAGCCCGAGCAACGGCGCCCCTGGCCTTGTTGTGGCTGGCACTGGGCTCCGCCCTGGGGGTGGTGGGGGATTTGCTCCGAGCTCTGGACTGGTTCATGAGATTCTGGATCGAGGCGGTGGGCCGAGCGTTGTTTAGAACGCCCTACGTCGTGGAGGCCAGCCTCGATGGCGGGGAACGACTTTTCTGGAAGGTCAAGGGGCGTCGCCCCCGGGAGGTGATCGATGAGATCGCCGAGGCAATGACCCTTGGCGACTACGGGTTTGTCCCCGCCGGCGGTGAACGCTTCCACCTCGACTGACCCTCGCCTCTCGCCTCTCGCGTCTTCCGTCTTCCGTCTTCCGTCTTCCGTCTACAATCTCCCCCTTCCCCCTTTCCCAAGGAGTTCTCCCATGGCCCAGATCACTTTGTCCGCCGAGACCGGGCGCGCTCTCGGCACCCGTTCCGCCCGGCGGCTGCGCGCTACGGGCATGGTCCCGGCGGTCGTCTACGGTCAGGGTGGCGAGCCCCAGCACGTCGCCGTCAACCACCACGATCTCACCGTGGCGTTTCATGGCGAGGGGGGAAGCAGGGCCCTGATCAACCTCGAGATCGACGGAGGCACGGCGATCCCAACCCTGATCAAGGCGATCGACCGTCATCCCTTCCGCAACCTCATCCGCCATGTCGACTTCCTCCAAGTCTCGCTCTCGGAAACGGTGGAAACTGAGGTGACCGTGCACTTCATCGGCACCCCGGCCGGCGCCCGGGAAGGTGGCATTCTTACCCCCGCCCTGCACACGGTCCGGATCGAGGCGCTTCCCACTCAGATCCCACCGGCAGTGGAAATCGACGTCAGCGAGCTCGAAATCAATGACGGATTGCGGGTGGCAGATTTGCCCGAACTCGAAGGGGTTACCTACCTGGAAGACCCAGAGACCCTCCTGGTCACCTTGTCGCCGCCCACCGTCGAGGTCGAGCCCGAACCTACCGAGGAGGAGCTGGAGGAGGCTGCCGGCGAGGAGGCGGGTGAGGAAGGCGCTCCTGAGGCGGAGGCTTCCGAATCGGGCGAGGACACCGGCGGTGAATAACCCGTGCAGGTCGTCGTCGGCCTAAGAAACCCGGGGACGGAATACGAAGGGACCCGTCACAACATCGGCTACGACGCCTTGCTCGAACTGGCCGACCGGCTGGAGCTGCGGTTGAAGCGGGGCCCGCTGCGAGTGAGATGCCAGGTGGCGCGCTCGGCCGAAGTGATCCTGGCTGCACCCCTCACCTTCATGAATGAGTCGGGACGGGCGGTGGGGTCCCTCCTCTCCTACTTCAAGGCCCTGCCCGCCGATCTGCTGGTCCTCCACGATGACATCGACCTCGGGTTCGGCCGGCTGCGGTTGCAGGTGGGCGGAGGCAGTGGGGGACACAACGGTATCAAGTCTCTCGAAAGGGCCCTGTCCGGCCGGGAGTTCTCCCGCCTCAAGATCGGGGTGGGACGTCCGGTGGGTAGCCGCGAGGCAACCGACCACGTGCTGGGGCGCTTTACCCCCCGGGAGAAGGAAGAGGCGGCGGGTTTGGCGGCGGACGCTGCCGCCGTCGCCGAACTGTGGCTTACCGATCGCGCTCGAGCACAGGAGAACGCCGCCCACCGCGGCCGCTGACCACTGCGCGGATTTTTCCGTCGCTACGACGCAAAATTCTGCACGGAAGGCGGCGACCACGAGAACTGCGCGGGTTTTTCCGTCGCCACGACGCAAAATTCTGCACGGAACTCGACAGCGACTAGTACTGCGCGGCTTTTTCCGTCGCCACGACGGAAATTTCTGCACAGAAGCGGGCAGAATGCGGAAATGGCAACTCAACTTGATGCAATCGGGATCGTTGTCTCCGACATGGGAGAGACCGTCGACTTCTACCGGCGCCTTGGCTTTGCCTTCGCCGAAGGTGCCGAGAGCGAAGGCCACGTGGAGTGCCCCACTCCCGGAGGCCTCAGGATCATGTTCGATACCGAGGACATGGTGCGTTCCTTCTCCGAGTGGGAGGCACCCATCGGGGGTCATCGAGTAGCGCTGGCTTTCCTCTGCGAGCACCCGTCCGAGGTCGATGAGAAACATCTCGAGCTGACCCAGAACGGGGGCCGAAGCCATGTCGCTCCCTTCGACGCTCCCTGGGGTCAACGATATGCCACTGTCCTCGACCCTTCGGGCAATCCGATCGATCTCTTCGCCTGGATCCGATGACCTCCGCCTATGTAGGCGCACTCGATCAGGGCACGACCAGCACCCGGTTCATCATTTTCGATGAGCAGGGCCGGCCCCTGGTCACCGCTCAGGAGGAACATCGCCAGATCTTTCCCGCCCCCGGCTGGGTGGAACACGACCCCATGGAGATCGTGGACAACAGCCAACGGGTCATCGCACGGGCCCTGAACGACGCCGGTCTCACCGCCGCCGACCTGGCCGCCGTGGGGATCACCAACCAGCGGGAGACGACGGTGATTTGGGACCGGAAGACCGGCCGTCCGCTCCACAATGCCATCGTCTGGCAGGACACCCGCACCGCCGACCTCTGTCGCGCCCTGGCCGGCGACGAAGGCCAGGACCGGTTCCGGGCCAAGACCGGGCTCCCCCTCGCCACCTACTTCTCCGGTCCCAAACTCGCCTGGCTACTCCGTCAAGACCGCGACCTCGAACAAAGGGCGCGCCAGGGGGAATTGTGCTTCGGCACCATCGACTCCTGGATCGTCTGGAGTCTGAGCGGAGGCCGCCACGTCACCGACCCCACCAATGCCTCCCGAACCATGTTGATGGATCTGGCTCGGGTGCAATGGAGTGAGGAGTTGTGCCAGGCGATGGGCATCCCTATGGAGGTGTTGGGGGAGATCGTGCCCTCGGTGGGGCGGATCGCCGCCGGTGAGGGCCCGCTTCGGGGGGTGGCGATCTCGGGGATCCTCGGCGACCAGCAGGCGGCCCTCTTCGGGCAAACCTGTTTTGCACCCGGCACCGCCAAGAACACCTATGGAACCGGGTGTTTCATGCTTCTCAACACCGGCACCACCCCGGTGCCGTCACATCAGGGTTTGCTCACCACCGTCGCCTATCGGATCGGCGAAGAACCGTCCGTCTACGCCCTGGAAGGGTCGATCGCCATCACCGGGGCTCTGGTGCAATGGCTTCGGGACAATCTGGGGATGATCTCGACCGCTGCCGAGGTGGAGGAGCTGGCGGCCTCGGTGGAGGACAACGGCGACGTCTACTTCGTGCCGGCTTTCAGTGGTCTCTTCGCTCCCCACTGGCGGTCCGACGCCCGGGGGGTGATCGTCGGGTTGACCCGCTTCGCCGGTAAAGGTCACATTGCCCGGGCCGCTCTGGAGGCAACCGCCTTCCAGACCCGGGAGGTCCTCGATGCCATGCGTCTCGACTCCGGGGTGGAGTTGAGCGAACTTCGAGTCGACGGGGGCATGGTCGTCAACCAGTTGCTCATGCAGTTCCAGGCGGACCTGCTCGGAGTGCCGGTGATCAGACCGGTGGTAGCCGAGACCACAGCCCTCGGCGCCGCCTATGCCGCCGGGCTGGCAGAAGGGGTCTGGGGCTCCACCGATGACCTCGCCGTTCACTGGGCGGAGGAACGCCGCTTCCTTCCCTCGATCGGCGCCGATCGGCGAGACTGGCTCAACTCGCGCTGGCGTCAGGCGGTAGAGCGAACCCTCAACTGGGTCTGACCTTCCGTCACCAGAGAGGGGGTTAGAGGCCTTCGGCCGCCAACTCCGCTTCGTGGGCGGCGACTTGGCGAGTGCGTTGGGACTGGTCCCATCCCAACTCGGCGGCCATCAACTCGGCGATGCGGTCCTGATCTTTACGGGCGTGGTCAGGAGTGAGCCAGGCGAGGCGGGTGCGGCGCAGGGTGAAATCGGCCAGGGTGGTGGCCGCTTCGAAACGAACCGCGTGGACCACCTCGGCACCGGTGGTGCGACCATCGCCCAGGGTGGTGGCCAGGTCGGGACGGATGCGGGCCACCTCCGTCAACTCCACCGAGGCCGCGCCGTAGCGGGACACGGCCGCGGTGGCGGCCTCGCCGGTAAAACCGGAGTTGGTGAGGCGGGTGCGGGCGTTTCTGAGATCCCCCCCTGCCCCCACCAGAGGGATGGCACCGGTGGGAGACCGCTTGGAAGCTCGCAGATGACGGGCTACCCGGGCAGCGGCCTCGGCGCTAATCCTCCGGTAGGTGGTCAGCTTTCCACCCGCCACTTGGACGTAGCCCGGGTGGGGTTCGGCGATCAGATGATCCCGAGAAACGTGGGCGGTGGAGCCTTCGCCAGAATTGGCCAGGGCCCTCAGCCCGGCGAAGGTGGCGAGAGGTTCCAACCTTGCGACGTCGAGGAAACGCTCAACGTGGCGGAGAAGGTAGGCGATGTCGGCTTCGTCGGCACGAGGATGGTCGAGGTCTCCGTGGTAGGCGGTGTCGGTGGTCCCGACCAGAGCGTGGCCTTGCCAGGGGATGATGAACAACACCCGCTCGTCTTCGGTTTCCGGTAGTACCACCGCGTGGTCGGCCAGACCCACCGCCTGCCGGTCGAAGAGCAAGTGGGCACCTTTGGAAGTAACGATCTCGAGGGGTTGGGCACCAACCAAACCGGGAGCAGGGAAAGCCCCGGTGGCAGCCACCACGGTCCGGGTGGAGAGGGGCCAGGTCTGACCAGATTCCTGGTCGGTCACCTCGACCTGGTAGGTACCGGAACGGTGGTGGAGGGTTCCAGCTTGGATCCGGTTCACAGCTACTGCGCCGTATCGCTCTACGGCGGTGCGGACCACAGCCAGGACGAGGCGAGCATCGTCGGTTTGGGCGTCGGAGTAGACGTAGCCGGACCGCAATCCTTCTGGCCGCAATGAGGGGACCAGTTCTAGGACCTGGGAGGCGGTGAGATGGCGATGACGCTCCCCGGGTCGCTCCCTACCCCCCAGGAGGTCGTACAGCAGCAGCCCGGCTTTGAGAGCGGCCACCGCTCTCCTCCCGCGTGCTGCCCACGAGGGGGCATCGGCGATCCCATATTGCTGATAGAGCGGGATGACGAACTCGAGCGGCTGAAACAGATAGTCGGCGATTTCCGCCAGCACCTGCTGTTCCCGTAGGCCTTCTGCCACCAGGTGAAACTCGAGTTGGGGGAGATATCGGATCCCGCCGTGGAAGAGTTTGGTGGAGCGGCCGGAGGTGCCGGAGGCGAAGTCGCGTTGCTCCACGAGAGCGACCCGCAAGCCCCGGGCAGCGAGATCGAGGGCGATCCCACATCCGGTGATCCCCCCTCCGATCACGACTGTGTCGAAGGGCCCTGCCGCGGCGAGTCGGGCGAGATGATCGGCACGGCTCCAGGCCATGTGGGGCAGGTTAGGCAGCCGGTTTAGAGGCCCCTCCGACGGTATGATCGCCCCCGGTTCGCCAAGGAGCTATCGCATCTCTTTCCCAGACTGGCTGGCCATGGGCCGGGTGTTGGTGGTGCCGGTGATCATGGCCCTCACCCGATCGCAGGGACGGTTCGACGCCGCCCTGGTTTGGGCGGGGGCTCTCTTCACCTTGGCTGCCATCACCGACTTTCTCGACGGGTACCTGGCCCGGCGCTGGCACGTGGAATCGGTGCTGGGAGCGTTCCTCGATACCACCGCCGACAAGCTTTTGGTGACCGGGGCATTGCTGGCCTTGACCAGTATCGGCCGGGTATCGATCTGGGCGGCCCTGGTGATCATGATGAGGGAGTTCCTGGTCATGGGCCTGCGAGGGCTGGTGGCCTTAGGTGGGGGAATGGTGAAACCCTCAACCTGGGGAAAGATCAAGGCGGTGGCGCAATATGTCGCTATCGCCCTGGCCTACTTCCGGCTACCCCGGCCCCTCGGCCCGCTGTTCCTGGACCAGTGGGTGATGTGGGTGGCAGTGATCGTGACCATCGCCAGTGCCTGGGGTTACTTCGCCGCCTTTTCCAAGATCGTCGCCAACACCAGGGTCAAGTCCACCGCGTGAGCATGTTGGTCACCGGTGCCACCGGGGTGGTGGGGGGAGCCGTGCTGCGACACCTGCTCGCCGCCAACCTTTCGGTGCGGGCCCTGGTCCGACCCGGACGGGAACTGCCGGTCGAGGTGGAAGCAGCCATGGGCGATGTTCTCGACTATGAATCGGTGCTGGCCGCCTGCCGGGGAGTCGAGGTTGTCTATCACCTGGCCGGGATCAACCGCATGTGCCAGCCCCGGCCCGAGGAGATGTATCGCGTGAACGTCGATGGAACCCGCCACGTGGTCCGGGCCTGCCGGTCGGCGGGGGTGAGGCGCCTCGTCTACACGTCGTCGGCGGCCACCATCGGCGAGCCCCGGGGAGCGGTCGGCAACGAAGACACGGCCCACAGGGGATCATTCCACTCCCACTATGAGCGATCGAAGTACCAAGCCGAACAAATGGTCGTCAGTGAGGCCTCCGACCTCGACTACGTCATCGTCAATCCCTCTTCGGTCCAAGGTCCGGGGCGGGCCACCGGCACCGGCAAGCTTCTCCTCGATGTGATCAATGGCCGGCTTCCCTGGCTGGTCGACACCACTATCTCGGTAGTCGACATCGACGATTGTGCCCGGGGCCACCTTCTGGCCGCGGAGCGGGGGGAGCGAGGGCGCCGCTATCTCCTCAACTCCTTCACCACCTCGGTGCGGCAGGCCGTTCAAATCCTCCGGGAAGTGACGGGCCGGAAACTGAACGCCCACTTCTTGCCGATGGGGCTGGTATCGGCACTAGCCCCAGCCCTCTGGTTGCCGCTCTCTCTGATGCGGCGCCGCGCTCCGATCTGCCCGGAAATGGTGCGCACCCTTCGCCACGGCCACGCCTATGACGGTGGACGCGCCACCCGCGAACTGGGCTTGGTATACACCGAGCCGGAGGAGACCCTTCGCAAGTTGTACGAATGGGCTTCTCGGCAGGGTCTGGTCAGCTGGGTTCGGCCACTGCCGGAAGGTGATTAGGGCCAGAGTCGCTTGCTGGCGATGCGGGCCCCTTCCGCCAGCGCTCGGAACTTCTCCCATACCACCTCGGGGTCGACCTCAGGGGAGAAGGTGGCCCGCGAGGAGAACCCGCAATCCGCCCCGGCGACCACTCGGTCACGGCCCACCAAAGAGGCGTAGTTGCAGATGCCATCGGCGATCAGCTCGGGATGTTCGACGTAGTTGGTGGCGTGTCCCAGAAACCCGGGGATCAGCACCTTCTCCTCGGGAAGGTGGAGATCGGCCCAGATTTTCCACTCGTGGTAGTGGCGGGGGTTCGCCACTTCGAACGAATAGGCACCGGCGTTGATCCGCAACATCAAAGGGGCGATCTCTGCCAGAGGTAGATCGTGGATGCGGGGTCCGGCGTTGAGGCCGTAACAGGTGTGGAGCCGCACTTTCTCGGGGGGGATTCCTCGCAAGGCGTGATTGACGATTTCGATGTGTTCTTCCGCCAAGCGGCGGTTGGCAGCCGGATCAGATCCGGGCCCACCGCTCAGGATCTCGATCAACCAAGGATCGTCGATCTGCAAGGTGAAGCCGGCATCGACAATGGTCAGGTACTCCTCCCGCAGCGCCTCTGCAACCGCTACTAGATAGTCCTGCTCACTGGGGTAGTGGACATTGCGACCGAATCCCCGGGGGCTGGTGGCGGTGAGGAATGCTCCTTCGGCCTGCCCTCCCGACACTGCCCTCCGGAGATTGTCGATGTCGCGTCGTAGCTGGTCGTGGCCCTGATAGCTCACCGGCCCTACACACGCCATCACTCGCAAGGGCACCACCGTCTCGGTGTATTTGCCGAAATAGGATCGGTAATAATCAGGGAAAGCTTCGATCTCGCGTTTCCAGGAGGGGGGAAGCACCGGTTCACCTTCGGTGGCTGAGAATCCGGTCAAGCGCTCCACCACGTAGGTAAAGAAGCTGGCCTTGCCCTGCTCGCCGTCGTTGACCAGATCAAGCCCGCAGTCAATCTGGCGCCGCACCGACTCGGCTACGGCTGTAGCTATCTGATCTTCGAAGCGGTCGCGGTCATAAGGGCGGGCCTGTTCCTTCTCCCGCATCGTCTCGAGCAGCGGGTGGGGCCGAGCCAAACTCCCACAATGGGTAGTGAGGGTCCTCCCGGCCGTCATTTCCGTTCGAAAGGTGGGTCGAGGGGATAGCCCCGTCCCCGGTAGTCGAACCCTCCCAACTCAAGGCGTTGGAGGGATTGGTCTTGAGGGGAGGCGTAATAGGCGCGGATCTCCTGGATCAGTCCACTCCTCAAGTCGAACTGGTACCACTCATCTCCACGCAAGACCGTTTTGGTCTTGGTTTTGAAATGGCTCCACTCGATGACCGCTCTCCCGGTGGTGGGCTCGGCGATTACCTGATCGACGGTCCAAATCGACCCCAGGGTGGCGACGGCGCTGACCCACCTCTCGGCGATGACCTCTGCCCCCACGAAGGGGCCTTGATACATGCCGGGTGGAAAGTAGTGCACCGCCTCGGGGACGAAGTGAGAAGCGATGGCTGTGGGGTCGGCGGCGTTGCAGGCGTCGAAGTAGCTGCGGATGTGGCGGTCCATCTCGACGGCGGTGAGGGTCATGTCGGTGCCTCCAGTTGGATCTTGGACATGAGTTGGGCGATGTTCTCTTGGGGCCGAGTGATGTCGAACCAGAGCGAACGCATCCCCACCGCCTCCGCTCCTCGGCAATTGACGGGCATGTCGTCGACGAATATGCACTCGGCCGGCGCCTCTCCCACCCGAGCGAGAGCTTCCAGATAGGGGGCGGGGTCGGGTTTCCGTTTTCCCAGCGTGGCCGCGTCGATGACATGGGCGAAGTAGCGGCCCGGTTCCCAGGCCTCCCACCACTGAGGCCCCATCCAGCGGGTGGCGTCGTTGGTGAGGATTGCCTGCTGGAGGGGGCTTTGATGGATACGGTTGATCGCCGCCCAGGTCTCAGGTCGGTCCTCGGCTGCCCAATCAACATCGTGGACCACATCCAGGGTGATGCCTTCGCCTCGGAGTCGATCCGTTACGAGGGTCAAATATTCGGGCTCGTCGATTTCTCCTTCGGCCATCGCCCAATAGTCCGGATCCGGAACCTCTCCGGTGGGGCCGAGGGGAAGGTGGTGGAGGGGCCAGCCCTGACGACGACCGATATCGACCAGCGCCTCGGTGAAGTAGCGCCGGAAGACACCGCCCATATCCCAGATCACAGCCTTGATCGGCGGCCCCGGTCGCCACTCCCGGGCATGTTTGAGCAGCATCTCACGCATAGTGAGGGGTGGCGGAGGATCGGGCAACTCCACCCACACCTGGTCGCCCTTCACCTCCACCGGATAGGTGGGGAGGGAAACCCCGGTCCCGAGGTGGCTGCCTTCAGGAAGTTGATATCTCCAGAAGTGCTGGGGACAGATCAAGACCCCATCGAGCACGACGCCGCCGTCGAGGGGAGAGTTTTGGTGCAAACAGCGGTTGGGAAATGCGATTACCTCGTCACCCACTCTCACTACCACAGCCGAGCCATCACCCACTGCCTGGCAACGTTCGGTGGGGAGATCGCCCAGGGAGCCCACCAGAAGACGCATCGGTCTTAGCTGGGGCCGGAAAACCTGATGACCACTGCCTTGGCTTCGGTGAAGAATTCGTAGGAGAAGTCGCCGCCTTCTCTTCCCAGCCCGGACTCCTTGTACCCCCCGAAGGGGAGCCTGAGGTCGCGGACGAAGAAGCAGTTGACCCACACATTGCCGGTTTTGACTCCTCGTGCGACCCGGTGAGCGGTGTCGAGGTTTTGGGTCCAGACCATCCCGGCCAGTCCGTAAGGGGAGTCGTTGGCGATGGCGATGGCCTCTTCCACGTCGTCGAAGGGCAATATCACCGCCACCGGTCCGAAGATTTCTTCCCGGGCGGCACGCATTGAATTGTCGGCATCAGCGAAAACCGTGGGGGCGAGGTAGTTCCCCCTGGCCAGTTCTCCTTCGGTGAGACGCTGGCCACCCGTCAACCGCTTGGCCCCCTCGCTTTCTGCCAGTTCGATATAGGAGGTCACCTTGGCAAGATGTTCGGTGGAGACCAGTGGTCCCACCCGGGTGGTGGGGTCGAGGGGGTTGCCCACCTTCCAGCTTTCAGCTCCCTCCACAAATCGGGCACAGAACTCTTCGTACACGGGACGTTGAACCAGGATTCGTGAGCCGGCCAAGCAGATCTCGCCCTGATTGAGGAACACTCCTAAGAGGGACCCGGCTACGGCGGCGTCAAGATCGGCGTCGGCGCAGACGATCGAAGCGGACTTGCCCCCGAGCTCGAAGGACAGCTTCTTCAGCCCGGAGGCGGCCGCGGCCATAATGGCTTTACCGGTATTGGATTCGCCGGTGAAGGTTATGGCCGACACGTTTGGATGACGGGTGAGTAACTCTCCGGCGGCGTCGGGCCCGAAGCCCTGGACTACGTTGAAGACCCCGTCGGGCACGCCTGCCTCGGCGCAGACCTCGGCCAGGATGGAGGCGGTGATGGGTGACTGCTCGGCCGGCTTGGCCACGACCGTGCAACCGAAGGCCAGGGCGGGGGCCACCTTCCAGGAGAGGAGCATGAGGGGGAAATTCCAGGGCGAGATGGCCGCCACCACGCCCACCGGCTCCCGAAGCTCGTATCCGAAGGTGTTCTCCCAGGGCTTGTCGAACGCCCGGCTGCCGACATGTTCGGCGTAATCGGCGAAGAAACGAAAGTTGTAGGCGGCCCGGGGGACATCTTTGCCGAGGGAGTCCTGGAGGGGTTTGCCCATGTCCCGGGTCTCCCATTCGGCTAGTTCGGAAGCCCGGGACTCGATCCCCTCCGCCACCCGGAGGAGGATCTGCTTGCGAGCAGTAGGGCTCATTCCCGCCCAGGTTGGAAAGGCCTCGTTGGCCGCATCGACCGCCCGGTTCACATCCTCGTTGCCACCTTCAGCAACCTGCGCCAGCGGCTGGTTGTCGATGGGGCTGATCGACTCGAAAGTGGCACCGTCGGCGGAGTCGACGAACTTCCCGCCGATGAAATGCTGAACGCTTATCACCGTGCACCTCCCTGGCGTCGTTGTGCCTCCCGTTCGGCCTTCACCACCGTCCAGGGTTTACCGCCCACCCCATACTGATGAGGCTGCATCTCGTGCACCATCACCCGGATGGTCTCCAGGGGCGCCTCCAGACTGGTGGCGATGGCCTCGGACACGGCGGTGATCATCTTCTCGATTTTCTCTGCAGGTCGACCCTCCATGAGGTTGATGTACACGAGCGGCATGGGCTTTTTCCTTTCTCAGGCGGCGTGAATGGTGACCGAACCGATGCGGTCGAAGTCAGCAGTGACGATTGTTCCTGGGTGGAGGTCGATGGGAGGGGTTAGGCCTCCGGAGATCACCACATCGCCCGCCCGCAGCCGGCGCCCCTGGCAGTGGTTGGCCATCCAGGCCACCGCGGCGGCGGGATGTTCGAGGGCGGCCGCCCCCGCCGCGGTGTGCCGCAGCGACCCGTTCTCGGTGATGACCACTCCCATGAGATCAAGCCGGGCGGGCAGACGGATCTCTCCGGGGTTTCCCAGCGCGATCGCACCCGCCGAACTGTTGTCGGCGATGTTGTCAGGCGCTGCGAACTTGAAATCCACATAACGGGAGTCCACGACCTCCAGGCAAGGGAGCACGGTGGCGGTGGCCGCCAGCACCTCTTCGACGGTGACGGGAGGATCGAGGTCGGCCGCCAGCCGGAAGGCGATCTCGGGCTCGACTTTGGGATGAATGAACCGGGAGAGTTCGACGGCACCATCGCGTAGGAACATGGCGTCGGTGAGCCAACCGTAATTCGGCTGATCGACTCCCATAGCCTGTTGCATGGCCCGGCTGGTGAAACCCAGTTTGCCGCCGATTACCCGTTCACCCTCCTCCAAGCGCCGCTCGACGCCCACTTCTTGGACCCGATAGGCGAGGGCGGCGTCGAAGTCCGGGAGACGGCTGCTGAAGGTTGTGACTTGGCGTCGCTCTAGGCGAGCCCGATGAAGCTCGTCGGCGATCTCGGTGGGACTCACGCTGGCCCGAACGTACACGCCGTTCCCGGTCACGGGGACGACGATCCCGCTATGTGGGACGGCTACAGACCAACCCTCGGTTGCTCCTGGTCTGCCTCGGGCTGGGTCTCGAGCCCTTGTGGGTCGGCTCCCAACCATAACTCTCCGGCGACGCCTTGCTCACCTGGCTCGTCGGGGGTGAACAGGTCGAGGAACGGTGAGTATCGGTAGACCCGGTTGCGTCTTTGGCCGGTGATCTCCTCCACCATCCCTAGTTTGGTCGCTTTGTCTAGGAGCGCCCCGATGGTGGTGGGCGAAGCACCCAGGTGCTCGACGACGTAGCCCACTGTCACCAGGGGCTGTTCGGTGAGAAGGTCGAGCAGGGGAAAACCGTAACGACCGAAACTCTCGGCCGCCGCAATGCGGAGATGCTGGGCGCGGAGATCGGTAAGCGCCGCAGCCACTGCAGTGGCGTCGCTTGCAATCACCGCCACTCCGGTGAGAAAGAAACGCAGCCAGCCCTCCCAGTCTCCGCGCTCGCGGATCGCGGTCAGCCGGTCGTAGTACTCGGTGCGGTTCTGCTTCAGGTACAGGCTGAGATA
Organism: Acidimicrobiia bacterium; assembly: GCA_035281425.1. Taxonomy (GTDB): domain Bacteria; phylum Actinomycetota; class Acidimicrobiia; order Spongiisociales; family ZC4RG35; genus JAICND01. The sequence goes on from DATEDX010000065.1 coordinate 54,011, forward strand.
GAGGAGCGGGCGGGTCAGAACCTGACGCTCCACCAGCAACAACGTGATGAGCAG
>DATEDX010000066.1:0-3724 GCA_035281425.1 Acidimicrobiia bacterium
TGGGGACGGATCATGCTGGTGGGAAGCCGGGCCGCCTTCGACACCCCGGCGGGACAGGCCGCTTTCAACGTCGCCAAGGCCGGGGTAGTGGCCCTGGGAAAGACGGTGGCCCAAGAACTCGATGGCACCCAAATCACCTGCAATGTCCTCCTTCCCTCGGTGATCGACACCCCCGCCACCCGCTCGGCTGCCCCTTACGCCGACTACGTCAACTGGCCCACTCCCGACGAGATCGCCGCCGTAGCCGAGTTCTTGCTGAGCGAAGAATCGGGGGTCATCAACGGCGCCGCCGTCCCCGTTTTCGGTAAGTCGTAAACACGCTCGCTGGGTAAGGGCGCTTAGGCTGCGGCGGTGGCCAAGGCGGATCTCCGGGGGACGGAAGAGCAGGGAGCGACGTTTGTCGAATTGTTCTTCGACCTGGTCTTCGTCTTCGCCGTCACCCAGGTCACCGGAGTTCTTGCCCACGACTTAACCCCGTCCGGGCTGGCCCGGGCTCTCATCATCTTCTGGCTGGTCTGGTGGGCCTGGACCCAGTTCACCTGGTCGCTCAATGAGGCGGATACGGAACACGTGGCCGTCCGGCTCCTCACCCTGATCGCCACCTCTCTCGCCTTTGTGATGGCCGTCACCATCCCCCTCCTCACCGACCATTGGGGCTGGCTCTTCCCGCTCTCTTATCTTCTGGTCCGGGTCATCGGAATCAGCCTTCAGTGGCAACTGGCTACCGGGGATGCGGAGTGGGTGCGGGCGGTTCGCACCTGGACCCTGATGTCGAGCCTGGGCTTGATTGCGGTGGCAGCGGCCGTGGTGGGACCGCCGCCGATTCGCTATCCCGCTCTCGGCATCGCCGCGTTTCTCGACGTGGTCGCCGCCTTGCGGGCGGGTCGAAGTGAGTGGCGGATCTACCCCCGGCATTTCGCCGAGCGCCACGGCCTCTTCGTCATCATCGTCCTGGGAGAATCGCTGATTGCCGCCGGGATCAGTGCCGGCGTGCAGTCCCTAGATGGTGGAGTGGTAGCCGTCACCACCATCGCCGTCACCGGAACCTGCGCCCTGTGGTGGACCTACTTCGGGTGGGTGAAAGACGCCCTCGAGGAAGGGCTGGCCGCTCAACCAACGCTCCTGGTCGGCCGTTTCGCCCGCGACGTCTACTCATTCGCTCACTTTCCTTTGGTCTTCGGGGTGATCGGGTGGGCGATAGCCATCGAAGAGAGCGTCACCGATCCCCAAGATCCCTTACCCGCAGCCGGACTGGTTGCGCTGACGCTGGGCTTGGTGGCCATCGTGGGGAGTGGGGCCGTCGCCCTGGCCCGGGCAGGCATCGCCATTCCCAAAGGGCGCATCGCCTACCTCGCCCTAGCGGTCGTGCTCTTGACCCTCCTCGGGGACCTGCCCTCCTGGCTCACCCTGGCGGTGGCTGCGGTGCTGACCACGGGCTTGGCCGTCTTCGAACGCCCCTCCAATTCTCGGGGCCAGGACTGATCAAAACGATCACCCCGAACCCGGGGTTGGCGGACTGTCCGGCGGGTCAGGGAGGAAGCGGTAGCCCATCCCGGGCTCGGTGATGAAGTAGCGGGGCCGGCTGGGAGAAGGCTCCAGTTTCCGACGCAGCTGGGCCATGAACACTCGCAGGTAATTGGTCTCCTGCCCGTAGTCGGGCCCCCACACCTGTCGTAGAAGCTGGGTCTGGGTCACCAACTTGCCCCGGTGTTTCACCAACACTTCCACGATCCCCCATTCGGTTGGGGTGAGCCGTATCTCCTTGCCATCGGCTCCGGTGACCTTCTTGGCGGCCAGGTCGATGACAAACGCCGCCGTCTTCACCTCCGGCTCCTCCACGTCGCCGGCGGCGGCCCGGCGCAGGGCCGCCCGCAGCCGCGCGACCAGCTCTCCCATTCCGAATGGTTTGGTGACGTAGTCGTCGGCACCCGACTCCAAGGCGGTGATCTTGTCCCGCTCCCCTTCCCGCACCGAGAGGACCAGGATGGGAACGTTGGTCCAGCCCCGAAGCCCACGAATGACCTCTACCCCGTCGATTCCGGGTAGGCCGAGATCCAAGATGACGGCGTCGGGCCGCTGGTCGATGGCCACCCGCAGGGCCTCCTCCCCCGTGTACGCCGCCTCCACCCGATACCCGAGCGCCTGCAGGTTGATGCTGAGTGCCCGCACGATGGGCCGTTCGTCATCAACCACTAAGACCCGGGGGCCCTCACTCATAAGTGGCAACTCCGCTCGGAGCCGGCACTGGGGGGCGAGCCGGCTTGAAGGCGATCACCATGGTGGTGCCTCCACCCGGCGTGTCCTCAATCGTCAGTTCATTGCCCATCGCCTCGAGGAACCCACGGCTTACGGTCAGACCCAGGCCGACGCCGTGCCGGTGGCCGGTGCCTGAAAGCCGGTGGAAAGGCTCGAACACCAGCTCGCGTTGGAGGGGAGGAATGCCGGGCCCGCGGTCGGTGATGCGAAGGTCAATTCTGCCCGCCACCGCACCGGCCGCGACCCGCACCGGACCCTCCGAAACGGCGAGCGCGTTTTCGATCAGGTTGGCCACTACCCGTTCCAACAGCGCGGCGTCGGTCTGCACCTGGGGAAGCGTCTCCGGTACGTCGATCTCGAGCCGCTGATCTACCCGGCCGAGGCTGGCGACGGCGGCAGCCACCACCTCATCGAGCCCCACGGTGTTGAAGAAGACGTGGACCGCCCCGGCTTGGAGCCGGCTGGCGTCGAGCAGGTTGCCCACTAGGCGGTTGAGCCGCTCCGATTCGCCGAGGATGGTGTGATGGAAAGCGGCCACTTGCTCGGGCGACCAGGCCACCCCGGTTTCGAGCAGGCTGGTGACCGACGCCTTGATGGTGGCCAGCGGGGTGCGCAGATCATGAGAGACGGCGTTGAGAAGTGCGGTCCGCATACGGTTGGTCTCCGCCATCGCCTCCGCCGTGGCCGCTTCCCGTTCGAGACGCTCCCATTCGAGGGCCTGGACCATTTGCGCCACAAACGCCGCCAGTACCCGCCGGTCCTCGGCGGTGAGGCTCCCCCCGCGCAGAACCAGCGCGGCGTCAGCAGAAATGGGGATCACTTCATTGCCGTCATCGGGGCGGCCGATGGTGGGACTGCCCACGGTGACCAACGGCGTCCATCCCACCTCGCCCTGCCGCAAAATGGCGGCTGCTTCCAGTGAGAAGGCGTCCCGGATTCTGGCCAGGGTCCAACCGGCATTGGCACCCAACACGGGATGAGCCAGGGAGGCGGTGGCGGCGAGAGCTTCCGCCTGAGCCCGGGCACGGTCAGCGGCCACCGCCCGTCGGGTGCTGAGCCCCACCAGGGTGCCCACCAGAGTGGCGACAAGGAGGAAGACGACCAGGGTTACGAGGTCACCGGCGTCGGAAATGGTCCAGGTCCGCAAGGGGGGCGTGAAGAAGAAGTTGGCCAGCAGAAATCCCAATACAGCGGCAATCGCCGCCGGCAGTGCTCCACCGATCAGGCCCACCACCACGGCACCCAGCAAGTAGATCAACAACACGTTCTCCAACCTGAGCTGGCCGGGCAACGAGAGGAGCAGCCAGTTGAGGGCGGGTAGCCCCACCGCCATGATCAGCCACGCCCAGCCCCGCCGCCGGGAGCTCCAAGTGATGGCGCCACGATGGCGAGATCGGGGGTGCCGGGACGCTTCGTAGGAGACAACATGGACGTCGATCTGACCGGCATGGCGGAGTACCCGCCGAAT
>DATEDX010000067.1:0-9188 GCA_035281425.1 Acidimicrobiia bacterium
ATGGTCACGTGGAGGCGGTCCGGGTCACCGAGAACGGCACCGAGATCTGGCTTCCCACGGCGGCGGTGTTCGTCATGATCGGGGTTGCTCCCCGCACCGACTGGCTAGGAGGGATGGTGGCCCGCGATGAACAGGGCTACCTCTTGGTCGGCCCGGAACGGAGCGGGTCGAAGCTGTGGAAAGAGGAACGCTCTCCCTTCTCCCTGGAGACAAGCGTTCCCGGGGTGTTCGCCGCCGGAGATGTCCGGGCCGGCTCCCTCAAGCGGGTGGCTTCGGCCGTCGGTGAAGGGGCCATCGCCGTCCACTACGTCCACCGCTATCTGGGACTCTGACCTCCTCCAACCCCATTCTTAGGACCCAAACGGCCCGGTTTCCGACCCCTGTGGGTCCTAAGAATGCAGGAAAGCGGAAGGCGTTGCGGTTGCCCCCGCTAGTCGAGCAGGCCGGCCAGGAGGTGGGCAGAGCGGATCCCGTAGTCGGCGTAGCAGTTGTTCATGAGGGCGTGGACCGAGCCGGCTTCTTCGGCCAGCTTCTCCACCCGCGGCACCCACTCTTCCATCTCTTTGGCCGAATAGTCGTATCGGAACCGCTCCGCCGCCGAGATCCCCTTCTTCTCCCAGTTCTCGGCGTTGCGGCCGTGGAAACGAACCTCGGCCACCGGGGCGGTAACCGCCACCACCGGAGGGACTGAGCTCTTGAACCCTTGGGGCTCATCGACACAGACGTAGGCAAGCCGGTGCCGTTCCAGGAAGTCGAGGGTCTCGGTCATGTGCTCCTCGTCGAGCCAGCGTCCGTTGCGGAATTCCACCGCCAGCTGGAAGTCCTCCAGATGAGCCGCCAGCCATTTCAGGTAGCCAAACGATCCCCGGGTCGGATAGACGAAAGGCGGAAGCTGGATCAGCACCACTCCCAGTTTCCCCGCCGAGTGCAACGGCATCAGCCCCTCCCGAAAGGCCGCTACCGCCTCCGCCTGCAAGTCACGGGGAAGATCGCGCATGTAAAGGTTCTTCTTCTCCGCCAGCTCGGCCGGCAGCTTGGCCCGGAAGTCCTTCCACAGCGACGACGGTGGGGTCGGATGCTGGGTCAACAGCCGGAAGGCTTTGATATCGAAGACGAAGTCGTCCGGGGTCCGCTCCACCCACAAACCCGACACCCGTTCCGAGGGAGGGGCGTAGTAGGTGGCGTCCACCTCGACGATGGGGAAACGTTCGGCATAGAAGGCCAGCCGCTCCTCGGCGGTCATCTTCCGCTCGGGATAGAAGGCGTCGGTGCCGGTGAGGGTGGGATCGGTCCAAGAACAGGTCCCGATCTTGATCCCCCGGTCCCGGGCGGCTTCCACGCCCACCCCCCCGGTGTCACCGGTCACAGCGTGAACACAGCCCCGGCCAATCCCGGCTCGATCACCACCCCCTGCTCCCGCTCCGAGATCTCCTGATGGAATCGATCGAGCTCTTCGTCGCTGTGCTCCGGATCGTGATGGAAGGTGACCAGCGTCCCCACTTCTCCTCGTCTTGACAGGGCCAGACACTGGTCATAGGTGCTGTGGCCCCACCCCACCTTGATTCGGTATTCCTCGGCGGTGTATTGGGCGTCGTGAATCAAGATCTCGACACCTTTGATGAGCCCATAGCCGGAGAGCCAGCGGGAAGAGTCGTTCATGTCCGGAGAGCCAAGAGCAGGCTCGTGGTCGGGAAGGTAGGCGAGACTGTGACCGTTCTCATCGATGCGATAGCCCAGGGTCGGACCCGGGTGGATGACAAGGTCGGCGGTCACTTCGAATCCGGGCAAAGAGAAGGCGCCGGGGGGGAGGACATCGTGTAAGTGCAGCGAATTGAGGTCGCGGAGACGCACCGGGAAGAGGGGGGGCGAAAGGTAGCGGCTCAGTCGCTTAGCCAGCCCGGCGGTGGTGGAGACGGGTCCCCAGATGTGGGTTTCGATATCGGGGTTGAACAGAGGGCGGAAGAAGCCCAGGCCCTGAATGTGATCCATGTGGAGATGGGTGAGGAGGATGTCGATGCGGGAGGTGGAGGGGTCGATGAGGTCGTGGACGTTGGTGATGCCCGATCCGGCGTCGAGGACCAGGAGGTCACCGTCGTTGCCCTGCACCGCCACCGAGGAGGTGTCGCCGCCGTAGCGCACGGTGCGGCCCCCGGCTCGACCCACCGACCCCCGGGTTCCGCAGAGGGTGACCTTCACGGTCCTCCTACCTCCCAGAACATGGCCATGGCCCCCAGCAGGCGACCCCCCTGGCCGACCAGGGGGATCCCGGTGACCTCGATCTGGCGCCACTCCCCGGCCTCATTCTGGATCTTCATCTCCCGGTGGGCCGCGGTGTGTTTGCTGAGGGCGATGGCAATGGGGAGGTCTTCGGTCATCAGTGGATTGCCGTCGAGATCGCAGACGTCAAAACGAACCGCGTAGGTGTCCAGGGGGGCGTCGCCCTCTTCGTCGAATTTGACCCCGGTGACTTCCTCGGCGGCCTCGTTGCAGTAGATCAGGTCGCCGTCCGGATCGATGATCCAGATCGGCACCGCGATGTAAGAGGCCCATTGGCGGACCAAGATGATCTCGATCGGATGCTGGGCCAGCCAACACCTCCTGCCGGAAGGCGATTCTATGCCGGGCCAGCATCTGTCGGAGGCGGCGAGTCCTCCCAGAAGATGGCCATGGCCCCGAGGTGGCGGTCGTCGGTGGCGGTGAGCGGAATGGCGCTGGCTTCGATCTGCCGCCAGCTCCCGTCCGCTCCCCGTAGCCGGATCCGGCGATGAGCCGGTATCTGTTTGGTGAGGGCAATCATCAGCGGTCGCTCGTGGTTGGAGAGAGGGCGGCCATCTTCGTCACACATCGCGAACCGCTCGGCCAATTCCTCGGCCGGTAGCTCCCCTGCGTCTTCGAAGCGAACCCCCAGGATCGGCTCCGCCGACTCGTTGTAGTAAACCAGGCGGCCTTCGGCATCTGTGATCCACATCGGGACCGCGATGTAGGAGGCCCACTGCCGCAGCAGGATGATCTCGATCGGATCGACGGCCAACCGAACCTCCAGTGCCGGAACTATAGGGAGCGGCTTCGGAAGAAGCCGCTCCCTATAACGTCGGTTGGTTCTCAGTCGGGTAGACGATCGAGGAAAGGATCAACCTCGGCGTCGTTCTCCGCCATCCCCCACACCTCGGTCACCTTCCCGTCGCGGACATGGAAGATCTGGCTGTATTTCCAGGCTGCGCTGGAGCCGTCCGGAGCATGGGCCTCGGCCGAACCGAGGACCACGACGTGATCGTCGTTGCCCAAGATGTCGTGGATCTCGGGTGCTGGTTGCTCGCCCATCGCTTGTGCCTGCCGGGCGAATAGCTCGTAGATCTTCTCTTTCCCTTCATAAGACCCTGCCCACTTGCTGTTACCGCCGACATGCCAGACCACGTCATCGGACAGCAGATTGGCCATGCTCTCGGTGTCGCCCCGGGCCATGGCCTCGAACCCCTCTCGGATGAGAGCAACATTGGGATGCTCATCGTGTGCCATCGGCACCTCCTCTCGATCGCAGGCTAGGTCCGGTGGTGATGCTCAGGAGGGGAGAAGGCTGAGCAGTATTGCGACGTACTGGTCGACGTACCCGCCTTCGAATAGGTGCTCGATGCCCTTGCCGTCGGAGGTATGGCCCCGATCGGTATAACCCGGCGTAGAGGAGCCGTCTCCCCTGGTTCCCAGAGTACGCCGCTCGAAGATGGCGAACTCGGTGGGAAGACCCGCTTCCTCGACCGCCTGCCGGTAGGGCTCCGACAAGGCAGGTACCAACGACGGATCACCGGTGATGAAGACGATGATGTCGTCGGTGGTTACGTAGAACCAGTTGCCGCTGTTGGCCGCTTTCTCCGACCCGGTGGCCGACCGGTTGACGACGATGCATTCATGGGCCAGTGCCATTCCTGCCGGGCCGAGCACCAGCAGCCCGACCATTATCGATATCGCAGTCCATCTGCGCATATTGCCTCCTTACTCCCACGCAGGGACTGTCCCTGCCTGGCACCACCCTGGCGCTGCACAGTTACGAGACCGCTACGAGGCACACCTCTTGGGCGACCTGTGCCCTTTCGTTGCGACCCGTGTGTCGTAACGATCTCATCCTCTAGGTCTGGCATAGTTGGGTGATGACCGTCGGTTCGGGAAGGCGTCGGGTAGCTCCCTCCATGCAGGCCGCCGCCGTCGCCTTCCTCGGCGCCGTGGGGATCGTGGTGCTCTTGCTCACCGACTGGCCGCAGCAAGCGGACCCGCTCCTGTTGGTGGGTGCCACCGCCTTCGTTCTGGTGGGAGCGTTGGTGCTGGCCCGGGCCGCCGGCAACCGGATCGGGTGGATCCTGTCTCTGATCGGGTTGTCTTTGGTGGGGGCAGGCATCGCCGGCTTTCTCGACGACCAGGGCTACCTGGCCGGTAGCGCCATCGGCGGTGCCCTCTGGTTCTCTTGGTTTGCCCTCACCGGGTTCTTGCTGCTCTGGTTTCCCGATGGCCGGCCGCCCTCGAGGCGGTGGCGTCCGCTGGAGTGGACGGGCTATTTCTCCGCCCTGACCGCCCTTAGCTATGTGGTGGCCGAAGAACTCTGCGTGGCGGAAGGAGACCCTTGCCGCCAGTGGGCGCCCAATCCCTTGGGAATACCCGGTGTTCCCAACCCCGAATACGGCCCTTACGGCGGACTCAACCTGGCCGTGATCGGCATCTTCATTGTGGCCTCCATCGTTTCCTTGGTTCTCCGTTACCGAAGGGCGCGAGGGCTCGAGCGTCTGCAGATGAAATGGTTCCTCTTTGCCGCCTTTCTGTTTGTGGCGGTGATCTTGGTAGGGGACCTGCTCGACGGGTCGGAGGTTCCGGATTGGGTTGGCAACACCATCTTCGGCCTGGGGGTGGCCGCCCTCCCCATCTCGATCGGGTTGGCGGTGCTGCGTTACCGGCTCTACGAGATCGAGCGGATCATCTCCCGCACGGTTTCCTACGGCATGGTCATCGCCGCCCTTGCCGGGGTGTACTTCGGGGGGATCACCCTTCTCAGTCAAGTGCTGCCGGTCGACAGCGATCTGGCGGTGGCGGCGTCGACCTTGGCGGTGGCAGGCCTCTTCAATCCGCTCCGGCGTCGCTTGCAGCGCCTCGTCGACCGCCGTTTCAATCGCTCCCGCTATGACGCCCAGCGGGTGATCGACGCCTTCAGCAGCAGTCTGCGACGTCGGGTAGACCCCATCCATATGGAAGAGGACCTGGCCGGAGTGGTGGCACAAACCCTGCAACCCGCCCGGGTCGGTATCTGGGTTCGGCGATGAATGCCTCAGGGTTGAGGTCATGGGGGCCGGCGATTTTGTTGCTGTTTGCCCTGGGGAGCCTGGTAGTCGGAGCATTCCTGGTCCCCGACGGCTGGTGGGCGCTCTCCTGGATTGGCTATGCAGTGGTGGGCGCCGTGATTCTCCACCGGCGCCCCGGAAACGTCATCGGCTGGCTGCTGCTGTTGGTCGGTCTCTCTTGGGGAATCAACATGATGTTGTTCCTCGCCCTGGAGCGTTTCCCCAATTCGGTGTGGCTGGAGATGTTCACCCACATCCTTGGCTACAGCTCCTGGCTGGTGCTCGTATTAATCCCCGTGCTTTTTCCCTCGGGCCGGCCCACCGATCGCTTCACCGCGGGCCTCTGCGTATGGCTGCTGGTGTTGTTGTCCGTGGTGATCCTGGCCGAATTGGTCAGCCCCGCTCCCAAAGAGCTCACCGGCCAGGTCAGCCCGCTCGCGGTGCCCGCGCTCGCCGCCCTCACCGACTTCCTTCTCGACGATGGATTCCTGGTCGTCCCCTTGTCCATGGCACTTTCCCTCGGGAGCGTGGTGCCGAGGTGGAGGCGGGCCCGAGGAGCGGAACGCTTGCAGTTCAGCTGGTTTCTGGCGGGTCTGCTTATGGCCATCGCCGGACTGACCGTGACCCAATTCCTCGCCGATGAAACCTTTCAACTCTTCTCCGTCCTCTTCGTCTTGAGTCTCACTCTGATACCACTTGCCATCGGAGTCGCAGTCCTCAGGTACCGCTTGTACGAGATCGATCGGATCGTGTCGAGGACTATCAGCTATGGCTTGGTGATCGGAGTCGTTGCTTTGATTTACGTCGTAGGAGCGGTCTGGCTTCCGTCGCAGCTGCTGGGCGAACAACCCGACCTCTTCATCGCTGCTTCGACCCTGGCGGCGGCGGCGATGTTCAATCCGCTCCGAGCTCGTATCCAGCGCCTAGTAGATCGCCGTTTCAACCGTTCCCGCTACGACGCCCAGGGGGTGATCGACGCCTTCAGCAGCAGTCTGCGACGACGGGTGGATCCCAGCCACATGGAAGAGGAGCTGGCCGGGGTGGTGGCCCAGACCCTGCAACCCGCCCGGGTCGGTATTTGGTTCCGCCTACCGCATTCTTAGGACCCAGAGGGCCCGGAAAACGACCCCTTTGGGTCCTAAGAAAGCCGTTGGAGGCGGTAGGCGAGTTGGGTCAGGTAATCGATCAGCTCGGGGGGTTCGAGGACGCGAAAGGAGACTCCATGCCAGATGAGCATGAAGGCGAGCCACTCGAGGGAGTCACCCTGGGTCCGGAGAAGGCAATGCTGGTCATCGATGGGCTCGACCTCACCCTGCCCCGGGTGCAGGTTGGCGGCGACCTGGGCGGCGGGTGCGTCCAGCTCGGCCCGCACCTGATAACGCATGGGGCGTGAACTCAACGACCGCATCACGAATTCGATCGGATCTCCTCCCGGCACCGGGCGGGGGGGAAAGGTCATCCGGGTAGCCCGGGGACTCTCCACTCGGTCGAGGCGGAAGGTGCGCCAATCCTCCCGGTCCCGGTCGTAGGCGAGGAGGTACCACCGCTGTGAGAGCGTGACCACCTGGTGAGGCTCGACATGGCGTTCGCTTCGTTCCCCTTCCCGGGTGACGTAGTCAAAGCGGAGCCGCTCTCGATCGCGGCAGGCCATGGCCACCGTGGTGAGGATGTCGGCGTCGATCGTCACCCAGGCCCGGACCAGCGGCACCACCGCCGCCTGCATGAGCTGCACTCGCTTGCGGATCCGGGGCGGGAGCACCTTCTCCAACTTGGCCAGGGCCCGCAGCGAGGTTTCCTCGATCCCGGTGATGGTGCCTCCGGCAGCGGTGAGTAAACCCATGGCGATGGCCACCGCCTCATCGTCGTCGAGCAGCAGGGGAGGAATCTCGGCACCCGCTTCAAGTTGATACCCTCCTGCCGGCCCGGTGGTGGCGGCGACCGGATATCCCAACTCACGCAACCGGTCGATGTCACGGCGGAGGGTTCGTTCGCTGACCTCGAGCCGGTTACGAAGCTCCTCGCCACTCCAGTTGCGCCGGCCCTGAAGCAAGGAGAGCAGCTGGAGAGCGCGTGAAGTGGTATCGGCCACGGGCCCAAATAATGGTAGGCATTCCGGTCAAGAAGTGGCCGGAATATCAGATATGGTTACTGCACCGATGAGTTTCGCCGCTGGGCAAGGTCTCATCCACGAGTAAGCAGAAGGAGAGAGCATGAATGAGGTGATCTGGGCTGAGGGCCTGGTCAAACGTTATAAAGAGGTGACGGCCCTCGCCGGTCTCGACCTCTCGGTTCCCGAAGGTCACGTCCTCGGGCTCTTGGGTCCCAACGGCGCCGGCAAGACCACCGCGGTACGCATCCTCACCACCTTGCTCCTTCCCGACGGCGGGCGGGCCACGGTGGCGGGGGTGGACGTAGTCGCCCATCCCAACGAGGTCCGTTCCCGGATTGGGCTTTCCGGCCAATACGCCGCCGTCGACGAGCACCTCACCGGGTTCGAAAACCTTTACATGTTCGGCAAGCTCTACCGTTTGGGTCGGGCTCGGGCCCGGTCTCGGGCCCGAGAGTTGCTGGACCGTTTCGATCTTTCCGATGCGGCCGACCGTCCGGTCAAGACCTACTCCGGAGGTATGCGCCGCCGTCTCGACCTGGCCGGCGCCCTGGTGGCGGAACCCAAGGTGTTGTTCCTCGACGAGCCCACTACCGGACTCGACCCTCGCAGCCGGGCAGAGATGTGGGGGGTGATCCGGGAGATGGTGGCCGCCGGTACCACCCTCCTCCTCACCACGCAATATCTGGAGGAGGCCGACCGCCTGGCCGACAACATCGTCGTCATCGACCATGGCCACGCTATCGCTCGCGGCTCGGCTGATGATCTGAAGCGTCAGATCGGCGGTGAGCGGGTGGAGCTGGTAGTGGCCTCACCCCAAGACATCCCTCGGGCTCGGGAAACGTTGGGGGCCCACGCAGTGGGGGAGGTGGTGGTCGACGAACAGAACCGCACGCTCACCGCGCCGGTGGCGGGAGGCAGCGGGGTCCTCACCGATGTATTGCGGGGACTCGACCAGCGGGCGGTGACCATCCTCGACGTGGGGCTGCGCCGCCCCACCCTCGATGACGTGTTCCTAACTCTGACCGGTCACCGCAGCGTCGATGACGGTCAGAACGATGTGAAGTTGAAGGAGATTGCCTGATGAGTCAACTGATGTGGGTTGCCGCCGACGGGCTCACCGTCGCCCAGCGCAACCTGATCAAGATCAAAAGAGTGCCGGAACTACTGGTGTGGGTGTTGATGTCCCCCATCATGTTCGTGCTCCTCTTCGCCTATGTCTTCGGTGGCTCGATCGAGGTGCCGGGGGTCAACTATCGCGAGTTCCTCATTGCGGGGATCTTCGCCCAGACGGTGGTATTTGGCGCCACCTATACGGGTGCCTCGCTGGCCGAGGACATGCAGAAGGGCATCATCGACCGCTTCCGATCGCTACCGATGACCCGCTCGGCAGTGCTGGTGGGACGAACCGCCAGCGACGTGTTCTACAACGTGCTCTCTATCGTCATCATGGCCGGCACCGGACTGCTGGTGGGATGGCGCATCCGCACTTCGGTGTGGGAAGCATTGGCCGGGTTCGCCTTGCTGCTCTTGTTCTCCTACGCCTTCTCGTGGGTGATGGCGAGCGTGGGACTGTTGGTGCCGGCACCCGAGGTCGTCAACAACGCCTCCTTCATGGTGATCATGCCTTTGACCTTCGTCTCCAACGCCTTTGTCCCCAGCCAGAACCTGCCCACCCCGCTGCGGATCTTCGCCGAATGGAACCCGGTCTCGGCCGTCACCCAGGCAGCCCGCAACCTGTTTGGAAACGTCAACTCGGCGGC
>DATEDX010000068.1:0-7892 GCA_035281425.1 Acidimicrobiia bacterium
CAGCATCTCCGGCGTCAAGTTCGAAGATGCCGACGGCAACGGCGAGCAGGGCGAAGGTGAGGGGGGGCTGGAAGGCTGGACCATCGAACTCGACGGTGAAACGACCACGGTCACTGGTGAAGGCGGCGCCTACTCCTTTGACGGGGTATCGGCCGGTGTTCACGAAGTCTGTGAAGTCCAGCGCGACGGGTGGACGCAAACCTTTCCCACCGAACCGTCTTGCCACACCGTCGACACTTCCGAAGGCGACATGACCGGGATCGACTTCGGCAACCAGTTCCAGGGTGAACCGATTGGCTGCGGCCAGAGTGTCCCAGCGGAAGGTCCAGCGGAAGGTGAAGGCAGCTCTGCCAGCTTCACCCGGCCAGACGATGGAAGCTGTGACGATTCGGTGGAGAAGAGTGCCTTCGTGGCGATCGATTCAGGGAGTGAGGGGCCGGGGGACGAAGTGGTGGTGTTCATCCCCCGTGGTGACACCACGGTCAACTTCCAGGGCGAGATCCAATTCACCAAACCCTTCGACGACCCCAATCTCCTGGTCCTGCAATACGATCCCGATGCCGAGGGACCTGAGGACTTCAGAGATATGCCGGCCTGTGATGTCGCCTTCGGAGACGGAGAGGTCACGGTGAGTGAAGTCGGGACTCTCATCATTCCGGAAGGTCATACCTGGTGCTTCTTCGGGGTGGAGGCCGACCCGGTCGAACCAGGCTTTTGGGAGGTCAGATGGCAGGTATTCGGAACCGAAGACCCGAAGTTCCGGTGAGCTGACCCACCATTAGGAGGGCAAGTCGGGCGGCCGGTGGGCCGCCCGACTTGCTTACATGTCTGGGTGGACAATCACCACCACGACTCCGATCCCGGTGGGCACCATCTCGACTCCCATCCCAGCGGACACGACAAACATGCCGGCCACACCGTTGGCATGTTCCGGGATCGCTTCTGGCTCTCCCTCGCCCTAACCGTCCCGGTAGTCGCCTACTCCGAGATGATCCAGGAGTGGTTCGGTTACACCGCTCCGGCGTTCCCCGGATCGGAGTGGATCGCTCCCTTGCTGGGCACCGCCATCTTCATCTACGGGGGATCGCCCTTCCTGCGAGGGGCAGTTCAAGAAGCCCGAGATCGCCAGCCGGGGATGATGCTCCTCATCGGTATGGCCATCACGGTGGCCTTCGCGGCTTCGGCTGCCACCACCTTCGGCCTATTCGACCTCGAGTTCTGGTGGGAATTAGCGGCTCTGATCACCATCATGCTCCTCGGCCACTGGATGGAGATGCGGGCCATCGGCCAGGCTCAGGGCGCGCTGGCCGCCCTGGCCGAGTTGTTGCCGGATGAGGCCGAGAAGGTCACCGACCATGGGACCGAACTGGTCAACATCTCCGCCTTAAGGGTGGGCGATCTGGTCTTGGTGAGGCCGGGGGGTCGGATACCCGCCGACGGGGAGATCGAAACCGGGCAGGTGGAAGTCGATGAATCGATGGTCACGGGCGAGTCGAAACCAGTCGCCCGAGGAGAAGGGGACCGGGTGGTGGCGGGAACCGTGGCTACCGACGGCTCGATCCGGGTCCGGGTGCGGGCGGTGGGGGAAGACACTGCGCTGGCCGGAATCCACCGGCTGGTCGCCCAGGCCCAGCAATCGCGATCGAGGGCCCAGGTCCTGGCGGACCGGGCCGCCGCTCTGCTCTTCTATGTGGCGGTAGCGGCGGCGGCGATCACCGTGGCTGCCTGGCTCATTGCCCGCCAGCCCGATCAAGCAGTGGTGAGAGCGGTGGCGGTGCTGGTGATCGCCTGTCCTCATGCCCTGGGGCTGGCCATCCCCTTGGTGATCTCCATCTCCACCGGGATGGCGGCTCGCAACGGCATTCTGGTAAAAGACCGGTTGGCGCTGGAACGGATGCGCAACATCGACATGGTTCTGTTCGACAAGACCGGAACCTTGACCAGGGGAAGCCACCGCTTGGCCGGAAGCGTTGCCGTCGACGGGGACCGCGCCGGTCTGCTGGCGCTGGCGGCGGCGGTCGAAGCGGAGTCGGAACACCCCCTGGCTCGGGCCATCGTCACCGCCGCTCACGAAACCGGGCAGATCCCTACTGGTCAGGACATCAGGGCGATGAGCGGCCGGGGAGTGGAGGGGCGAGTGAAGGAGAAGATGGTGGCGGTGGGGGGGCCGGCTCTCCTCACCGAACGGCAGCCCGAGGTCCCATCGGTGGTGGGGGAGGCGGTGGAAGAGTGGAGGGAGCGGGGGGCAGCCGTTCTCTATGTGATTGCGGATGGGCAGGTGATCGGCGCCCTGTCACTTGAGGACGAGGTCCGTCCCGAGTCAAAAGAGGCAGTTGATGAACTCCACCGGTTGGGGGTGAAGGTGGCCATGATCACCGGCGACGCCCACCAGGTGGCGAATGCGGTGGGGGCGGAACTAGGTATTGACCAGGTGCTGGCTGAGGTCCTCCCCGAAGACAAACACTCCCAAGTCGAGGGTTTGCAGGCACAGGGGCGGCGGGTGGCGATGGTTGGGGATGGGGTCAACGATGCCCCGGCCCTGGCCCAGGCCGATGTGGGTATCGCCATCGGGGCCGGGACCGACGTGGCCATCGAGTCGGCCGGGATCGTGCTCGCCTCCGATGACCCTCGGGGGGTGGTGGCAGTCCGCCGCCTCTCCGAGGCGGGGTATCGCAAGATGATTCAGAACCTGGTCTGGGCGGCGGGGTACAACGTGGTAGCGATACCCCTGGCTGGGGGAGTATTGGCCGGAGCGGGCATCGTCCTCGCTCCCGCCGCCGCCGCAGTCTTGATGAGCGCCTCGACGGTGATCGTGGCCGTCAACGCCCAATTGCTGCGTCGGCTCCGTCTCAACCCCGTTCCGGTGACGGTTGAGGAGGATATTCCTGCTCAACCGTCACCAGAACGGCAGTCAGCTTGATACCTGAGCCTCGGCGATCTGGGCGCTCCCCAGCCGGGGGCGGACATAGACGAAGAGGAGCGCCTGGACCACGGCGGCGACGATGAAGGGCGCGCGGAGGGCCCATTCCCGTCCCAGAGGTCCCTCCGAGATTGCCACCACCACTCCACCGAGGAGTGCTCCCAAGGGAATGCTGCCCCAACCGAGGAAGCGATAGACCGAATTGACCCGGCCCAGGAGCCGGTCGGGGATAAGAGCTTGACGAAGGGAGACGGTGATCACGTTCCACAACATGGCCATGAAGCTGATCACCGCGAACATCAGCCACACCAGCCAAAACGACGAAGCCAGACCGGTGATCAGGGTGGCGATAGCAAAACAAAGGACGGAGACGAACAGCGAGGGCCCTTGCCCCAGGCGTCGGGCCAGCCCCGCCGCGGCCAGCGAGCCGACTAATCCTCCGGCGGCGCCGGCGGTCATCAACGCCCCGAAGGCAGCCGCATTGAGGAGGAGTACCTCCTGCACGAAGAGCACGTAGGTGGCGGTCGCCAGGTTGTTCATCCCGTTCATCACTCCCAAGGCGATGGCCATGGGTCGGAAGAGGCGGTGACTCCACAGCCAGCGCACCCCCTCCTTGAGCTGGCCCGTGAATGAGCCCGGCGGCGCTGCTTCACTCGGCTCGGCTATGGGCCGGAACCTGCCGGCGATGGTGAAGATCAAGGCAGCCGAAGCGGCAAAGGTGGCAGCATCGACGAAGAAAGGCAACGCGAAGCCGATTGCCAGCAGGAAACCACCGGCCGGGGGCCCGGCGAAGGAGTTCATCACCATCTCCGCCCCCCATAAGCGGCCGTTGGCCCTTTCCAAGTTGACCTTGTCGACGATGGCCGGCATCAGGGTCTGGGCGGCGTTGTCCCGGAACACTTCGGCGCAGCCCAGGAGCAGTGCCGCGGCGTAGATGACGACCAGGAGCAAACCAGCACTGGGTGGGGGTTGGGCGGCACCGGCTGCGATCTCGTCCGGGGAGGCGAGGTCGGCCTGGACAAGGAGTACCGCCGCGGCCACCCCGAGAGTGATGAGGAAACGGAGGCTGTCCATCAACACCACTAGCCGGCGTCGATCGACACGGTCGGTCACGACTCCGGCGGGCAGGGACAGGAGCAGCCAGGGCAGTCGGGTTGCCACCCCTACCAGAGCGATGTGTAGGGGGTTGCGGGTGACGGCCGACGCCAGCCATGGATAGGCAACGATGGAGATGCCGTCACCGAAGTTGGTGATAGCCGAAGCGATCCACAGCCTCCAATAGCTGATGCCGAGAGGTTTGGTCACGGGGTAGGGGCGGGGTCGGGGAGATGGGGGTGATCGCTGGGGTAGAAGGCGAGC
The DNA here is from genome assembly GCA_035281425.1 of Acidimicrobiia bacterium. Taxonomy (GTDB): domain Bacteria; phylum Actinomycetota; class Acidimicrobiia; order Spongiisociales; family ZC4RG35; genus JAICND01. The sequence continues at coordinate 4,280 of DATEDX010000068.1, forward strand.
AGGAGCCCGTAGGTGACGTCCCCTCCTCGCTCTTCGGTCACGAACTCGCGGGCTAACTCACCGAGCCGGGTGACCCAAGCCTCGGCCCGCTCCGAGGGGATACGGGCATAACGCAGAGTGCTCATCGTGGACTTTTCTGCCTCTTCCCTTTCGGAGGCCCGGGCGAGCTCGGCGGAGGCCAGGGACAGAAACCAATCGGGAGCGAGCTCGAAGTCGGCCTCGGCCGTGGAAGTCAGGAGAAAGGTGCGGGCGGTGCGGCCGTAATACTTGGCCTCGATCGCTCTCACCTTTTTGGTGCGCACCACCCTTACCAGGCCCGCCGTCTCCAGCCTCCCCATGTGGTGCCCGATCGTGCCCTTGGGTACCCCCAGAGTTTCCGCCAACTCGGTCACGGTGGCGGCTCGTTCCCCTAGGAGATGGAGAATCCGGCGTCTGGTTTCCTCGAATAAGGCACGCCATTGCTGAGGAGAGTCGAGCTTGAGAGTCTCCTCGAAGTCGTAGTCCGGCACCGAATGGTCGGCCATAGCCGTATAGTCGGGTATAACCGACCATTTTGTCAAGCACCTGCGCGGATTTTTCCGTCGTAGCGACGGAAAAATCCGCACGGCTGGGCTCATCCCACTGTTCTGTGTCGATCTTTCCGTCGCAGCGACGGAAAAATCTTCACAGAACGGGCTAAGCCGTGGTTAGCGCCAGCCGGTCGATGTCCTCTCTGGAGGTGGGCAGCCCGAAGAGGGGAAAAAAGCGGGCGGTGTCGAGGAAGAAGGTGAACTCGACGATCCGGCCCTCTTTGATGTTCAGGACATGGAGGGACCAGGGCTCGAACGCTCCTCCGGGACCGCTGGGCCGGTACTGCCCGAAGGCGGGAACCCCATTGGCCTCAGTGGGGATCAAGAGGGATCCTCGGCAACCCGCCCCCGGCCCCACCCACCAGCTAAGGATCTCCTCCCGTCCCCGCAGCCAGTGGCTGTAGGGGGGCATCGATTGGATGGCGTCGGCGGTGATCAACTCGGTCAGCGCCGCCATGTCGTATCGCTGGAAGGCGTCGAGGTATCGGGCCAGTAGGTCGGAGTCGACCTCGGAGTCGCTGACGTCGACCGGCCGGCGGGCATCGAGAGTTGCTCTTGCCCGCTGGAGGGCGCTGTTAACGGAGGCAACCGACGAGCCCAGCAGATCGGCTACTTCCGACGCTTGCCACTGCAGTACGTCACGCAAGATGAGAACAGCACGTTGCCGGGCAGGTAGATGCTGGAGGGCGGCGATGAACGCCAGCCGGATCGACTCCCGGGCCACGGCCAGATCGGCCGGATCCATGGTTGAGTCCAGCACCAGCTGGTCGGGTATCGGCTCCACCCAGCTCCGTTCAGGCAGCGGCGGTGCCAGGGGATCGTCGGCCTTGCCCGCCTCAGACAGATCCATCGGCAGTGCCCGCCGCTGGCTGGCCTTGAGCATGTCGATGCAGACATTGGTGGCAATCCGATAGAGCCAGGTCCGCAGCCCGGACCGGCCCTCAAAGCGGTCGTAGGCCCGCCACGCCCGGGTCAAGGTCTCCTGAACCGCGTCTTCGGCCTCGAGGCTCGAACCAAGCATCCGGTAACAGAAGCCGATCAGCTCCCGGCGATAGCGCTCGAGCTGACGGGCAACCGGCTCTTGGCCGGTGGTCTCGGCAAGTTCAGGCTTCATGGCGAGTTCCCCTCTGGCTAGGACCTAGGTTCGGGAGCGTAACCAAGGTCGGTCGGTATCGGTTCCGCTCTGCCTCTTCGTGACACGGCCATCAACGCGGCCGCTACCGGCCCGGGGTTGTGGATGATCTTCAGATCGAGGCCAACGAGCCAGACGAGGCTCCCCCGGCCGAAGCGCCGGCGACTCCCATGAAGGCACTCCAGTTCGATCTCGCCCCGGTCGACGATGACGAGGGCATCACGCCACTCCGTCTCGGAGAATGGCCGCGACTGCCCCGGTTCGATTACAACCAGCCGCACCGCAAACCGGTAGTCGTCACCACCGGTCTCCGGGCACGGCTCATCCATAAGGTCTTAGACGTCCCAGCGACCGCCAACTCATCGGGCGTCACGAATTGGACCGATTATTTCTGCTCTGGTGACCAGTCCAATCAGTCACTATGGAGAATCGGAGCGTGTATGGAATTCTTTGACGGCGACGCCCCGCCGCGAGCAGGGCGCAAGGAGTGGATTGGTCTGGCGGTCCTCACCCTGGCCTGCCTGCTTTACGTGATGGACTTGACGGTGCTCCATCTAGCCGTGCCCCATCTCAGTGCCGATTTGCGGCCTAGCAGCGCCCAATTGCTCTGGATCATCGACATCTACGGGTTCGTTGTGGCCGGCTCCCTCATCACCATGGGCACCCTGGGTGATCGCATCGGTCGACGCCGGCTGCTCATGATCGGTGCCCTCAGTTTCGCAGCGGTATCGGTCCTGGCCGCCTTCTCCACCAGCGCGGGGATGCTGATCGCCAGCCGGGCCCTGATGGGAGTGGCGGGAGCGACACTGGCCCCTTCCACCCTTTCGCTCATCTTCACCATGTTTCAAGACCCCCGGCAACGATCGGTTGCGATCGGATGGTGGATCGCGGCTTTCTCGGCGGGAAGCGCAGTGGGGCCGGTGCTGGGTGGAGTGCTGCTCGAACACTTCTGGTGGGGTTCGGTGTTTCTCCTCGCCCTCCCGGTAATGGCCCTACTTCTCATCCTGGGCCCTCGGGTCCTTCCCGAGTACCGGGATCCGCAGGCCGGACGCCTCGATCTGCTCAGCGCCGGAATGTCGCTGGGGGCTGTCCTCGCAGTCATCTTCGGGTTGAAGGAGATCGCCCAACAGGGATGGGGGTGGCCGGCCCTGATTTCCATCGCGTTTGGTGGTGTCCTGGGCACCTGGTTTGTGCGCCGACAACGGTCCCTGCCAGACCCGTTGATTGATCTCAGTCTCTTCAGGACGCCCACCTTCAACGTATCGCTTGCCACCAACGTCCTCACCGTTTTCGTGGCAGTTGGCTACTTCCTCTTCGTCGCCCAATACCTGCAATTGGTGCTGGGGCTCACCCCGCTGCAGGCCGGACTGTGGTCGCTGCCCTCGGCGGCGGGGTTCATTGTCGGCTCAACCGCTGCTCCCCACTTCATTCATCGCCTTCGACCGGGGGTGGTGCTGGGAGTCTGCTTGTCCCTGGGAGCGGTCGGCCTGCTGGTTCTCAGCCAAGTCCGCGCCGGTCACGGACTGGGCACGGTGGTGGCCGCCTCCCTCATCATTGCCCTGGCCCTGGCCCCGGTCTTCAATCTCACGACGGAGTTGATCGTGAGCAGCGCTCCACCCGAACGAGCCGGTGCTGCCTCCGGAGTCTCTGAGACCGGGGCCGAGTTCGGGGGAGCGCTGGGCTTGGCCATTCTGGGCAGCATCGGCGCCGCCGTCTACCGCAGCCAATTGCGAAGCGCTCTTCCCGCCGACCTGGCTCCTGAGCTCGCCGCCTCCACTCTCGACACGTTGGGTGGTGCTGCCGCTACCGCCTCGCAGCTGGGGGGGACGCTGGGTACGACCCTCTTGCAAGCGGCCCGGGAAGCTTTCACTCAAGGTCTGCGCCTCACGGCCTTTATCAGCGCCCTCCTCGC
>DATEDX010000069.1:0-5076 GCA_035281425.1 Acidimicrobiia bacterium
ACTGATTTAGCAGCGAAGAGAACGAGGTGGACTCGCCAAACGAGTCAACGGATTGCAACCTCGAGTATCACCGTTGGCGGGTTTCGGGTTCTTTGGCGGCCCAGCCCCGCCCACCACGACTTTCGGCGTGCTGGCCCCGAATGCGGGGGCTGGTACACCGAAGAGCGTTGAGAGCGGGGCCCAGCCGCCGAAGAATGAAACACGGCTCCCGATTCGACTCTGTCCCCGACCGGTCCGGTACGGCCCACCCCGGCCTGCAACTGTCTCTTTTCCTTCGCTGATCACCCACGGAAACAGCAGGAGACCCCAAACCCGGCTGGTGTCTGCCAGAAACCTAAAAATGACCTAAGAACGCGAAAAGCGTCGGTCAAGAGGCAATTTGGGGGAGAGCCATGAGCGGTAATGCGAGTTAATGCCCCGGACCCATAGCCGAGAGAGGACGGTCCGGCGAGCATACCCCCTCGCCCGGAGGAGATCGCGGCCTCCCGAGTTTCTCCAGACCCTCGAGAGCGACCTCCTCCGGGAGATCTCCCTGCGGGCAAGTATCGGGGGGGCAGGCTTCGTTACAGGCCCAACGCCTCGTTGACCAACTTTTCCTGTTCGGCCTGATGGATCTTGAGCGAACCGGTGGCGGGGGAGGCCGCTTCGGCCCGCCCGGCATAGATCGGCTCCCGACCAAAGAGCCGGCGGAGGTGGAAGAACAGGAAGCGGGCAGCTCCTTGGTTTCGAGGCTCTTCCTGACACCAGACCAGCTCCGCCTGGGGATGGCGACGGGCGAGGTCGGCCAGCCTTTCCTCGGCCAGCGGGTAGAGCTGGGCCACTCTGACCACTGCTACATCGTCTACCTTCGCCTCGGCCCGCCGCCGGGCCAGGTCGTGATACACCTTGCCGGAACAGAGCACCAGCCGGCGGGCGCCATCGCGGGCAACATCGTCTTCGAGGACCTGTTCGAACCTTCCTTCTGTAAGCACCTCCACCGAGGAGAACGACTCTTTGGTGCGGAGCAGGGACTTGGGTGTGAACACGATCAAAGGTTTGCGCGGCCAGAGCAGCGCCTGACGGCGGAGGAGATGGAAATACTGCCCACTGGTCGACGGGACCACCACCCGCATGTTGTGGTTGGCGCACAACTCCAGGAACCGTTCGATCCGACCCGATGAATGTTCCGGCCCCTGCCCCTCGTAGCCGTGCGGCAACAACATGACCAAACCCGACTGCTGACCCCACTTGGCCTCCCCGGCGGCAATGAACTGATCGACGATTACTTGAGCGCCGTTGGCGAAATCCCCGAATTGACCCTCCCAGGCCACCAGAGATTCCGGCCACTCCACCGAATAGCCGTATTCGAAGCCGACGGCGGCAAACTCCGAAAGTAGGGAGTCGACAATCCGGACTCTGGTGACGCCGGCGGTGAGGTCTTGGAGGGCGCACCACTCCACCCCCGAGTCGTAACAGGTCAGCTCGGCGTGGCGATGGCTGAAGGTGCCCCGGCGGGAATCCTCCCCGGCTAGCCGAACTGGGATCTCTTGACGGGCCAGAGTGCCCAAAGCTAGCGCTTCGGCCGTGCCCCAGTCGACCACGCCCGTTTCCAGCGCGCGGGACCGCTCCTCGAGCAGCCTGGTGAGCTTGGGATGGACGGTGAAGTTAGAGGGCGGGGCGCTGAGGGCGGATAGAACCGTCTGCAGCTCGGATCGAGGGACCGCGGTCGAAGGTTCTCGGTCGGGCATCGGCTCGACCACCTGGGGACGAGCCGCGGGGGCGGAGGCCTTGGTCTCCTGGAAGGCCTGGTCGAGTAGCTGGTGAAACTCCTGGAGCAGGCCTTCCCCGTCGGCCATCGAGATGTCACCAGTATTGACGAGACGCTCCATGTAGAGCTTCCGCACCGACCGCTTCTGGTCGATGAGCTTGTACATCAACGGCTGGGTGTAGGAAGGTTCGTCGCCTTCGTTGTGTCCTCGACGCCGGTAGCAGATGAGATCGATGACGACGTCGCGGTGGAACGCCTGCCGGAAGGCGAAGGCGAGCCGGGCGGCTCTCACCACTGCCTCGGGATCGTCACCGTTGACATGGAAAATGGGGGCGGCCACGATCTTGGCCACGTCGGTGGCATAGAAGCTGGAACGGGCGTCGAGGGTGGAGGTGGTGAACCCCACCTGATTGTTGACCACGATGTGCACCGTGCCCCCGGTGCGATAGCCCCGCAGTTGCGAGAGGTTGAAGGTCTCGGCCACCACTCCCTGCCCGGCGAAGGCGGCATCACCGTGAATGAGGATGGGCAGGACCTGTTTGTGCCCGCTGGGGCCTCGCTTCTCCTGTTTAGCTCGCACCACTCCTTCCAGCACCGGATCGACCGCCTCGAGATGGGAGGGGTTGGCGACCAACTGCACGGCGACGGTGGACCCATCGGCGGTTTCGTATTTTCCGGTCGCCCCGAGGTGGTACTTCACGTCCCCCGATCCGCCCGTCGTCTCCGGGTCGAGATCGCCTTCGAACTCCCGAAACACCTTTTCGTAGCTCTTGCCAATGATGTTGGTGAGGACGTTGAGCCGGCCCCGGTGGGCCATGCCCGCCACTGCCTCCTCCATCCCCGCCGCGGCTGCCGCCCCCAACACCGCATCGAGCAGCGGAATCAAGGATTCCGCTCCTTCCAACCCGAACCGTTTGTGGCCCACATATTTGGTGTGCAGGAAACGCTCGAAGGCTTCGGCCTCGTTGAGCTTGCGGAGGATGCGCAGCTTCTCCTCGTGGACCAGGTCGGGAGCGGCGACCTCGACATGGTCTTGGATCCACTGTTTCTGCTCCGTCTCCTGCATGTGCATGTACTCGATGCCGGTGGTGCGGCAGTAGGCGTCGCGGAGCCGGGCGAGGATCTTGGCCAGGGGGAGGATGGTGGTGCCGGCCAGTCCCCCGGTCGCAAACTCACGGTCGAGGTCCCACAACGTCAGCCCGTAGAACAGGGGGTCGAGTTCGGGGTACATGCGAGGTGGGCTCTGCCGGAGAGGGTCGAGATCGGCGATGAGGTGACCTCGAACCCGGTAAGCGTTGATCAGGCGGGAGACGCTGGCCTGCTTCTCCGACCAGCGGGCGCTGCCCACCGGGGGGTTGTCGTCCACTGCCCAGCGGGCCGGGGTGTAGGGCACTGCCAGGGAGGCGAAGATCTCGTCGTAGAAGCCGCCTTCCCCCAGCAGCAATTCGTGGATGCGGGCCAGCAGCTCGCCCGACTGGGCCCCTTGGATCACCCGATGGTCGTAGGTAGAGGTGATCGTCACGTAACGGCTGATCCCCTGGCGGGCCAGGAACGCCTGGTCGGCGGCTTGGTATTCAGGGGGAAAGCTGATCGCTCCCACCCCGATGATCGCTCCCTGCTCTGGCATCAGCCGGGGAACCGACTGGACGGTGCCGATGGTGCCGGGGTTGGTAAGGGTGACGGTGGTGCCTTCGAAGTCTTCCAGCGTCAGCCGGTTCTGACGGGCTCGGTGAACCAACTCCTCGTATGTGACCCAGAAACGTTTGAAGTCGAGGGTGTCGGCCGCTTTGACATTGGGCACCACCAGCCCCCGGCTGCCGTCTTTCCTTTCCAGGTCGATAGCCAAGCCGAGGTTGACGTGGGGATAGCGGACCAGGTGTGGCTTGCCGTCGATCTCCTGATAGGCCACGTTGAGGGCGGGGAGTTCTTTGAGAGCCCGCACCACCGCCCAGCCGATGAGATGAGTAAAGCTCACCTTCCCCCCCTGAGTGAGCCGCTTCAACTGGTTGTTGATGATGAGCCGGTTCACCTCGAGCAACTTGGCGGGAATGGTTCGTACCGAAGTGGCAGTGGGGATCCCGAGGCTCTGCTCCATCCGCTCCGCCACCACCGCCGCCGCTCCCCGCAGCGGAACCAGTTCGGGTGCCTCCTCCTCTTTGGGCGGGGGCGAAGGCGCAGCATCGACTGATGGAGGGGCTGGTGTCGCCTCCGCCACTGAGGACGGCTCGACGACCGCCGGTCTGGTTGAGGGCTCCGTGACCGCCGGCTCGGTCCGGGGTGGGGGCGGAGCCGAGACCACCTTCCTCAGCTCGGGGCTGTGGGGCTCGTAGTCCTCGAAGAACTCCTGCCAGGCGTCGCTGACCGAATCCGGATCGTCCCGGAACCGCCGGTACATCTCGTCGACCAACCACATGTTGGGACCGAAAACGGAGGGATCAAGCTGATCGGTCCTCGTGTCTGCCATCGGACAGTCAATGCTACCGGGACGCTTGCCTCATCACCCGGTGGCGGTTGCGAACCGGGACGGCCCGCTTCCGGTTCGGAGGCGGGGAGTGGCACAATCGCCTTCTGGTCGCAATCACCCACCCCGAGAAGCTGCTATTTCCCGCCGATGGAATTACCAAGGGTCAAGTGGCGGACTATTACGCCGCGGCGGCCGGCCAGATCCTTCCCCATCTCATCGACCGGCCTCTCACTCTGCAGCGTTTCCCCCAGGGAATCGATCGCGAAGGGTTCATGCAGAAGAACGCCGGGAAGGGGTTTCCCCCCTTCATCGAGCGAGTGAAGCTGCCCAAACAGGGAGGAACCGTTGAGTATCCGGCCATCGCCGACGAGGAGGGGCTCCTCTATCTGGTCAACCAAAACACCATCACCTTCCACATCCCGTGTTTCCGAGCCTCCGACCTGGCCCATCCCGACCGGATGGTCTTCGATCTCGATCCGAGTCAGGACGACTTCCCCGGCGCCCGGTTTGGAGCCAGGGCGGTGGCCGATCTGCTCACCGAGTTGGGGGTGGATTCGCAGGTGATGACCAGCGGCTCCAAGGGATATCACGTGGTGGTCCCGTTGCGTCCGACCATCGACTTCGATCAACTGGGTCGTTTTGCCCTGGCGGTTGCCCTCCTTCTTTCCCTCCGCCATCCCAAGCGGCTCACCATCGAGTTCCTCAAGAAGGAGCGGAAGGGTCGGGTCTTCATCGATTGGCTGCGTAACGGCTTCGGCGCCACCGGAGTCTCTCCCTTTTCGTTGCGACCCCAGCCGGGAGCTCCCATCGCCATGCCCATCGCCTGGGGTGAGCTAGCCCGAACCGATCCCGACCGCCACCGACT
>DATEDX010000070.1:0-5085 GCA_035281425.1 Acidimicrobiia bacterium
GAACTTGGCGGCGAGGAGCGAACGGATCCGAGCCACTCCGAGCTCGTCGCCGGCCTGCTGGAACAATTCGAGGCTCTCTTCGAACTCTTCGGAGGCGGAATCCAGGTCGCCGTGTGCCATGGCCACGTGAGCGTGGTTGAACATGGCTTCTGCGATACCTCCCGGGTCGCCCCGCTCCCGCTCGATCGAGAGCGCCTCTTCGTAGAACTCCTCGACCGCTTCCATGTTGGCTTGCCACCAGGCGATACCTCCCGCACCGGCCAATGCCTTGGCCCGGGCCGCGGTTCTGGCCTCTCCGCCGGGCAAGGCGAGGACCTCCGTGAACCACCTTTGTCCCTCGGTCAGGTATCCACGTAATCCCCAAAACCGCCACAACGCTCCCGCCGTCGCCTGGGCCTCTTCAACCTCCCCCGCCTCGATGGCAAATCTCAAGGCGGCGCGGAGATTGGCGTGCTCGCGGTCGCAGCGATCGAGCCAGCGACGGTCGCGGGTCAGATAGGGTTCGGCTTCCCGGGCCATTTCCAGGTAGTGGCGGGAGTGGCGCTGGCGCATCAGATCGAGTTCGCCCTGAGCGGCCAGTTGCTCAGCGGCGTATTCCTTGATCGTTAACAGCATGTAGAAACGGGTTTCGCCCTCGGCTGTCTCGGTACGAACCACCAGCGAATTGTTGACGAGCGACGCCAGACCCTCCAGCGGGTCCAGGCCCAACTCTTCGGGACCACAGACTGCCTCCGCTGATTCGAGTGACCATCCCCCGTTGAAGACCGACAGTCGGGCGAACAGCAGGCGTTCAGCCGGGTTGAGAAGGTCGTAACTCCAGGCGATGGCGCCGCGAAGGGTGCGCTGGCGTTCGGGCAAGGTCTGCACCTTCGAGCTGAGCATGCCCAGCCCCTCGCCCAAACGGGCCAGCACCTGTTGGGCGGTGAGGAGTTTCGTCTTGGTGGCGGCTAACTCGATGGCCAGGGGAAGCCCGTCCAGGCGAGCGGTGATCTCGGCTACCGCCGAGGCATTGGCGTCAGTCACCGCAAATTCGGGCCGCACCGCTCGGGCCCTCTCTAAGAAGAGGCGTACCGCCTCCAGCCGGCACAGCCGGGGCAGGTCGGGGAACTGCTCGACGGCGGGCCGCTCCAGTGGGGGGATCTCGTATTCCTGTTCTCCCCGCACCGCGAGGGGGAGGCGAGAAGTGACCAACACTTTGAGCGCCGGGGCAGCACCTACCAGCTGTTCGACCACCGGCGCGGCTCCCGCTACCTGCTCGAAGTTGTCTGCTACCAGCAGCAACTTCTTCTCCCGCAGCTGCTCCTCGAGGGTGTCGAGGGTGGAGCGCCCGGACATGTCGACGATCCCGAGGGCGCCGGCGATGGCCGAAGGTACCAGCGTTGGATCGGTGATGGCCGACAGGTCGGCGAAGAAGACCCCATCCTCGAAGTCATCCACCATCTCGGCCGCCACCTGCAACGCCAGCCTGGTCTTCCCGGCCCCGCCTGGCCCGGTGATGGTGAGCAAGCGGGACTGGGAGAGGAGTTGTCGCACCTCCTCGATTTCCTTCACCCTCCCGATGAAGGAGGTGAGTTGGACAGGAAGGTTGTTGGGTCGGAGACCGAGAGTCCGGAGGGGAGGGAAGTCGGCCGGCAGCCCGGCGATGACCAGGTCATGCAGACGCTCGGGATGGCTGATGTCCTTTAAGCGGTGTTCGCCCAGATCGCGCAGCTCCACACCGTCGGGCAATGAATAGTGGACAAGGGCTCGGGTGGCCGCGGAGACCAGCACCTGACCGCCGTGCCCGGCGGCGCCGATGCGAGCCGCCCGGTTGACGTCCATCCCCAGGTAGTCATCGCCGCCCAACTCTCCCTCACCGGTATGGAGCCCCATCCGCACTCGCACCGGTGCTTCCGGCCAGGGGTGGGCGGCCAGGTCTCTTTGGGCAGCAACGGCCGCCCGCACCGCGCCCGACGGGGTCGGGAAGGCTACGAAAAACGAGTCGCCTTCGGTGCGGACCACCACTCCCCCGCCCTGGGCGATCGCCTCTCGAATGATGGCGTCATGGTCGCCCTGAACCTTTCGATAACGATCGCTGCCGAGCTCCTCCAGGAGGCGCGTCGATCCCTGGATATCGGTGAACATGAAGGTGACCGTTCCCGTGGGAAGCTCGGGCATTGGCGCCAACGTAGCGCGCCGGAGGGTGACCCGCCTTAATCCAGTGGCCTCCCGCGATTCAGAGGCGAGGGTGCCGCCTTCACCAGTCAAGCTGGCTGGAATCGAGGGCTTCGATGCTGACCTCGGCCCAGTGCTCTTCTGCCCTTCCCGCCGGAAAGATGTCGTAGCCGGTGGCTAGGGCGACATCGATCTTGCGTTGTTCGACTGCCGTGAGCCAGAACTTGACCGCAGTCCGCAACGCCTCAGCCCGAGCCGGAAACCTTTTTCGGGCACCATCTGGTCGATCCGTTCGCGATCGTCGTCGGGAAGCTGGAATACCACTTGGGCCACGGGGCAAGCATAAGGGCGGTAGAGAAGTCCTAGATGGTGTCTGATTGATGAATCCACAACGGCAGTTCCCGCGCATCAGCGGCGGGCCCTGACGGCCCGCCGCTTCAGTCTCGTTGAATCCGAATGCAATCTTGGGTGTTAGAGCACGGCTATTGCATTAGGTTTTGGTGGTGGGGGGGTTCGGTGTCTATACCTCGCAGTCGTCGGGAGCATCGGCCACGATGGTGATGGGACCGGAGGCCGGGGTTTCGAAGAAGGTCGCGATCAGCACCGTCGCTCCGCTGGTGGGGTTGAAGGCGGTGTGGACGTGGCCTCGGCCCGGGTCGATAAAGGCAGTACCGGCGGCATACGAGCGTTCGACGCAGTCGTCCGCCTCTACGTAAACCAGCTCGCCTTGGGCCACGTTGACGATCACCGGGCCCGGGTGGCTGTGCCAAGGGAACTGCGCTCCCGGTTGTACGGTGATGCGTGCCACCACCGTCCGGGAGGGGGCCGAACTGTTGATGACCTCGGTCGCGGTGCCGTCTCGCTTGTTGCGGAACTGCAGATCGACATTGTCGGTGAAGACGCTCCTCGGTGAGAGGAGCTCGACTTCGATGGGGTTTTGAGCTTGGGCCGCCAGTGGCAGCAGCAGGGCCGTTACCACTCCGGTCAGCAGGAGGCCCACGCCGAGGGCCGTCAGCTTCTTTCTCTTACTCATGACTCTCTCTCCTTGTCTTTCCTGGTTGTGACCAGGGATTCCTCCGTCAATCAGCCGTTGGATTCGTACCAGGCGGCCCAGGCGTCGAGGTTCTCGACGATCAAGGCAGCACATTCCGGTGTGCGCTGGGCAGTCGAGGCGCAGCTCGAAGCGGCGTATTCGTCGGCCAGGTCACCGCTCTCGGCGAAGGTCCGGAAGCTCTCCCGCAGCTCCAGGTCCTCGGGATAATCGACTGAGTACCAAAAGTCTCCGTCAGCAGAGCCCACGATCCCCCCCACGTAGACGCTGAACTCTCTGAGGGTGACCGACGGGGCCTTGCCCACTGCGGTGTTCATGGCATTTGAGTAGTGGACTTCGCAGGTCAGATTCGCATCATCGTCCACCACAGCCGGTTTCTCTTCGCAACCTTGCAGAGAAACGCTGGCCCCCAGTATCGACTCGTATGCGATGGTCTGGTTCGACTGGTCCGGGGTCGAGCAAATGTGAGTCTCGATGTCGCTCAGGTACCGGGCGGTCGCACAGTCGCCTCCGTACCAGGCCTGCAATGCAGCCTCAACGAAGGTGACCGGCTCGACCGTGTCATACCAATCCGCCCAGGCTTCCAAGTTCTCCATCTGGACGAGGGCACAGTTCTCCGCAAACGGGCCGAACAGGCAGTCTTCATAGCCGTCGAAGCGACCTTCGACCGCGAGGAAGCTTCCCACCGAGACCACCAGGAAGGTGTGCTCGGGAAAACCGAAGGCGGTGATGATGCCGTCTTCGACTACCACCCGGTTGTTGTCACCTGGCCGATCCCGGTGCTGCACAGCGTCCGTCAGGGCGTTGTGATAGGGCACGTTGCAGTTGAAAGTCCCCAGCGTCGAGGTCTCAGTGCAGTTGAGGGTCAACTGCCCGCCGATAGCCGCCTGATAGGCCGCCTCCATGCGGATCTGGTCGTCGGTGCGATCCGCTAGCTCAAACAATTCTGCCGCCCGCTCGCCGTCGCCCGAGTAGAACGCCGCCACCGCTTCCTCGATCACTGCCATTGCTCCCGTTCCTTCGGGCTCGGGGGCAGCGGTGGAAGCGGTGAGAGTGGTGTTGGTGGTGACGGGGTCGACAACCGGGCCGCGGTCTTGCCGAAAGGCCCAGTACCCGCCGATGGCCAACACCACGATGGCGCCCGCCGCCACTATCCATCCAAGCGCCCGCGGCCTTGGCGAGGATTCCGTCCTGGTCTCGTCCGTCTTGGTCATGAACAATTCCCTTTCGTTGTTTCGCCACAACGACAATGGGATTGCCGGCCGGTTCGGCCTCGATCCGCTCGATCAACTCCTCCATGCCGACAGGGTGGCTTCCCCCCTGTCGTCCCCTCCAAGACACCGCAACTGAGGACAATGTGACGCGGGTCGGGGGAATTGTTTCCAGGTCCTACGCCGGCTGGTGCCGGTCAGCTGTTGGACTGGTACCAGGCGGCCCAGGCGTCGAGGTTCTCGACGATCAAGGTGGCACACGCAGGGGTGCGCCGATCGATCCGACCGCAGTCCGCAGCGGCGTATTCGTCAGCCAACTCACCGCTCTCAGCAAAGTCCCGGAAGCTCTCTCGGAGTTCCAGGTCCTCGGGATAGTCGACTGCATACCAAAAGTCTCCGGCGGCGGAGTGCACTATGGCCGACCAGATGCTGAATTCCCTCAGGGTGACCGCTGGAGGTCTTCCAACCGCGGTACTCATGACATTCGAGTAGTGGACCTCGCAGGAAACAGTCGCATCAGCATCGGCAGCAGCCGGTCTGGCCTCACAGCCTTGCAGGGAAACACTGGCCCCCAAGATCGACTCGTATTCGATGGCCAGGCTCGGAATGTCCAAATTTGAGCAGGTTTCGGGCTCGAAATTCCCGCTGAGGAAACGAGCGGAAATACAG
>DATEDX010000071.1:0-8784 GCA_035281425.1 Acidimicrobiia bacterium
AGCCGCCCGATGCCGTTGACGATGCCGTCGACCACGCCCAGGTCGAAGCGGAAGGCAGCCAGGTCGGCCAGACGGTGGCCCGGCTTGACCAGGGCAGTGCCGTAGACATCGTCGATCCCGTAGCCCCCCTTCCACCAGAGCCAAGCCCGACCGAAACTCTCCTCGAAGCGGCGCCAGGCGGCGGGAGGACGGTTATACGAGAGGTAGGCGGCGGCGGCCCCGGCCAGCCCCGCTCCCACCGAAAGCGCCGCCAGCAGCAAGAACATCCCCCAGCCTTCAGGCGGATGCGCTTGCTCGACGGCGTGGAAGCTCGGCTCGAGGAAGTGTTCCAGGCTCAACCGCAAGGGCGTATTCACCAATCCGCCCACGATGGAGAGGCCGGCGAGGATGACGAGGGGAATAGTCATTAGCCGGGGCGATTCGTGGGGATGGGCCTCGCCCTCCCAGCGCGGTTCTCCCAGGAAGACCAGCACGAACTGGCGGGTCATATAGAAGGCGGTGATGAGGGCGGTGACCAGGCCGATCACCCACAAAACCGCGAACCAGCCGCCTCGCCCAAACGCCACTCCCAGAATCTCGTCCTTCGACCAGAACCCGGCCAGTGGGGGGATGCCGGCAATGGCCACGGTCCCGATCCCCATGGTGGCAAAGGTCACTGGCATCACTTTGCGCAGGCCGCCCATCCGAGTCATGTCCTGCTCGTCGCCGAGGGCGTGGATCACGGAGCCGGCGCCGAGGAAGAGCAGTGCCTTGAAGAAAGCGTGGGTCATGAGATGAAACACCCCGGCGACGTAGCCCGCCGCTCCCACCGCCAGGAACATATAGCCCAACTGGCTGATGGTGGAGTAGGCCAGCACCCGTTTGATGTCGGTTTGGGCAAGGGCGATGGTGGCGGCGAAGAGGGCCGTGAGGGCCCCGACGGTGGCCACCACCGGTCCGGCGATGGGTGAGATCTCAAAGATGGCCGCCGACCGGGCCACCACGTAGACCCCAGCGGTGACCATGGTGGCGGCGTGGATGAGGGCCGAGACCGGAGTGGGTCCCTCCATGGCGTCCGGCAGCCAGACGTAAAGAGGGATCTGGGCCGATTTCCCCGCCGCCCCCACCAGGAAGAGGAGGGCGATGGCGGTAGCAGTACCGGTCGAGAGCACCTCGGGAGCTCGCTCCAACACCCCGGCGAAGGACAAGGTGTGAAAGGCCGAGAACATGATCATCAGGGCGATCATGAATCCGAGGTCGCCGATGCGGTTGACGATGAAGGCCTTCTTGCCGGCGGCGGCCGCGCTCGGCCGGTCGAACCAGAAGGAGATGAGGAGGTAGGAACAGAGGCCGACCAGTTCCCATCCAACGAAGAGCATGGCGTAGTTGCCGGCCAAAACCAGGGTGAGCATCGACGCCGCGAACAGGTTGAGATAGACGAAGAAGCGAGAGAAGCGAGGATCCCCGTGCATGTAGCCGATCGCATAGAGGTGGATGAGCGATCCCACCCCGGTCACCACCAGTGTCATGAGGGCGGCCAGCGGATCCCAGTGCAGTTCGAAGTTGGCCCCCACCGCCGGCATCCACTCTCCCAACACGACGGTCTGGGCCTCGGCCCCACCGGCAAAGAAGGGAAGCGCCGCCGCCAAGCCCACGACGAAGGCGGCCCCAACCGCGGCGGTGGCCAGCCAGCCCGCCCTGGGTTCGCCCAACCGCTGTCCGAAGAAGTGCAGGAACAACGCCCCGGCCAGGGGGAGGGCGATGGTCAGCCACAGGTAATCGAGCATTAGCCCCTCAGGTCCGCCAGCTCGTCAACCGATGCCGTCTCGCGGCGGCGGAAGATCGCCACGATGATGGCCAGTCCCACTACCACCTCGGCCGCCGCCACCACCAGCACGAAGAACACCGCCAGTTGCCCGTCGAGGCTGCCCAGGGCCCGCCCGGCGGCGATGAAGGTCAGATTGACGGCGTTGAGCATGAGCTCGATGCACATGAACATCACCAGCGCGTTGCGACGGGTGAGGATCCCGAAGGCGCCGATCAGGAAGAGCACCGCCGCCAGCGTGAGGTACCAGCCGGGGGTGACCACCAGGTTCACGACTGATCCCGGCGGCGGCGACTGGAGGCGAGGGCGATAGCCCCAGCGGCGGCGATGGTAAGGAGAAGGGCGGTGGCCTCGAAGGCCAGCACCCAGTCGGTGAAGAGCTCTTCGGCCACCCGCTGGATGGTGCCGTTGGTGAGCTGGGGGTCGATCCCTGGGGTGGCCGCCGGTACCCAGGTGAACCGCCCCCGGAAGCCCAGACCAAGCCCCAGCACCACCAGCAGCAGGGTGGCTCCGAGGGCCAGAGGACGCTGAAACCGGATCGTCTCCCGGGTGTCCTCGGCGCGGTCTACCCCTACCAGCATGATCACGAACAGGAAGAGGGTCATGACCGCTCCGGCGTAGACGATGATCTGCACCGCCGCCACCAGATGGGCCAGTTGCACGACATAAAGAACCGCCATGGCCAACAGGGTGGCCAGGAGCCCCATCGCCGCGTAAACCGGGTTGCGGGCCCGAACCACGGCGATGGCCCCGGCAAGGGCCCCGGCCGCCATGAGCACGAAGATGATGAGTTCAATCATGAGTGAGACGGAAGACGGAAGACGGAAGACGGAAGACGGAAGATGGAAGACGGAAGTCGGAAGACGGAAGACGGGAGACGGACCACGGAACTCTCGTCTCACGTCTGTTCAAGGCGCACAGCGCCTTGAATGCCCGTCTGGCGCTTGGGACACACCGTGTCCTAAGCATCACTGGTCTCTTGGTTGGGTTCGGGGTCCCAGGAGGCGCTGCCCGGGGTCCCTTGCCAGCTCTTCACGCCCTCATATGCGGCCACCCCGTTGGGAGCGGTGGCTCGCAGCCAGCCATCGGCGGTGTTGAGTTCCTCCAAGTTGGCGAGGGGATCATCGGGAAACATGTGCGGCACCGTCCCGTCCCGCTGCATCAACAGCTCATCTTTGGTGTAGATGGCGTCCTGGCGATTGGCGCTGGAGAACTCGAAGAGGCTGGTCATGGTGATGGCCTCGGTAGGGCACGCCTCCACGCACAGACCGCAGAAGATGCAGCGGAGCATGTTGATCTCGTAGACATATCCGAATCTCTCCCCCGGCGATACCGGCTGTTCGGGGGGGTTGTCTGCTCCCCGCACGTAGATACATCTCGCCGGGCAGGCGCCGGCGCACAGCTCACACCCGATGCACTTCTCCATCCCGTCGGGATAGCGGTTCAAGACATGACGGCCGTGAAAGCGCTGTGGCTTCGGGCGATACTCCTCGGGATATTTGGTCGTGACCAGGCCGTCCCCGACGACGGTGTCCACCATGACCTTTCCGGTGACTCGCAGGCCCTTGAAGAACTCTCTCAACACACCCATGTCATCGCCCTCCCCTCAACTCCATGGCGCTCCGAACTGGCGGAAGCTGATGAGGACGGTGGAGAGCATCAGCCAGATGAGAGCGCCGGGAATCAGCCGTTTCCAGCCCAGCTGCATCAACTGGTCGTACCGCATCCGGGGAAGGGTGGCCCGGATCCAGAAAAAAACAAAGATCACGGCGTAGGTCTTGACGAGCAGCCAGACCGTCGGAAGCAAGGCGGAGATCACCACCGGGATCTGGCCGTCCCAGGTGGGGCCGTTCCACCCCCCGAGAAAGAGGGTGGCGCAGAGGGCCGACATCGAAAAGATGTTCACGTATTCGGCCAGGAAGTACATGGCGAAACGCATCCCGGAATATTCGGTGTGGAAGCCCCCCACCAGCTCCTGTTCGGCCTCAACCAGGTCGAAGGGGGCGCGATTGGTCTCGGCGACGATGGCCACCATGAAGATCACGAAGGCTACGAACTGAGGGATCAGGTTCCATCGGGGCACCCACCCGGCCGGGGCGAAGCCCGGGAACACATCAGCGAAGGTCCCTGCCTGGCGGGAAACGATGTCGGCTAGCGACAAGGAGCCTTCCGCTCCGGCGGTGGCCGAATACATCACCACGGCCACCATCGCCAACCCCATGGCGGCCTCGTAGGAGATGGCCTGGGCGGTGGCTCGCACCCCTCCCAGCAGCGGGTATTTCGATCCGGAGGACCACCCGGCGAGTACGACCGCATAAACCGCCAGGGAGGACATGGCGAGGATGAAGAGGAGGCCGATGTTGAGGTCGGCGCCCTGCACCAGCACCTCTCGTCCGGCGATGGTGAAGGGACGCCCGAAGGGAACGTTGACGAAGATCAGAAAGGCCGGGATCACGGCCAGGAAGGGGGCGAGAACGTAGATGCCGTACTCGACCTTGCGGGGGGTAACCGACTCTTTGAAGAAGAGCTTGAGTCCGTCCGCCACGGTCTGCAGGATCCCGAACGGCCCCGCCCGATCGGGCCCGACCCGGTTCTGCATGTCGGCCAGGATCTTTCTCTCCAGCCAGACGTTGAGGATGGTCACCACCAAGAGGAGAACGAAGACGGCCAGGACCCGCCCGACCACGATCAGAAAGTCGATGAGGTCCATCAGGCCTTGACCACGGTCACCACCGGATCACCCCCGAGAGAGGGGACTTCCGGCTGGTTGAAGGGGACGTAGACCACTCCATGACGAAGCGTGGCATCGATCCGAACCCCAAGACGGGCGGCACTTCCCGAGCCTTCCACCGTAACCAGGTCTCCCTCCCCCACTCCGATCCTCTTGGCGTCGTCGGGATGGAGGTGGGCCGAGGCCCCGGGAGCCAGCCCGGCCAGAGCCGGAGTGTGGCGGAGTAAGACCCCATCGTCGTACATGGTGCGGGCATAGTGGAGCACCATCTCCCCCGACACGCTCTTCCCCGGCGCCTCGGCGGGGATATAAACCAAGGGCTGTTCGGTCCCAGGGCGGGGAACGACGACGCCGTCCCGCCCTTCCCACTCCAAGAGGTCCCAGGTAACTCCGTGATAGGCAGGTGCCA
Organism: Acidimicrobiia bacterium; assembly: GCA_035281425.1. Classification (GTDB taxonomy): domain Bacteria; phylum Actinomycetota; class Acidimicrobiia; order Spongiisociales; family ZC4RG35; genus JAICND01. The sequence goes on from DATEDX010000071.1 coordinate 4,945, forward strand.
CCGTGCTGATCTCCTTGGCAATGCTCTCGGCCGAGTCGAGACCCAAGGGCTTTCCCATCAGGGTGCTGAGATCGTCGAGGATCGACCAGTCGGGCCGGCTTTGCCCCGGGCCGGGGACGATCCGGTTGACCTTTTGCACCCGGCCCTCCAGGTTGGTGACGGTTCCCTCCTTTTCGGTGAAACCCTCGGTCGGAAGTACGACATGGGCGAGTCGGGAGCTGTCGGTAAGGAAGAGGTCGAGTGCCACCACCAGATCGGCTTGCTCCAAGGCCTGCCGAGCCAGGGTGCCTTCCGCCATGTCGCGAACCGGGTCGGCGCCCGCCAGCACCACCCCTCCGATCTCACCTGATGCCAGCCCGGCGACGATGCCGGCCGCGTCTCGACCGGGAGAAAGCTCCAACTCGCCCCAGGCCTCCAACCCCGCCCCCAGCGTGAGCCGGCCGGGGAGGAGGTCGGGAGCCAGCCCCATGTCCAGAGCCCCGAAGGTGTTGGACCGCCGGAGCAGGGGCAGCAGCCGGACTGAACCGAGGCTGCGCAGATAAGCTGCCACCGCCTCGGCCAGCCGCGGGTCTTCGGTGATCCCGGTCCGCCCCACCAGCCCCACCACCGGCCCCTGAGCAAGCAATTCGAGTGCTTCGGCGTGTTTTCCGGCCTTAAGGTCGGTGAGAAGATCGGCCCCCGCCCCCGGGCGATAGGTCAGCTTGTGATGGGCGCGGTCGTCGAGTCCGGTCCGCCGGGGATGGATGATGACCAGCTTGGCCCCGCCTTCTTGGACGGCGTGGCGGACTCGCAAATAGAGGGTGGGATGTTCTTCCTTGAGATCAGCGCCCCAGACCAAGATCACCTTGGCTCGGTCGAGGTCAGAGATAAGACCGCGGTCGATGGTGGCGGCGGCGAAGTGAGGCTGGAGGCCGTCATCCATCTGACTGTCGACGTGGTTGGTGCCCAGCGTGACCCGGGCAAATTTGGCCAGGGCATAGGCGTCTTCGTTGGTACCCCGGGCGCCACCCAAAACCGCCACCGGCTTGCCCGCGTCGATGAGGTCGGTTAAGCGGGACGCCACCAAGTCGAGCGCCTCCGGCCAGGTGGTCTCTTCGAAGGTGCCGTCAGGGCGGCGGAGCAGAGGCATCGTTAGCCGTTCCGGGGAACCGATGTACTGGTGGGTGAACCGGCATTTGTCCGACAGCCAGCCCCAATTGGTGGCTTCGGCGTCCACCCCCAGGAAGCGAGTGACCTGGTTCTGGCTGGCTTGGATGGTGATGCGATCGCCAGCGGTGCAGTGATGGCAAGTCGACTCGACCGCGGTGAGGTCCCAGGGTCGGGCCTTGAACCGGTAGGGACGAGAGGTGAGAGCCCCCACCGGGCAGATCTGAACCGTATTCCCCGAGAAGTAGGAGGAGAAGGGGAGATCGGGGAAGGTGTTCACCTGGGTGTGGTTGCCCCGGTCGAGGAACTCGATCAGAGGGTCACCCGATACTTCTTCGGAGAAGCGGGTGCAGCGAGCGCAGAGGATGCACCGCTCCCGGTCGAGATCTACCAGCGCCGAGATGGCGATGGGCTTTTCAAAGTGGCGCTTCTCCTCCACGAACCGCGACTCTCCGGGCCCGTAAGCGATGGTGTGGTCCTGGAGCGGGCATTCCCCTCCCCGGTCGCAGACCGGGCAGTCGAGGGGGTGGTTGATGAGCAGGAACTCCAACACCCCCTCCTGGGCCTTCTTCACCACCTCCGATTGGGTGTCGACCACCATCCCCTCCGCCACCGGGTTGGTACAGGCGGTGATCAGAGCCCGTCCCCTGGGTGTCTCGATCTCGACCAGACACATCCGGCACATCCCCACCGGCTTCATGCGAGGGTGCCAGCAAAAGCGAGGGATGTAGGTGCCGCGATCTTGGGCGGCTTTGATCAACATCTCGCCCTTGGCGGCCTCGATCTCCCGCCCGTCAACCTGGATTTTGACGGTCTCGGTCATGGGCAGCGGCGAGGCCTGGGACGTGCATCCGGAGCGTGCATGGCCGCAGGGAGCTTAGAAGGACGTTGAAGTGGCTCCGCCCCCGGCTATCAACCCGGGGTCAGGACGCCGCTTATGGACTCTCGAGCCGAGAGGCTGGTTTCCGGTAGATCGAGATGTGAAGCTTGGAGTCGGCTGTGAATGGTTCCCGGCGCCAGCCGCCCCATCGCTGCTCCAACTCAAGGCCTGCCAGTCGCGCCATCAAATCCATCTCGCTCGGCCATGCATAACGGACACTCACCGGATAGAACTCGACGGTTCCGGCCCCTATGCCGATGATCTGGCTGTCGGTTCGCTGGTTCACAGGATCATGACGGCTTGCTTCCAGCCGGATCTGATCGATTCCCAAGGCCACAGTTCCCAGCCGCTGTCCGCGGTCGAACCGACCTAGATCTGGATAGAAGGTCTCGGTGACGAAGCGGCCGCCTTCTTCCAGATGTTGAGCGACATTGACGAAGCAGCGGACTTGCCGATCCTGGTCGAGGAGGGCAAAGAGGGTGTTGGCAACGAGATAGACGAGGCGGAAGGTGCCATCAACCGGCACATCGGCAAAGTCGCCGATGGACACTGCAATCCCACCACCTCCCGGTTTGGCCCGCAGCTTTTCGATCATGGCCGGGGAGATGTCGATGCCGCTCACCTCCACTCCCCTGTTCATCACCGGGAGAGCGACTCTCCCGGTGCCGATGGCCAACTCAAGGACGGTTCCTTCGCTCGACAGCTCGACCAGTCGATCGATCATCGCCTCGTCGACATCGGGGTGGAAGTGGTCGTAGACCTCCGCCCAAACCGCCCCGTAGGTTTCCTCAACGTAGCCATCCATGGGCGGAACCTAATCGTCAGCGGGACCCGGTTCGCTCGATTTAAGGAAGCCGGCTACTTGGGTCGCGAACAGCCTTCGCTGCTCCAGCGGTGCCCCATGTTTAGCGTCCGGAAGCCAGCGAAGGACGGCTCTAGGAAGGGAGGCCGCAAGTCGACGGCAATCATCGGCGAGGACATCGGCATCGCCGGCGATGACCAGTGCTGGGACGTCGATTTGGTGAAGAAGACCGGTGAGGTCGGCGCGGCCCAGGGCGCGGCAGGCTAGGGCATAAGCCTCGGGGTCGATGTCGCTCAGCCGGTCACGGACATACTCGACTTCGGGCCCTCCTCCCTCGGGATGGGTAAACCACCGGTGCAGGGTGTTCTCGACCAGCGGCGCCATTCCTTCGGCTAGGGCTGCGGTCGCTCTCTCCTCCCAGCCGAAGTCTTCGGCATAACGGGGGGTGGAGTCGGCAAGGATGATGCTTCGGGTGGTGTGGGGATGGAGGGCGGCAAGGGCCATCGCCACCATTCCCCCCAAAGATGCCCCGATGACATGAGCTCGCCCCCGTCCATTCAGGGCCGCGGCCACGGCCTCGGCCACATCCTCAACCCCGTACTCCCCCCCGGCGGGAGGGGAGGCCCCGTGACCGGGCAAGTCGAACAGCATCCAGGTGGCGTCGATGGCGAGATCAACCCGGAGCCACTGCCAGAACCGGCGATTCATCGCCAGCGGGTGAATGGCGGCGATCAGAGCCGGGCCCGCCCCCACCATTTCCCAGGCCAGCTCCACTTCAGTGGTTTTGGCGCGTAGAGGCGACACCGTAGTGTCGCCTTTACGCGCCAAATCTGACAAGAGAGGTCAAGTCGCCGGTGAGGCGAGGGGGCAGCCGCCCCCTTCGATGTGGGCCATCACTTCGTCCTTGAAGTATTTGGTGATGGAGATGATGGGGGAAACCGCTGAGGGGCCCAGCGGACAGATGGTGGTCATCTTCGGTGGCCAGGCCAGCCCCACCGAGATGTTGTCGGAG
>DATEDX010000072.1:0-2677 GCA_035281425.1 Acidimicrobiia bacterium
CATAAGTCGAACACTTGGGATCGGTCTGCTCGGCGCAGAGAAAGACGTGGCGGCGAGCGCGACCAATCGACAGCGCCGAAGCGATGGTGCGGAGGCGTTCTTCCTGGTCCACAAGAGGAACGGTAGACGGGAGATATGAGACGGAAGACGGGAGACGGAAGACGGTAGACGGGAGACGGAAGACGGAAGACGGGAGACGTGAGTTCCACCCCCCCGGAGCGGAGCGACATCGGGGGAAGTGGCCAGGAGGAGAGGAGGGGGCTGGATCCCTGATGGGCCTCGTAGGGGGAGGAGGCGCGACTTCCTCTCAATGAATGTCACACCGGCTTCGTACACTGCTCGGGTGCCTCCCTTCGTATTGCGCTCCGACTTTCAGCCGGCCGGGGACCAGCCCAAGGCCATTGCTGCCTTGGCCGAAGGCGTCAACCGGGGAGACCGCTTCCAAACCCTTTTGGGAATCACCGGGTCGGGTAAGTCGGCCACCATCGCCTGGACCATCGAGGCGGTGCAGCGGCCGACGTTGGTGATCGCCCCCAACAAAGCCCTGGCCGCCCAACTCGCTAACGAGTTCCGTCAGTTCTTCCCCGACAACCGGGTGGAGTACTTCGTCTCCTACTACGACTACTACCAGCCCGAGGCCTACATCGCCCAGACCGACACCTATATCGAAAAAGACGCCACCATCAACGACGAGATCGACCGGCTCCGCCACAGCGCCACCTCCGCCCTCCTGGTGCGCCCGGACGTCATCATCGTCGCCTCAGTTTCTTGCATCTACGGTCTGGGTTCGCCCGAGCAATACGAGGGCCAGCTTCTCCGGCTCCATCGCGGGGTCGAGTTTCCGCTGTCGGCTGCCCTGCGCCGGCTCATCGACATCGGTTACGAACGCAACGAGGTCAATCTCATCCGCGGAAAATTTCGAGTTAGAGGCGACACGCTGGAGGTCATGCCCTCCTACGAAGAAACTGTGATCCGCATCTCCTACTTCGGTGACGAAGTGGAGCGCATCCTCCGCATGAACCCCGTCACCGGAGAAGTGATCGAGGACCTGTCTGAGGTCTTCGTGTTCCCCGCCACCCACTATGTGACCGAACGAGAACGGATGACCAAGGCCATCGCCGGCATCGAAGAGGAGTTGAGCAGCCGGCTCTCCCAACTGGAAGCCGGGGGGAAGCTGCTGGAAGCGCAGCGGCTGCGGATGCGCACCTCTTACGACCTGGAGATGATGAGAGAGGTCGGGTTCTGCAGCGGCATCGAGAACTACTCCCGCTTCCTCGACGGACGGGAACCGGGAGAACCCCCTTACACCCTGCTCGACTACTTCCCCGACGACTACCTCACCATCATCGACGAGTCGCATGTCACCGTGCCCCAGATCGGCGGACAATACGAGGGCGATCACAGCCGCAAGACCGTTCTGGTCGAGCACGGCTTCCGGCTTCCCTCTGCTCTCGATAATCGGCCCCTCCGCTTCGACGAGTGGCTCGAAAAGGCCAACCAGGTCATCTTCCTCTCCGCCACCCCTGCCAGCTTCGAGCTGGAACGATCCTCACAAGTGGTGGAGCAGATCGTCCGCCCCACTGGATTGGCCGACCCCGAAGTCATAGTGCGGCCCACCCGGGGCCAGATCGACGACCTCCTCCACGAGATCCGCACCCGGGCCGTCGCCGAGCAGCGGGTGCTGGTCACCACTCTGACCAAGAAAATGGCCGAAGACCTCACCGACTACCTGCTGGAGATGGGGGTGAGGGCACGCTACTTGCACTCGGAGATCGACACCTTGGAGAGGGTGGCCATCCTCCGTGAGCTGCGGCTGGGCGAATTCGACGTGCTGGTGGGGATCAACCTGCTGCGAGAGGGTCTCGACCTTCCTGAAGTGTCGCTGGTGGCGATCCTCGATGCCGACAAAGAGGGGTTCCTCCGTTCGGAGACTTCGCTCATTCAGATCATCGGTCGGGCTGCCCGCAATGTCGACGGCCAGGTCATCATGTACGCCGACAAGGTCACCGACTCCATGCAGCGAGCCATCAACGAAACCAACCGCCGACGGCGGCTACAGCAGGAGTACAACGCCGAGCGGGGCATCGACCCGCAAACGATTCGCAAGCGAGTCTCCGATATTCTCGAGCTGGTCTCAACCGAGGCGCCCCGGGGGGATCGGCGCCGTCGGGAGGTGGTGAACCGGGAGCCGCTGACCCTGGATGGCGACGAACTCACCCGGCTCATCCTTTCCCTCGAGGAGGAGATGCACGAAGCGGCCCGCGAGCTCCGCTTCGAATATGCCGCTCGGTTGCGAGACGAGGTCAACGACCTCAAGCGCGAACTCCGGCAAATCACCCAAGCTGTGGGCTGAATCCGCCCAGGGGAAGCTCAAGTAGCCCGGGAAGCGGCCGAAATTGGAGGGGCCGCTTACAAAATGACTATTACCCGCCGCCTCGTCATCGTGCTTGGTCTGTTCATGCTGATCTTGAGCGCCCGCACGGTCTTCTTCGATCAGTCTTTGACCACCCTGCGTAACCAGGTGCTGACGGTGGCCAACGAAACCCTGCCGCGCGAGGAAATGGCCGAAGAAATGGTGGAGGCCACCAATCAACTGGCGCTGGTCACCACCTCTTACGCGGCCTCTCCCCACCCCGACCTCCTCTTGGAGATCGACACCGCCGGCCAGGACTTCACC
>DATEDX010000073.1:0-4968 GCA_035281425.1 Acidimicrobiia bacterium
GGAGCTGCCTGCGCCTTCCTTTGCAGCGCCCACGCCGGATACATCTCTGGGCAGAACCTGCAACTGGATGGCGGTTCGTATCGGGGAACGTTCTAGCTCTAAGGTCCTCGACGCCTCAGCAGGAGAGAATCTGGTCATGCCCCGTTACGCCATCAAGACGCCGCCCCACCACGGAAATTGGTCCGACTATCTAGATGTCTGGCGGGCCGCCGATGAGGTCCCGCTGTTCGAGTCGGCCTGGAACTTTGACCACTTCTACCCCACCTCGGAGCCGTTCGACGGCCCTTGTCTGGAGGGCTGGACCATGCTGGCCGCCCTCGCCCAGGCCACCAAGAGGTTGCAGCTGGGGTGCATGGTGTCGGCGGTGCCGTACCGGCACCCGGCGGTGATCGCCAACATGGCCGCCACCATCGATGAGATCAGTGGCGGGCGGTTCGTTCTTGGTCTCGGCGCCGGCTGGCATGAGATGGAGGCCATCGCCTACGGAATTCCCTTGGGTTCGATGACGGAGCGGATGGACCGCTTCGAAGAGGCAGTGGAAGTGGTCCTTTCCCTGTTGAGCAAGGACGAGACCACCTTTCACGGGCACTTTTACCAACTGGAGAACGCTCGCTGTGAGCCCAAGGGACCCCAGGCACCACCTCCCCTGGTGATTGGGGGCACCGGCCGCCGCCGCACCCTGCGGGTGGTAGCTCGGTTTGCCCAAATGTGGGACTCCCTGTTCGTGCCTCCTGAGGAGTGGCCTGAATTGCACCAGGTGCTGGTGGAACACTGCCAGGTCGTGGGCCGCGATCCCAACGAGATCACCACCGTCGCCCACGTCCGCTTCGACGGTGATGCCGACCCCGCCGAGATCGCCGCCAAAGCGGCCGCCTATCACGAAGTGGGGGTCGACCTGGTGGTGTTTCCGATGTTCCCGCCGCTACGGGCGACCAATGTTGAGCGGCTAGCCGAGGCCATCGCCCGGAGCTAATCGGCGAGAGCCAGCCGTCGGCTGTCAGCTTTCAGCCAGCAACCATCGGCGAGGGCTCCTCGCGGTCTGGCGATGGCGCTCCTGATATGCACGCCCGAGATGGCGCTTCCGCTGCCGCACGTACCCGCGCTGGCTTCCAAACCGAGATGTCAGCGGCGAGTCGATTCGCTGAGAAGACATATGTCTGCTCCGGATGCAGGGCCGGTGACTTAGCCCAGTCGGTGAGGCTGTCAGAGTCCCCACCACTCCACACGGCGAGGAGATGGGGAGACAGCCAAGTGGCAACACCGACGGTGGAGCCCCGGTTGTCTCTCACCAAACCGGAGACTGCGTACCAGGGCGTTTCGAAGTGTCGGTCACGACTTTCCACGGCAAATAACGTTGCCACCTCGAATCCAGGACGAATACCGGTCCGGAGGGCAGGGGCCAGGCTGACTCTGACTAGTCCGGAGGAGTTGAGAGTGAGATCGCCTTCATCGAGCACGACGCAGTCGCCCTGGGTGAAGTCTCTTGGATGGCCAGACTTAGCAGTGATCGCTAGGGCCGTAAGGGCAAATGCAACGAGAAAGATAAGCCCGGCGGGGTTCTTCTGCTCTGAATCCAATCTTGACTCCCAGGGCGCAACCAACGGGCAGTAACTGAGACGTCACGCCTCGCTTGTTGGTTTAGTCCCTGTCCCCAGCAGGGTCGACGACCCAATAACAACTGTCGGCTATCAGCTATCAGCAATCAGCTATCAGCTGTCAGCCAGAATCCCTCGGCGCGTCTTCCGTCTTCCGTCTTCCGTCTTCCGTCTCCCGTCTCACGTCTTCCGTCTTCCGTCTACCCCCGATACTCCTCATCGCTCACCGCCCGGCTCTCCCACACAGTGGCTCCTCCGGTGGTGAGGGAAAGGTGCACCATGTACGAGGTGGGGCTGGCCCCATGCCAGTGGAGTTCACCCGGCGGCGCGTAGATCACGTCACCGGTGGCGATCTCGACAAACCCACCGGCTTCGGTCCCGACCCGGCCGAATCCCGAGGAGACGTACAGGACTTGACCCTCTGGGTGCGAGTGCCAGAAGGAGCGTGCCCCGGGGGCGAACATGACTGCAATGGCATTAAGTGCTCTATCCGGTCCCTGGGAGAGCCGGGCCGACCAAACCGGACCGGTAAACGTTGCGCTCGGATTCGGCTCCCAGTGCAAATCACCGGTGCGGGCATGCTCCATCGTCTCCTCCTGGCTCTGCTCCCCCCAGTATCCCCCAGCGGGGCCGTAGTCTCCAGAGGCAGTGTCGTGGAGAACCCGCCTATTCGCCCCGGCCCTTCTCCTGGGCATGGTGATGGGTTGCTCGTCGGCCAGACCCTTCGATGGCTTTGTGGGTGATCCATCGATTCTGAGTGAACTTCCCGGGCGTCTACTGGTCTTGGCCGATGACCAGGGACTGGCCACGATCCGACCCGATGGCAGCGAGCGCCTGGAACTGGCTCGGACTGAGGAAGGCGTGATCCGGAGCCAGCCGAGTTGGTCGCCGGATGGATCCCGCATTGCCTGGACGGAGATATGGAAGGAGGCCGAGGCATTCCTGGTCACGGCCAACTCTGAAGGTGAAGAGTTGACTCGGGACCCGGCCCCGTTCGGGGCGGTCTACGTGTCCTGGGACCCGGCCTCGCGAAGGGTCGCGTTCAGCGGGACCGATCCCGAAGATGGTCGCCTCTTCCTAGCCCTAGCCGAGCCGGGCCATTCCATGGAGGTGATCGACGAAGGGGCGCCGATGTGGATCGACTGGAGCGGGGACGGATCGGAGTTGCTGGTGCATATCGCCGGGCAGGCCGAGATCGTTCGCATCGATGGCGGGGCCCGAACCCTGCTTCCGACCGACGGCCAATTCCGGGTGGGCATCCACCTGGGGGATCGCTATGTGTTCACCCGCGGGGAAGAGGTCGGGGAGATGCTGGCAGTAGGAACGTTCGACGGACACGACACCACCGAGCTGATGCGGGTAGGTCATCCCACGGCGTACGTGATCGATCGTCAGCACTCCCGTTTGGCGGTGATGTCGGTGGCGTCTTCGTCCACCCAGGCGTTGAGCAGGGAGGAGCCCGGCGACCGTCCGATTCTTGCCCCCAACCGCCTGGTCGTTGTCAACCTGGCGGATGGGAAGGTGGAGGACGTGGCGCAGGCGAGAGCCGTCTCCTGGTCGTGGAGCCCTGACGGGAGGTCACTCCTCTACAGCATCATTGACCGTCAGACCAACGACGGCGGGTTGCGCTGGCATATCTGGGACGGCGAGGCTTCGGTCCCTTACCAACGCTTCATTCCCACCGGGGTCTTCGGACGCGACTACCTCGCTTTCTTCGATCAGTTCGACCTCAGCCACAGCTTCTGGGCTCCCGATGGATCGGCCTTCGTATATGCCGGAGGCAGCAGCGATCAGGATCGGGGCATCTGGGTTCAGCGGGTAGGGCAGGCGGCGGCGGTTCGGGTTAGTGAAGGGGAGGTCGCTTTGTGGTCCCCGGTTCCCTGACCTAACCGATTGGCCCGGGAGCGACCGCTTCGAGGTCGGTGATCACATCGATCACCACCGGCCGCTCCGCCGTCAGCGCCCGCTCCAAGGCCGGGGCGAAGTCGGAAGGTTTCTCGACGCGGATCCCGACCGCGCCCATGTCCTCAGCCAGCCGAGCGAAGTCGACTTCGGTGAAGACCCACAGCTCTCGAGCCTTCTCCGTCTGTTTTCCGCCGTAGGCCCGATCGAAGCCCCGCATCGACTGGTTGCCGGAGTGGTTGTCATTGACCACGGTCACCGTGTTGATCCCGAAGCGCACTGCGGTCTCGATTTCGGCTACGTGGTACCACAGCCCGGAGTCGCCTGTGAAGCAGATCACCGGCCGTTGAGGGGTGCCGCATTTGGCTCCGAGCGCGGCGGGGAAAGCCCAGCCGAGGTGACCCGCACTGCGCAGGTAGCTCTGGGTGGGGGTGCGGACGTCGTAGAAGCCACCCATCCACATCCCGGCATGACCGGTATCGACCACCACGATGGCATCGTCGGGGACGAGGTGCGACAGTTCGGTGGCGATCCGCTCGGGGCGGATGGGGACGGCATCGGAATCGGTCTGGGGAAGCCATTCTTCCCGCCAACCGCTGACGGTGGCTGCTGCCCTTTCCGCCCAGGCTCGCCGGTGAGCCCGGTCTTCAGGTTCCGCCAACTCGGCCAGCCGTTCCAGGGTGCTGCGGGCATCGGCGCAGATGGCGACCTCGAGCGGGTAATTGCGTCCCAGCTGCTCGGGGTGGATGTCGATCTGAAGGGCAGGCGAGCCAAGCGGGGGGATCTGCCAGAAGTTGGTGGTCATTCCGCCGGTGCTGGTTCCGATGAAGATCACCAAGTCTGCTTCCCCCACCACCCGATTGGCCGAGGCCCGCGAGTAGCTGCCAACCACTCCCACCGCCAGCGGGTGGTATCCGGGGAGGGAGTCTTTGCCGTTGAGGGAAGTGGCTACCGGCACCTGGAGTAGTTCGGCCAGCTTCACCAGGGCTGGACCCGCGTGGGAGGAGCGGACTCCTCCGCCCGCCACCATCACCGGCCGTTCCGCTTGGGCGATGCGCTCTAACACCATGCGCAACTCGTAGTCGGCGGCAACAGGACGGAAGGGAGGTACTTGGCCGAATCGTGGCTCGCAGAGCGGCTCCATCTCTGCTTCCTCCAAGTCGATCTGGCCTTCGTTGCCGGCGAACTGGAGGTGGACCGGTCCCGGGGTGCCGGTAGTGGCGACCCGGAAGGCTTGGCGTACCAAATCGGGGATCCGCTCCACGGCATCGATGGTGGCGTTGAATTTGGTCACGGTCTCGAAAGAGGGAAGGTCGTCGACTTCCTGGTACACCCCACGGAACTTGGTCCTGGGATCGCGTCCACCGGTGAAAGCAATCACCGGTGAGTGGGCCAGGTGGGCGTCTCGCAACCCGGCGGCCAGGTTGTGGGCGCCGACGATTTGGGCCATGCAGATCCCCGGCCGCCCGCA
>DATEDX010000074.1:0-13589 GCA_035281425.1 Acidimicrobiia bacterium
AGCTCCTCATACTCCCGCAACGTCTTTCCTTCACCAGCGCGCAGAAGCTTCTGGAAGAGCGACATCTCACAAGGATTCTATCGGGGCCTCTAATTGAGACGGGAGACGGAAGACGGGAGACGGAAGACGTGAGACGTGAGACGTGAGACGTGAGACGTGTGAGACGCGAGAGCCTTCCTCCCCCAGCGAGCGCAGCGAGCGTTGGGGGAGGTGGCCCGGGGGGCCGGAGGGGGCGACTCCCCCCCAGCGAGCGCAGCGAGCGTTGGGGAAGGTGGCCCCGGAGGGCCGGAGGGGGCGACCCGGAGGGTCGAGAGGACCTGGAGGGCCGGAGGAGCCCCGGCTAGCGGCGTTGGACCAGGCCGGCCCGCTCGGCGTAGCGGACGGCGTCGTGGCGGGAGCGGAGCCCGAGCTTGTCGAGGATGTTGCGGACGTGGTTCTTGACCGTGTTCTCGGAGATGAAAAGTTGCTCCCCGATCTCTTTTGAGGTGCGGCCGTCGGCGATCCATTGCAGGATCTCCACTTCCCGCCCAGTCAGCGCCGGGCGCCGGGTGGCATTGAGGTCGCGGGTGCGCAGCAAGTGGGCCACGGTCTCGAAGAGTTTTCCACCCATCGCCGGGGACACCACCGCTCCCCCGTTGACAACGTCCTGCATTGCCGCCACCAGCTTCTGGAACGAGGTGTCCTTGACGATATAGCCCGCCGCCCCAGCCTTGATGGCGGTGAGAAGATCTTCTTCGGATTCGCTGGAGGTCAGCAATACCACCCGGCTCCCTGGGGAGGCGTCGACGATTTTGTCCACGACCTCGAGTCCGGAGATACCCGGCATCAGCACATCCAGCACCACCAGCCGGGGTTTGTGTTTCCGGGCTTCGGCAATGGCACTCAAAGCGTCGGAAGCGGTGGCGACGACCTGGAAACCCTGGTCCTTGAGGGCGGCGGCCAGGCCCTCCCGAAAGAGGGGAGCGTCGTCGACTACGAGTACCGAGGGGCCGTTCATGCTGGTTCGATCAGCCCCAGGTTTCCGTCTCGACGGCGGTAGAGAACGCTTTGCAGGCCCGTCGCTTGGTTGTGGAAAAAGAAAAAGTCATGGCCGAGCAGCTCCATTTGCAGCGAGGCTTCCTCTACGGTCATCGGCTTCATCACGAATTGCTTGATACGAACTATTTCTGAATCGGCCTCCGGGGGCTCGGAGTTCACCGGCTCTTTCACGGTTCCTTTCCGGCTTCGGCCGATGAGCCGCTTCTTCAAGCGGAGGAGTTGGCGGTTGAGGCGCTCGACGGCCAGATCAACTGCGGCTTCGGGAGAGGCCGCGGTGGTGACGATGCGGATCAACCGTCCCGCCGCGGTCGTGGTGACCTCCAAGCGGTAGCGTTCCGCCGCCAGCCGGGGGTTGTGTTCTTCGGCCAGCTCAACGTCGACATCGGTCAGCTGGTCCTCGAAAACCCGCGCCGCTCGGGTGATCTTGTCCATTGCCGCCACCCGGGTGGCGTCACCAATGACCGCGTTCCTGGTGTGGACTCTTACTTCCATCGGCACCCCTCCTCTACCGCGCCTCTCCCCGGGCTACTCCGATTCCCAACGAAGAGGCTAGTCACCGCAGGGTGGCTGTCGCGGTGACGGCCTGCGCAACCGACTCTCCCAGGGTTTTGCGGGCACTGGTGAGGGTGCCGCCAGTGGTGACGACATCGTCGATCAGCACCAGGGGCACCGGGGGAGGCGGCCCTCGTAGCGAAAACATCGGCGCCCGACGCCGGTTCCTTGACCGCCGAGCCTGGTCGACCGCAAAGGGAGGAACAGTCAACAAGTCCAGCACCGGAAGACCGGTGAGGCGGGACAGCTGTTCGGCCAGGAAGGGGGCGGGGGCAATTCCGTAACGAAGTAGCCGCCAATCCACGCGGGGTAGGGGGAGCAAGGCGACGTCTTGGGGTAGGAGCGGAGCCATGGCTTCGGCCAGTAAGAGCCCGGCTGACTCAATCCCCCGATACTTGAAGTTGTGGACCAGAGCCCGGGCCGGACCGGTGTGAACGAAGGCGGCCCGGGCCCGAAGCTGGCGGCCGATCAAGCGGTCGGGCCCGGGCCGGAGCTGCGAAGAACAACCGGAACAAAGGCGTTCCCGGTTCAGGCGGCGGCAGGCGAGGCAAACCATCCCCCGAAAGTAGGGGCCGGGTGGGACAGGTTCAGCCTGCTATCGGGCCTGCTGGAGGGTACGGCGGAGGACTTCCGCCCAGAACAGGCCCAGAACCGCGGCGGAGGCCTCGGAGGGGGCCAGCCCTGCCCGTTGGTGGCGAACCGTCACCCGGGTTCCCGTCCCTTCCGGCTGGAACTCTATGGCTACTTGGTCGCCCGGCCGGCCATAAGGACCCGCCCACTCCAGGAGGAGGCTGCCGGGAGGTTCCCAGCTGATAACGCGGGCGATGGAACGGACCCCGTTGTGGTCGGCCGCAATAAGCTGGTCGCCTTCGAACCGGATCACAGTGTCTACCGGCCGAACCCACCAGCGGTCGATCTTGGTGGTGAACAACGAAAAGGCCTGTTCCGGCTCGACCGGGAGCACGGTGGTGACGGTGACCTCACCTGCCATCTTGGCCGGCCAGCTCGGTGAGGGAGGCGAGCTGGACTTGCCAGAAGTTGGTCACCTGCCTTGACCAGTCGCTCAGTTCCTCGATCGGGTCGGGTAAGACGTGATAGATGTGGCGCCGGGTGTCGGCCGGGTCGAGCCGAAGATCGACCAGCCCGGCTGCGCGCAAGACCCGGAGATGACGGGTGAGGGCGGCGGGGGACAACCCCAGGTTGGCCGCTAGTTCCCCGGCGCTGCTCGGGCCCTGCGCCAGCATCTCCACCGCCCGGCGCCGATGGGGATCGGCCAGGGCGGTTAGGGTTTCAGCTACCGGCACGATCGGGACGGGGAGCGGCGAAATACCACCGGTGTCCCTCGGGATCGACCGCTCGATAGGTGCGGTAGCCGTACTCCTGGTCGGCGGGTGGCCCGACGACGATGGCCCCGGCGGCGCGGGCGTGTTCAAAGTGAGCATCGATGTCGTCCACCTCGCACCAAATCTGGCTGTGGTTCCCTCCCAGCTCCGCCGGGGTCGAAAACCCTCCGTCTCTCCACACACTGGCCAGGGAAACGGTGGCTCCGTCCAGGGCTAGTTCGGCGTGGGCGATGGTGCCGTTGTCTCCATCCATACGCATGGTTTCTTTAAATCCGAAAGCCCGGCACAAGAAGTCGATCGCCGACTGGGCATCGGCATATGCGAGCATGGGAACGATGGTGGCCAATGAACCTCCTTTGGCTGAGCCACCAAGATAGTCAACTCATCCGTTGACTGTCAAACCAAAAGTAGACGGAAGACGGAAGACGGAAGCCGGGAGACGGTAGATGGGAGCCGGAAGGGTCGGAATCTACCGGCTTCCGTCTCAGGTCCCTTCCCTCCAACCCGCTAAGTAGGCCTCCTGCTCTGGTGTGAGTTGCTCCAACCCGGCCCCCATGGCCAGCAATTTGAGTCGGGCAACCTCCCGATCGATCTCGGGAGGCAGGGTGTAGATGGCCGGCGGGAGAGTGCCGGCCCGTTGCACCAGCCACTCGGCGGCCAGCGCCTGATTGGAAAACGACATGTCCATGACGTCGGCGGGATGCCCCTCTGCCGCCCCCAAGTTGACGAGGCGACCCTCGGCTACCACCAGCAAGCGTCGACCGTCGGCAAGTTCATACTCCTCCAGATTCTGACGGGCCGACCGCCTATCGCGGGCCATCTCCCCCAGAACCTCCAGGTCGAGTTCGACATCGAAGTGACCGGCGTTGGCCATGATTGCACCGTCCTTCATCAGGTCGAAGTGCTGTTTGCGGAGGACGTGTTTGTTGCCGGTAACGGTGATGAAAACATCCGCCACCCGGGCGGCGTCCTCCCCGGTCATCACCTGGTGGCCATCCATGGCCGCGGTCAAGGCCCGGATGGGATCGACCTCCACCACCACAACTTTGGCCCCCAGCCCGTCGGCCCGTGACGCCACTCCCCGCCCGCAGTCTCCGTAACCGATCACGGCGATGGTCGACCCTGCGATGAGCATGTTGGTCGCCCGGATGATGCCGTCCAGCGCCGATTGGCCGGTGCCGTAGCGGTTGTCGAAGAGGTGTTTGGTGTCAGAGTCGTTGACCGCCACCACCGGGAGTCGCAAGGTGCCCTCGGCGGCCATGGCCCGCAATCGGATGACTCCGGTTGTCGTCTCCTCGGTGGAGCCGAGGGGGTGAAGGTCGGTTCGCCGGGTATGGAGGACGGTGGCGAGGTCGGCACCGTCATCCATGGTGATGTCGGGGGCGAGGTCCAGCACCTCATCGATGTGGCGGTAGTAGGTGTCGTCGTCTTCTCCCCGGATGGCGAAGACCGGGATTCCTTCCTCGACGAGAGCGGCGGCGACGTCGTCTTGGGTCGATAGCGGATTGGAGGCACAGAGCGCCACCCGAGCGCCTCCTTCCCGCATGGTCAAAAGGAGGTTGGCGGTTTCGGCGGTGACGTGGAGGCAGGCCGCCACCATGCGATTCTTGAGCGGTTCCTCTTTGGCGAACCGCTCAGCCACCGACCTCAAGACCGGCATCCGCCGACCGGCCCATTGGATGCGGCGCAATCCCTCGCCGGCGCGGGCGGGATCGGCTATGTCAAAGTTCATGGGGACTCCTCCGCCAGCTTTCTCTTTAGGTCTTCGATGGCAGCCACCGGAACCGGATCCACCCCGGCTACCCGGGCCAGTTCCAGGGAGACCAAGTCTCCCACAATCGTCAGGCTCACCAGCCGTTCGAGGGGCGTGGTCCCCTGCGACCAGACTTCGCCCACCCAGTCGACGTCGCCGGCGATAACCGCCTCGGTATGACGAAAGCGGGCGGCAATGGATGCCCCCTCCCCCTGGTCGCGGAGGGCGATGATCCCTACCCGGCGCTTGGTGAGCTCCGACAGGGAAGTCCAGGAAACGATTTCGTTGTGGTCGAGTTCGGGCATCACCGACCACCAAGCCGGCCACTTGGCGTTCTCGTTGATCTGTGTCTTCCATCGTTGAGCGGCCGGGGCGACCAGCCCCGCCGACCCGTAAATGCCGGCGATGCGACCATCGAGGCCTTGGGCCAGGTCGGAAGCGAGCAAGCGCGCCGCCCCTCCGTCGGTGAGCAGGGTGGCGGCCAGCTCGGCGGTGGCCAGCAACGCCTCTGGCTCCACCATGGTGACCTGGGCCGCCCGCAAGACCGCCAGCACCCCTCCCAGGAGATAGCCGAGCGCCGCCCGGGGCTGTAATCCGCCTGGCACCTCCAGCAGCGCCCAGCCCGCCTCCCGGGCTCGACCCCCAAGCTGACCGCCTCCGGTCACCGCGGCCAGATCCAAGCCCAAGGCAACGGCTTCGTCCACCGCCGACAGGGTCTCTTCCGTGTTGCCCGAATATGACACCGCCACCACCAGGGGCCGGGAGCCGGCCGCCCACGAGGTAGTTCCATATCCCTTATGGACGGCGACCGGGACCGAAGACAGAGCGGCCGCGTAGTCGCCCGAGATTCCCGAGCCGCCCATCCCACAGATCAGAACCTGGCTGGGTGGGGAGATCTCCGGTACCTCTAAGGAAGCCCCCCACCGGAGCTGGTCGGGCCAGGTGGAGATCATCGCCTCCATCTCCTGGTAGCTCATTAGCTGTCTTCGGGATCGGGATCGACGATCATGTCGGGGATGCCCTGCTCGTCTACCGGATAGGTGCGCCCGCACTGGGTGCAAACCAAGAGCCGGTTGGGCTCGTCTTCTCGGAGGTCACCTTGGTCGACGGTGCAGACGAGGATTTGGGCGAGGAGGGGGTCGAGAAGAGCCATCTCAGGTCTCCACCAACCGCCGGACCGTGGTTACCAACTCGTCGACGGTTGCCCGGTCGGGACCCTCGACGTTGAGGCGGAGGAGAGGCTCGGTATTGGAGGGCCGAAGGTTGAACCAGCGGTCGGTCCAGCTCACGGTGAGCCCGTCCTGGTGATCGAATTGAGCGTCGGCGAAAGCATCCTCCACCCGGGCTACCGCCGCTGCCTGGTCGGCTACCCGCAGGTTGACCTCGCCCGATGCGACGTAGGGCTCTACCTCGGTGCGCAGCGAAGAAAGTGATCGTCCCGACTCGGAGATCACCTGGAGCAGTACCAGCATGGCCAGCATCCCCGAATCGGCCCGGAAGTTGGCGGCGAAGTAGTAGTGACCGGAGTGTTCCCCTCCGAAAACGGCCCCGGTCTCGGCCATTACCTGTTTGATGAACGAGTGACCCACCCGGGTCTTGACTGGGGTGCCACCGTGACGGAGGATGGTCTCCGGCACTGCCCGGGAAGTGATGAGGTTGTGGACGATGGTCGCCCCCGGCTGCCGGGCCAGGAACCAGCGGGCGATGAGGGCGGTGGTGGTGCTGCCGGAGAGGGGGGCTCCCTGGTCGTCAATGAAGAAGGCGCGATCGGCGTCACCGTCAAAGGCGACCCCCAGGTCGGCAGCTTCTCGCTTGACCAGATCGATGAGATCGACCAGGTTTTCGGGCTGGAGGGGGTCGGCTGGGTGGTTGGGAAAGGTTCCGTCCGGCTCCAGGTAGAGACCGATCAACTGCGGCGGGATGCGAGCGAAGACGTCTTCGATGACCACTCCAGCCATGCCGTTGCCCCCGTCCACTGCCACCCGCAGCGACGACATAGCTTGGGGCTCTACCACTGACAGCAGGTGATCGACATAACCCTGGCGGACGTCGACCTTCTTGACCTCTCCACCGCCAGGTCCGGAAGGAACCCCTTCCCCCACCATCCGCTCAATCTCGGCCAGTCCGGTGTCCTCGCCCACCGGGGCGGCGCCCTCCCGGCAAAGCTTGATGCCGTTGTAATTGGCGGGGTTGTGGGACGCAGTGACCACCGCCCCGGGGACCCCCATGGTGCCCGAGGCGTAGTAGATCATGTCTGTGGCCACTTCACCCAGATCGAGCACCGATGCCCCCTGGCTGGTTATGCCGGCGATTAGAGATCCGGCCAGTGAAGGTGATGAGGCCCGGCAATCGCGGCCCACAGCGATCTCCGTAGCCGTCACCAGCCGGGCGAAGGCGGCTCCCACCGCTTGGGCCATGTCCGGGGTCAACTCTCCGTTGTCGGTTCGTCCTCTGATGTCATATGCCTTGAATACTCCGGCCATAGGGCGATTGTAAGAAGGGCCTGTCGCTGGCGCGCCCAGCAGAGGTGAAGGTCCACCTGCTACGCCTCGACCGTCCCCTCACCAATCGATCGCATAGGCGCCCTCAACTTCAATTGTCGTCGCCGCCTCACCAGTGGTCAGGTCCAAGTCCACAAGGACCACCCGAGCTCCCTCCTCGCTGGTAGCGGTGACGATCAACTGATCTGCGGCGGAAATTCCCATCTCGTAAGGGCCTCGGGTGACCGCGGCAATGGGCCTGACCTCTCCGCGGTCCAGGTCGACCGTCTGCAGCGGACCTTGCCCAGTGTTCGGATCGAAGGCAGCACCCAGGGCGATGCCGTCGACAACAGCTCCGAAAAGGAGCGCCGGCAACTCGACCGTGTCCATATGGCTGATCTGGCCGCCGGCGCCCACGGGCACCAAATAGTGAACCCAGCGGGCATCGGTCACCACGATCGTTTCCTGATCGAGCCAGACGAGGTTGATGAGGCTCTCCGTTCCCTCGGTTCCAACCTCAGTGCCCAGTGAGAATCGGGCTATTTCGGCGCCGGCCAAGTCGGTAATGACCAGAGTGTCAAAATAAGTAGCGAAGAACTCGGGCTGGGTGGGGTCGGGATAGCACTGATCGGAGGTGAGATACCCGAATAGGTCACCGCCGGGGGAAAAGGCCGGTCTGCCGGGGGCAATCGTGGTACGGGCACCGGTGGCGAGGTCTAGTGCCGTCACCAGGCCATACACGGTTTGGCACGAGAACCAGTAGTCCTCGACTCCGAGGCCGTAGTAGACATGGGAGCCGTTAGACGCGAGGGCCAGCGGACTAGCCCAGGCCGCTTCGAAGAGGTACTCGAAGATGACTTCGGTCTCGCCGGTACCGACTTCGATCCATGCCAGGTGGGCATCCACTTGAGCGATCGCCCTTTGAGGCATTGACCCGTCGGGAACGCTGCCATGCGACGTCGTTGGCGGCCTGGTGGTGGACTGAATGGACGTAGTAGTGGCGAGCGGCGTCGTTGTGGTCACCGATGCGGAGACGTCGGGCAAGCTACTGGTATCCGCCATCATGCTCGGTTCGCAGGCAATCACTACCAAGACCGCAATGACCCTCAGCCACCACCAGGAACTGATGCCCCTCAAGGTGGTGCGGTTAGCCGGACCTTTCATGGTGGCGATCATAAGGAAACGCGAGACGCGAGACGCGAGTCGACTCGCGTCTCGTTTCCAGTCTTCCGTCTTCCGTCTTCCGTCTCCCGTCTTTTATGCTGCAAACTGCATGACTGACCCCACCTGGCCGGCCGTGTCGGTCGTGCTCCCGGCCTACCGGCTCGGATCGATCATTGCCACCAACATCGAACGGGTGGCCGCCACCTTCCCCACCGATGGAAGCGTGGAGATTGTTGTGGTCGACGACGGCAGCACCGACGACACCTATGCCGAAGCCAGAAAGGCCGCCGGGCACCTTCCCCAGGTGACCGTGGTCCGCCATGAAACCAACCGGGGGAAAGGTGAAGCCCTCTTCACCGGGACCCGAGCCTCTCACGCCGAGTTGGTGGTCTTCCTCGACGCCGACCTCGATCTCCCTCCCGAACAGGTGCCCCGGCTTCTCACGGAGATGGAGGGAGTCGACGTCCTGGTGGGGGCCAAACGCCGCTCGATGGGTGAGGGTCGATATCCCCTCGCCCGCCGAGTATTGAGCCGCTTGTTCTCACTGTGCACGGTGGGACTGTTCCGTCTGCCGGTCCGAGAAACCCAGACCGGCCTCAAGGTGCTCCGCCGCCAGGTACTCAACGAGATCCTTCCTCAGATGAGGATCCACGGCTACGCCTACGACCTAGAACTACTGGTCAGGGCGCACCGCGGCGGCTACGTAGTGCGGGAGGCGGAGGTCGATCTGGGACCGGGAGCCTCCACCGCCCCACTCCGACCCGCCATGTTGTGGCAGATGGGAAGGGACACGGTCAAGCTGTTGTGGTGGATCGTCACTGGGCGGCTGGCGTCTTCCGTGCGTTCTCCATCCGACGTCTGACCGCCAGCACCGTCACCGAAACAATTCCGCTGGCGGTCAAGAGCCAGCCGAGGTTTTCAGCCCAGGTATTGGCGAACTCAAGCACTACCTCTTCCTCGGTGGGGACGACCACCATGAAAGAAGGGGTGGCGTGATAGGGACCTTCCGCTCCCTCAGCCCGCCAGTTGGGGAAGTAGGACACTTTGATCAGGTGGGGAACGCCCACCGCGGTGGTGCGGAAAGAGATCCGGTGGTTCTCGATGACGACGTCCGATATCTCGCCGGATTGGCTGATGGGCACCGCCGGGATCTCTTCGAGCGACGAAACCCGAGTCCATGATTCCGGGCCGCCGGCGGTAACCCAGCGATCGATCAGGCTGAGGTCGTCATACCAGTCGAGGGCGAACTCGCCGAAGTTGGGCTCGGCGTCGGCCGGGCCGATGCCGACGACGGCTGCCATCTTCCCGAGAACACTGGACTCGTGTCCCTCGTAAACCGAGGGCTGAAAGGTGGCGATCTCCACCAAGTCGACGTCGGCGAATCGAAAGAAGGTGAATGGCCCGGTCGAGGCCACCGGGGTGAGCTGGTCGAAACCTTCGGCGGCGGCTTTGGCCTCGGGGGTATAGGTCACGTAGTAGGTGATGCCGAAGAGTTCCATGTGTTCGACCCCCCGCTCCAGTTGGAACCGGTGATAGTTGAGGCCGGGGATGGGGCTGGAGGGATTGGCACTGGTCTCGGCCTGATTGAGGAAGTGGAAGGGGGTGGTGAGCGACGACTCGAAGAAGAGCCCCTCCATCGAGGTGTGGTCGTCACCGGTCCAGAATGGGAACAACATCAAGGCCATAGGCGATCCGTAGTCGTTCATTGAGCGGTCGTACTCCCACTGGATGCGACCGGCGGGTAGTTCGGCGGCGGTGGCCATCAGTGCCTGGTATTCGGGCCATTTCGCCTTCCCCTCATACCCGGTGAAGTTCCACGTAGCCCAGCCATTGATGAACGAGATTCCGGTCGCCGCCCCCAAAGCGAGCAGGCCGGCGCCACTCATGGCGAGAAATCCTCGAGTATCCACTGGGTTGCGCCAAAAGAAGGACACACCGATGGCGATGGCGGTCGCCACCCCCACCGCCCACAGCACCAGGTTGGGAACATTGGGTTCCCGGTTGGCGACCACGATGGCCGCGGTGACCGCCAACGCCACCATGAGCCGGGGCCAGTGGCGCGACACCCGCGCGGGCAGGCGGCGCGCCGCCCAAACCGCCAATCCCCCCACCGCCAGGGCGGCAAAGAAGGTAACCCCGAAGTACCAGTAGGGAAGAAGGCGGCCGTTCCACAGCTTCCACCTCCCCGTGAAAATATCCGGGAACACCTCGGGGAGGACCAGGGGCAGGGGGTAGTAGATGATGGGCAGAACGGTCAAGGCGATCAGGGGCAGCACCCGAGGGGTTCGCCGCACCGTCCACACCATCCCCACCACCGCCGCCGGCAGCAGCAACCACATCTCGATGGGGAACAACTCCTCCCAAGTCCGCAGCGGTACCCAAGCCATGTCGGAGCTGTACCCGAGCCGTGTCAGCAACGGCACCGACCAGAAGGCGGTGATGGCAAAAGCCCCCAGCCAAATCGGCAATACCCGCCGCCATGCTCTCCGCCACACCAACACCGAGGCACTGGCCACCACGATGACGATGGTGGTGATGATGTGGGAGAGGGCGCACAGCGCCAAGGCGACGGTGGCCGCAACGGCATACCTCCTGTCATCCCTCACGGTCTTTACCAGCAGTCCCAGGTAGAGGAGCGAGAAGACGAAGGACCAGGAGAAACTGAATTCACCGGCCAACGTGGAGGCCGCATTAGCGCCGTAGATGGTGAAGCTCTCCATGAAGATGAAGACCGCACCCGCCGCCGCCGCCACCGTTGCCACCGGACGGCCGAAGCGCAAGGTGCGGGCCAGGAAGTAAACGGCGGGCGGGGTGGCGAGCAGTCCGGCCACCGCCACCAGCTTGAAGGCCACCCCGTAAGGGAGGAGCAGGTCGAGCAAGACGATGACCAGAGAGGGCAGCGGAAAGTAGAAGTAGAAGACCGGGTAACCAGCGAACCAGTCTTGGGACCAGCCCAGGATCCGCCCTTCGGGCAGCAGCACATCGCGTAGGTAGGCGGGGGGAACCACATGGGCCGCCATGTCTCCCCCCGACGGGGTGTTGGCGGTGAGGATCAGGAACGGGTTGAGCATGGCCAGGACGATGACCGACACTGCCGCCACCACCGCGGCCGGAACCCACCGCTGGAATCGTGGTAGGGATGCCGGGGCCTGCATCAACTCTTCAGGAGCGGGCCTTGCGGACTAGATCAAGTACCTGGCGGAGGTCGATGGGCTGCCCACCCTGGTCCCACCACTTTTCTTCACATTTGTGGCAAGAGAAGAACTGCACCTCGGTCCCGTCGGGAAGGCGATGGCGGATTTCGATCACGTCGGAGACGCCGCACTGGGGACAGTCCATGGCGGAGCCATGCTAAATGAAGGTTGGGACTAGTTCCTAGTCATAAGACGGAAGACGGAAGACGGAAGACGGAAGGGGAGCACTACCGTCATACTTCCGACTTCCGGCTCCCGGCTTCCGTCTCTAGGGGTCTTCACTCAGCAAGCGGCCCACGTAGCGGCTGCGGCGACGACCCTCCTCCCACCAGTAGGCGTACCAGTAGGGCCCGTGAGGACAGGCAGAGCAATTCGCTTTTCCGCAGCGGACGAGGTGGCTCCGCAGCTTGACCCTGGTTTGGTCGGAAGGGGAAACCATCCCTTCCTTCTCTAGCTGGGCGCGGGTGAGGATGAGGAGCCGGCGGAGATCGTGATGGTCTAGCTCCCTGACGGCGTCGAGCAGGTCGCGATCGAGCGGCAAATCACGCCACTTCCAAGGGGGCAAAGAGGGGAACGACGCTCCGGCGATCGGTCAGGGTCCATCCCAGGGGAGGGATGAGGCGTCCGGCATGAGATGCACACATCGCATAACCGGGTCGATCGGCGACGAGGTCCTCGAGCCAGATGAGTCGGTCGGCATACGAATAAGCCATCAAAGAAGAAGCAGGAACCCCACAGCGAACGCAGGCAAACATCATGGGGGCACGGTAGGTAGGAGTCGGGGGCGATTCAAGGACCGTCGGGCCGGTGGCGCCGAAGCAGCCTTCCCCCCGGAACTCCCTCGAGGATCACCGCCTGGTGGTCGGGACCGACGATGATCAGGGTGGGAACCCGAGCCACACGATAGGTCCCGAACCCAGGTGGATCCTCCTCAAACCGAACTTCGGTAACTGCCTCACCGAACACCTCCCGCACCCGTTGACGGGTCGACTGGCAAGTGCCACATGTCTCCGAGGTGAAGAGGTAGACGCCCGGGGCGAGATCAGGACGGTGGACGCGCCGAGTCGTCACCTGCCCCCGCCGGTTCCACCACCAGGCGAAGGCAACCACCAGCGCACCTCCTGCCAGGATCAATAGACGGATCTCGGTGTCGCTCATTCGAGAGGCGAGGCCAGGGTGGCAGCCACCGCCTCACCCTGAGCAACCGCCACCACCACCACCATCGGCTGGTCGCCTTCGACCAACAACCCTCCTCCCTCTAGATCGGGAAGGGTGATCTCGGCCAACGACCCGGCTTCCATCGTTACCTGGTCGATGCCGGCACCGGCAGTGAGGGGGCTCAGGGAAACGGTGGCCGCCTCGCTGCCGAGATTCAGGACCCAAAGAAAGGTGGTGGCCTGCCCAAGGGGAACGGTGACCGGTACTACCCAGCGGGTGGCGGGGGCTCCCCCCGCCACCGTCAATCGCCCCGCTGCTCGGTCTAGAACCAGCCCCGCCACCAGCGGCTCGGTGGCCGCCACCGCCAGCCCGCCGGGAGCGGTCAAGACCTCGCTCAGGGGGACCACGACCTGTTCTCCCGGGTTCAAGAGGCCCTCGGCCACTCCCTCGGTCACTCCGGCGGCCTCCAGGCGGTCGATGCGAAAGTCACCGATCAGGTCCGAGACCGACCGCAGATGCAGCTCACCACCCAGAGCCGTGGCGGGGACGGGAAATGCCCATTGCAGGGCTCCGGGCCGGGCTTCGGTGCCCGTCAGGTCGGAGGTCCCGCTACCTATGGCCCCCATCGCCGCCAGCCCCGAGGTCGCCAGCGCCTCCACGCTGATGGCTTGCCTACCACTCAGGGGGCGGGTCAGAGGTACCTCGATATGGGTACCGGCCGGGACCCGGACCGACTCCAGATCGCCGGGTGTGTCTATGCCCAGCGCGCTGGCGATCTGCAAGGCGAGGATGGCATCCTGGGCGAACGGGTTTACGAAGTGCAGCACCGCGCTGAGATCCCCGGAGGTGTCGAGACCGGTGAGACCTACCGGTCCGGGGTCGGCTCGCAGGCATGAACTGAGTAGCA
>DATEDX010000075.1:0-4132 GCA_035281425.1 Acidimicrobiia bacterium
GATGAGGCCGTGGGCAACCATGCCGATGATGGAGGCGTTGATCCCCACATCGGTGAGAGTGGCGATCCCGAGCATGACAAACCCCATGTGTCCCACCGAGGAGAAGGCGATTAGGCGTTTGACGTCGGTTTGAGCCAAACAGGCCAGAGAGCCGTAGATGATCCCGATCACGGCAAGGACCGCGATCGCCGGGGCCCATTGGTGAGCGGTCTCGGGGAGGATGGGGATGGCGATGCGGATGAAGCCGTAGGAACCGAGCTTGAGGAGGATGGCAGCCAGTAACACCGATCCGACGGTGGGGGCGGCGGTGTGGGCGTCGGGAAGCCAGGTGTGGAGCGGCCACATCGGGACTTTGACGGCGAAGCCGAGAAACATCGCCCCGAACACCAACCAGCCGAACTGCCCGGCGAAGACTTCCGGGGTTTGGTTGGCGATGGCGACCAGACCGGGGATGTCGAAGGTGCGTTCTCCCGCCAGGTCGGAGCGGAAGTAGAGGGCGAGGAACCCAAGCAGCATGAACGCCGACCCAAACAGGGTGAAGAGGAAGAACTTGATGGCGGCGTAGAGCCGGGTCTCGGTTTCCCGGGCGAAGCCGGGGATCTTCCTCGGGGTCTTGTCACCCCAAATCCCGATCATGAAATACATGGGGAGCAGCACCACTTCGAAGAAGATGAAGAAGAGGACCAGGTCCAAAGCGACGAAGGTGCCGTTCATGCCGGTGGCCAGGATCAGCATCAGGATCAGGAAAGCTTTGGGGTTGCGGGGTTCCTCCCAGTGGTTCCAGGAATAGATGACTGAAAGCACCACGATGAAGGTGGAGAGGAGCAGCAGCGGCAGGCTGATGCCGTCGACGCCGATGTGATAGTTGGCGTTGATGGCGCTGATCCAGGAACGGCTGACCTCGAACTGGTACTGGTCGCCGCGCCCAAAATCGAAATTGGCGAGGACTCCGAGCGAAACCAGGAACGTGACCACGGTGACCGCCAGACCCAGGCTCTTGATGGCCAACTCGTTGGTGCGGGGAATGGCACCCATCACCAGCGCTCCCACCACCGGCAGGAACACCACCAGCGTCAATCCCCAGTCGTTCAATAGCTCCATCTTTAAGTCCCTCTCCTATCTGAAGACCACTAGTGCCAGCACCAGAATCAAGGTGCCGGTCAGAAAGCCGGCGGCGTACTGCTGGACCCGACCACTCTGCAGGCGTCGCAACGAGCCCCCGGCCGAATCAGCGGCCATGGAGACGCCGTGGACAATACCGTCGATGCCTCGCTGGTCGACACCGTTGTAGACCAGGCGTCCCAGCCATAGGGTTAGACCGGTCACGGCGTGGATAACGCCATCGATGACGTAGTTGTTGACCCAGTTCACAGCGCGAGCCAGGGGACCCTTAATGGGTTCCACCACGCCGTACCAGTAGAGGTCGTCGAGGAAATACTTGCGCTCGAGGAGCGGGTAGAGGACCGGGACCCGGAAGCGGTCCCGTTCACGCTGGCTGGCTCGATCGGGATGGAACAGCCAGTAGGCAAGGGCGATACCAATCAGCCCCGCCAGCACCCCGGGGATGAGGGCGGCGAGATCGAAAGAAGTAGGCGCTTCATGGGGATGGAATACCTCCCGTACTTCCACCCAATGATGAAAGCCCGCAAACACACCGGGAATGTTGACCCATCCGGCCGTCACCGCCCCGAAGGCCAGGACCATCAGCGGGACGGTCATCACCCGGGGCGACTCGTGGGGATGGCCATGGCCCCGGTAGGTTCCGTGGAAGGTGAGGAAGATCATGCGGAACGTGTAGAAGGCGGTAACCAATGCAGCCACGATCCCCAGCCACATCACCGCCGTGTATCCCTCGTGGTTGAGGTGGGCCAGGATCTCGTCCTTGGAGAAGAAGCCGGCCAGCGGCGGGATCCCCGCCAAGGCCACGGCTCCGATGAGCATGGTGCGATAGGTCACCGGCATGTCTTTGCGCAGCCCACCCATGTCCGACATGTAGTTGGAGTGGACGGCGTGGATCACTGAGCCTGCCCCGAGGAAGAGCAGGGCCTTGAAGAAGGCATGGGTCCAGAGGTGGAAGAGTCCGGCGGTGTAACCACCGGCCCCGAGGGCGGCCATCATGTAGCCCAGCTGGCTGACGGTGGAATATGCCAGCACCCGCTTGATGTCGTCTTGGACCAAAGCGATCAGCCCGGTGAAGAAGAAGGTGGCGGCCCCGATCCAGAGGATGTAGGGGGAGGCGGCCGCTGCCAGCTCTTCGTAGAAGGGGAACATGCGAGCAATGAGATACACCCCGGCGGTGACCATGGTGGCGGCGTGCATCAACGCCGAAACCGGAGTGGGGCCGGCCATGGCATCGGGGAGCCAGACGTGGAGGGGGAATTGGGCGCTCTTGCCCATGGCGCCGAAGAAGATGAGGAGACCCGCGGTCACCGCCACCGCTCCCAGGGCGGCTACTCCCTCCTCGGCGGCATGGAGGATCTCATTGATGTCGAAGGTCCCGACGGTGATGCCGAGGATCACCGCCCCCAGAATGAGCCCGACGTCGGCCACCTTGTTCACGTAGAAGGCCTTCATGGCCGCCGACGAGTTTTCGTGTTTCTCCCAATAATGACCGATGAGCAGATAGGAGGCGAGGCCGACCCCCTCCCATCCGATGATCAACTGGACCAAGTTGGGCGCCGCTACCAGCACCAGCATCGACCCGGCGAAGAGGGAGAGGGCGGCGAAGAAGAACGGCACCCGGACGTCGCCCTGCATGTAGCCCACCGCGTAGATGAAGACCAGCAGGGAGACGGTGGTGACGACGAAGAACATCATGGTGGAGAGCCCGTCCACGGTCCAGCCCAGTTCGAAGAGGAGGGGCTCTCCCCCGATCAGACCGATCCGGCCGATTTCAAAGTGGATGTCCCGGGGTGACAGCCCGGTGGCGTTGAGCAGAAAGAGGGCGGTGGCGTAGACCCAGTTGACGGCCATGGCCCCGATGGCCACCTCGGCCCCCAATCGCCGCATCCGCTTGCCGAAGAGGACGATGACGAGAAAGGCGACAAATGGCAGCACTAGGAGAAGCCACACGTTCTGAACCAAGAACTCAGCCATGGGTGGTTCCCCAGTGGTGGGTGGTGGGTGGTGGATGAGTTAAAGCAGACGCCACGGCTTCGTCGTGGCGACGATTCAAACCCATAACCCACCACCCACGACCCACCACTCTTCTCACCACTTCATCAAATCCAATTCATCCACGTTGGCCGAGGCCCGGTTGCGGAAGATCATGAGGACGATGGCCAGCCCGATCCCCACCTCGGCGGCAGCGATGGTGATCACGAAGATGGCAAAGATCTGTCCCACCGCTTCCGGGGTGCGCAGCACCGACTCGAAGGCAATCAGGTTGATGTTGACGGCGTTGAGCATCAACTCGATGGCGAGAAGCACCATCACCGCGTTGCGCCGCACCAAGAGCCCATAAACCCCCAAGGCGAAGAGAGCGGCGGCGAGGACGAGGAATTGATTGAGGATCATTTCTGCGCCTTCGGAGCCGAAATGATCAGACGTGAGACGTGAGACGTGAGACGCGCAATACGCGTCTCGCGTCTCGCGACTCGCGTCTCGCGTCTCATATTCCCCTCTCGTCCTCTTCCGCCGGGCTCAGGTCGCGGCGGGCGAGGGTGATGCCGCCGATGAGGGCGGCGAGCAAAACGAAGGAAACCGCCTCGAAGGGAACCACAAACCTTCCCAGCAGAGCTAGACCGATGGATTCGGTGGAGGTCGGGGTTCCCGGCTGGTTGACCTGGGTCTGGCCAAAAGCCGAGAGGGAACCCCAGCTGAGTAGGCCAAAGAGGACCGTCGCCAGCAGCACTGCCCAGGCCTTGCGGGAGTGGTCGAGAGCGACGTCGCGGCCGGTGGGGGCCCGGGTGATCATGATCCCGAACAGGAACAGAACGATGACCGCCCCGATGTAGACCAACACCAGCACCCAGGCGACGAACTCAGCCGACAGGAGCAGGAACAGTCCCGCCGAGGCGGCGAGGCTGGCGACCAGGGCCAAGGCGGCGTGGACCACGTTTTGGGACGTAACTACCCGGTAGGCGGCACCTAATGCCACTGCTCCGAGAATGAGAAAGGTCCAGTTGACCGG
>DATEDX010000076.1:0-15696 GCA_035281425.1 Acidimicrobiia bacterium
GTCGACTACGAGAACGGTGCGCACGGTGCCATTCTCGCCGGTCGGTTCAGGTCTGCTCGTGGGCTTTGCGGTGCCACTCCTCGAGCCGCTTCTCCATCTCCACCGAGGGCGGTCCGAAACCGTGACCGTCCCTCCACGGTCGGCGGAAGGCGCCGACGAGGAGGAAAATGAAGAGCAGCGGGAAGAGCCAGAAGAAGGGGAAGAACGGGAAGAACCCGAAGCCTCCATGCCAGCCTCGTCCCCGCTCGATCATCATCCCTCCATTGTCGGCCGCCGCCGCCGTCACCGCTCCGGCGTCAAAACCGGCGTTGTAGGCGGCGTAGAAGCCGATGCCCACCAGGACCGCAATCAGCACCCCCAGCAGGATTCGTGAAGTTCGGTTCATATCAACTCCTTTCTTGAACCTGCCTTCACAATGCCGACGAGATGTGAAGGGCTTGTGAACGCCATGGGGACATCTTGTTGGCTTTCTTATCTGCTGAACCGACCCTCCGAGGGTCGGTTCAGCAGATAAGAACGCGGGTGGGGGTTTCTTCTAGGATGCGGCCCCGTCAATCGAGTCAATCGAGGAGTGAGTCGCAGTGTCCACCACCCCACTCGAGAACCTGCTCAAAGAAGACCGGGTGTTCCCACCGCCTCCCGAGTTCATCGAACAGGCCAACGCCCAGCCGGGCATCCACGACGAGGCCGAAGAGGACTGGAAGGGCTTCTGGCACCGTCAGGCCCTCGATCGGATCAGCTGGTTCAAGGAGCCCACCGAGGTGCTCGACGACAGCAACCCTCCGTTCTTCAAGTGGTTCGCCGACGGAGAACTCAACCTCTCCTACAACTGCCTAGACCGTCATCTGGAGGTCTCGGCCGGAAAAGTCGCCTACCACTGGATCGGTGAGCCGGGAGACACCCGCACCATCAACTACGGCGAGTTGCACCGGATGGTGAGCCAGTTCGCCAACGCCCTCAAGTCCCTCGGCCTCCAGAAGGGCGACCGGGCCGCCATCTACATGGGCATGGTCCCGGAGTTGCCGGTGGCGATGCTGGCCTGCGCCCGCCTCGGCGTCGTCCACTCGGTGGTTTTCGGTGGGTTCTCCTCCGATGCCCTGGCCGATCGCATCGTCGACGGCAACGCCCGGGTGGTCATCACCATGGATGGAGCCTGGCGTAACGGCAAGGTGGTGCCCCTCAAAGCCAACACCGACATCGCCCTCGCCCGTACCCCCAGCATCGAGCATGCCATCGTCCTCCGCCGCACCGGCACCGACGTCCACATGGAGGAGGGCCGCGACCTTTGGTGGCACGACCTGGTGGATGGCCAGCCCGAAGAGTGCCCGCCGGAACCACTCAACGCCGAAGATCCCCTCTACATCCTCTACACCTCCGGCACCACCGCCAAGCCCAAAGGGATCGTCCACACCCAGGGCGGCTACCTCACCCAGGTCGCCACCACCCACAGCCTGGTCTTCGACCTCAAGCCCGATCAGGACATCTATTGGTGCGCCGCCGACATCGGCTGGGTGACCGGGCACAGCTACATCGTCTACGGGCCCCTCACCAACCGCGCCACCTCGATCATCTATGAAGGCGCCCCCAACCATCCCGACTTCGACCGGCTCTGGCAGATCGTCGAGGATTACGGGGTGACCATCCTCTACACGGCGCCCACCGCCATCCGCTCCTTCATGAAGTGGGGAGATGAATACCCCGGCCGTCACGATCTCAGCTCACTTCGGCTGCTCGGCACGGTGGGTGAGCCCATCAACCCCGAGGCCTGGATCTGGTATCAGCAGGTGATCGGGGGAGGGCGCTGCCCGGTAGTCGACACCTGGTGGCAGACCGAGACCGGGGCCATCATGATCTCCCCCCTCCCCGGGATCATTCCCACCAAGCCCGGCTCCGCCACCAAGCCACTGCCGGGGATCTCAGCGGATGTGGTCGACGACGACGGCGACTCGGTCCCGCTCGGCGGAGGCGGATTCCTAGTCCTCGACCGCCCCTGGCCGGCGATGGCCCGCACCATCTACGGCGACCCCGACCGGTTCGTCTCCACCTACTGGTCTCGGTTCCCGGGCCGCTATTTCCCCGGCGACGGCGCCAAGCGAGACCAAGACGGCTACTTCTGGCTCCTCGGCCGGGTCGACGACATCATGCTGGTTTCGGGCCACAACATCTCCACCACCGAGGTCGAATCGGCCCTCGTCTCCCACCCGGCAGTGGCGGAGGCGGCGGTGGTGGGACGCAAGGACGACATCACCGGCCAGGCCATTGCCGCCTTCGTCACCCTCCGGGGTACTGCCAGCGGAGATGAGCTACTGATCAAAGAACTCCGCGAGCATGTGGGGAACACCATCGGTCCCATCGCCAAGCCGAAGTCGATCGTCTTCACCAATGATCTCCCCAAGACCCGCTCGGGAAAGATCATGCGCCGCCTGCTCAAAGACATCTCCGAACACCGCCAGTTGGGAGATGTCACCACCCTGGCCAACGAAGCCATCGTCGAGGAGATCGCCGCCATGGCGGCGGCAGTAGCCCAAGAAGACTGATCTCAATGGAGTTGCGCCCCGCCGGGGAGAGCGATCTCCCCGGCCTGCACTTGGTGTGGTGGGCGACGGGAGAAGAGCAGCGTCAGAACCCGTGGTTCTCCCACGTGCTTCGCACCGGGAAGATGATGGTGGCGGTAGAAGGAGCCGAGGTCGTCGGCTTCGCCGGTATTCGCCGGCTGGACAGCACCAGCGCGGTCACCGACTGTTTCGTCCATCCCCACCACCAGGGGCGAGGGATCGGAACCGCCCTGCTCAAGCAGTTGATCCCGCCAGGGGAACCGGTCATCACCCTCGCCTCCGATCATGCCTTGGCCGCCCCGCTCTACCGGCGTCTGGGCATGCGTGAGTTGGTCGCCTGCGACTACCTCGCCGGCGATCCTGCCCCTTTCGCTTCCTCCCCCACTCCGAACATGGTGGACAGCTACCCGGCCGATCCAACCGACCTCTCCTACCTGCGCCACGGCCTTCACTGCACCTTCCTGCAAGGTGAGGGCTTCGCCGCCGTCACCCCCGGCGCTGTCGAATCTTCGATCGCCTCCACCGAGGGAGCCGAGCAGCTGGTGGTTGGTGCTCTCAGCCATCTGGCCCAAAGCGGGAGCCGGTCGGTTCAGGTACAGCTCACCCCTTCCCACCCCGCCCACCGGCTGCTCCTCGCCCAAGGGTTCCAGTTGCGTTACTCAGACACCCTCATGGCCTCCCCGGGGGCGGTGGTCCCCGACCACGGACGGCTCACCTTCAACGGTGACTTTCTCCGTCACGTAGGCTGGCGGTGATGAGCGAGGTTTTCGTCGTCTCCGCGGTCCGCTCTCCTATCGGCCGCTTCGGCGGTTCCCTGAAAGACCTCACCCCACCCCAACTGGCTGCTCCTGTGCTGCGAGCCGCTCTCGAACGGGGAGGAGTAGAGGGCGCCGATCTCGACCTGGTGGTTATGGGTCACGTCCTCCGCGGGGGCCACGGCCAGCTCATTCCCCGCCAGGCCGCCTTCGCCGCCGGGATCCCTCCCCAGGTCGACGCCCTGGCGGTGGACATGGTCTGCTCTTCGGGCATGGCCGCGGTCATCACCGCCGCCGCCCAGATCAAAGCCGGGGAGGTCGACCTGGTCCTCGCCGGTGGGGTGGAGACCATGTCCAACACCGGCTTCTACCTCGGGTCGGAAGCCCGCTGGGGTTACAAGTACCGGCCCGGCGGTGCCCCTCTCCTCGACTTGATGGCTCGGGATGGGCTCTCCGATCCTTTCTCAGGGGAGGCGATGGGGGAGCAGACCGAACGCCTCATCGCCGAAGAGGGAATCTCCCGGGCCGAGCTCGACGAGATCGCCGCCCTCTCCCATCAACGGGCGGCCGCCGCTACTACCGCCGGGGGGTTCGCCGACGAGATCGTGGGTGTCGCTTATCAGGATCGGCAGGAGGAGAAGACCCTGCTCAGCGATGAAGGCATCCGTCCCGACACCACCGTCAAGTCCCTGGCCACTTTGCGTCCCGCTTTCGGCAGCGACGGCCGACTCACCGCCGGCAACTCCTCCCAAATCTCCGACGGTGCCGCCGCCCTGGTCCTCGCCTCCCCTCGGGCGGTGGCTGAACACGGGTTGACTCCTCTTGCTCGTCTCACCGGCACCTCCTGGGCGGCGGGGGAGCCCTACCGCTTCCCGGAGGCGCCGATCCCGGCGGTAGAGAAGCTGCTCAAGCGGCAAGGTAAGGCGATCGACGATTTCGACTTGTTCGAAAACAACGAGGCTTTCGCCCTCAACAGCATCCTTTTCACCCGCCGGCTCGACGTCCCCTTCGACCGTCTCAATGTCAACGGCGGCGCCATCGCCCTGGGTCATCCCATCGGATGTTCGGGAGCCCGACTGCTCGTCACCTTGCTGCACGCCCTCATCCGCCGCGATGGCCAAACCGGCTTGGCCGCCATTTGTCACGGCACCGGGGGTGGCACCGTCACCGCACTCCAGCGGCTCTAAGCCCCGTTTGGCCCCCGATCTGGTGGGGTAGGTACGCGAGGTGACCCCGAAAGGAGGGTGAGATGCCCCAGCAAGCGTGGAGCAAGAAACGCGAACGGCAATACGAGCACATCAAGGAAGGCCTGCGCGAACGGGGGGAGAGCGAAGAGCGGGCCGAGGAGATCGCTGCTCGCACCGTCAATAAGACCCGGGCTCAGGAAGGGGAGGCCAAAGAGTCATCCCGTTTATCGAGAGAGGACATTCCCTCCAGTCGGCGGGGTGGACTTCGATCTCACCGGGGAGCCCAAGGACGGACCTATGACCAGCTCTACGAGGAGGCGAAGAAACTCAAGGTCAAGGGACGCTCGAAGATGAACAAGAAAGAGCTGCAGCGAGCGGTCGATTCACGTTCCTGATCCTCGGGTTTCAGTTTTCTCCGGGCCGGGTAGCCCCCCTTCCAAGGTAGGCAACCCGGCCTTCCATATTTGACAAACAGGAGAAGCAAACATGAAAAGGATTGTCATGGCTATACCGGCGGCCATCTTGGTCGCATGTACCGGTACCGGAGGGACCACCGAAGGGGTGGATCCCGGAGCGACCATTCAACCCGCCCCCACCACAGAGGCACCGGCGGCGGACAGCCCTACCGCCGCTGCCATCACTCAGCTACGGGCCGACCTCGCCGAGTTCAGCGCTGAGGTGCAGGCCGCGGCCTCGGTGGAATTGGCCCAAGCGTGGGCAGACCTTGACTCCGAACTGGCCGCCCTGGCCACTTCGGTGGAGGACGGCGACATCAGCGATGTCGATCTGACTCCGGCCCAGGAGGCGCTGGCCGAGGTCACTGCCGCGGTGCAGGCCGACCAGGACCAGCTCTCGGCTGAGTTCCAGGAGTTCTGGACCGAGTTCACCACCCGCTTCAGCGCGGTAGTCACCTCGTAAAACCACAAGAAACGACCCCTCCTCTCCGCGAGGAGGGGTCGTTTCTTATTCCCGGCGCTAAGTCGTGGTTCCCGCCGCCACCACCCTGGTCCGGATCAAGACCCAAGCCGTCCCCAGGAACACCGCAGCCAGAATCCCCACCCCACCCAGAATCTCAAAAGAAGGCTGCAGACCCCGGAAGGCCACGTCCTGCATGCCGATGATTCCGTAGGTTGCAGGAATCAGATACGAGATCACCCGCACGGTGGGGATGAGGCGGTCGAGTGAGATGAAGAAGCCGCTGAAGAAGATCGCCACCAGGAGGAGGATCATGGCGTACTGCACCGCCTCCGATTCGGTGCGGGCAATAGCTGACACCACGAAGCCCGCCCCCTGGGCCGCCAGCAGCACCAAAAGGTTGATGGCGGCGAACCACCACCAGGAACCCGCCACCCAGAACCCGAACCCGAAGACGGCGGCGGCGGTCAGCGCGGCGCCAACCAGTCCCCCGAGCAGGGTATAAGCCATGTATTTCCCGACCAGCGTCTCCCCTCCGCTGAGAGGAGACACCCGAAAAAGCTCCACCGTGCCCAGACTTCGCTCCCGAACCAGCGACAGGGCGGCGAAGGTCAAGGCCATGTGCTGAAGCAGGAGGGCCACCACCCCGGGCACGTAGAAGTGGTCGAAGTCCACCGCCACTCCCTGGAAGTTGGCGAGGCTGGCGGCGAAAGGGCTCACCAGCACTTCGGGGGCGATGCTCCGGAAATCATCCACCAAGGGGTGTTCGAAGGCGGCGGCGGTGCCCGCCTGGCTCTCATCCACCACTTGATGCCAGATTTCGTTGTTGAGGTCTTCCACGGTCGAGGCGGCGAAGATCTCGATGAACGACTGTTCGAAGGGGTCGATCTGATCGTGATAGATGGCGATCTCGGCGTGTTCACTCGCCCGGATGGTGTCGGCGGCGTCATCGGGGACCACCACGGCGATGTCCGCCTCTCCCGCCGCCAGCAGGTCTTCTGCTACCCGGGGGTCAGGGGTGGTTTGGACCAGGTCGACCCGCTCCGAAATCCTCTCGGCGAGGTCGGCGCTGCTTTCTTCCAGACCGCTCCCTGCCGGTACTACCAGCACGGTGCGGAGTTGGGGGGGTTCGGGGGCGAACCCTGCTCCAAAAGCGAGGAGGATGAGGAATGGGCCGAGAACGAGGGTGAGCAGCAGCCGGGGCTGTCGCAGCACCTCGAACAGGTCCTTACGGAAGAAGGCCAGCGCCCTGATCAGGCGGCCACCCGTCTCACTCACCATCGGCGTCCTCCGATGGAGGGGACAATTGGTTGATCAACTCGACGAAGACGTCATCGAAGGGGGGGAGGTACTGGTCGATCGAGTCGATCTCGATGGCCTGCTCGGCAGCCCACGTGGTCAGTTGCGGTATCACATCACCGGCGTCGTCGACCACTAAGCGGGCGATACCCCCGGGCAGGCGCTCGCTGCGGGTGGCTCCAGCAACCCGAGCCATCTCCTCGAGGACGGCCGGAGTGACGCCGGCACTCATCGTCAACTCGACCACCTCTCCGCCCAGCGCCCGCCGCCGCAGCCCTTCCGGGGTATCGACGGCGATCAGACGGCCTTCGGCCAGCACTCCCACGCGGTCGCAATAGGCGGCTTCTCCCACGTATTGGGTGGTGACAAAGATGGTCCGGCCCTGATCCCGAAGCAGGGCGAAGTGATCCCAAAACTTGCGGCGCAGGACCGGGTCGATGCCGGCGGTGGGCTCGTCTAAGAAGAGGACCTCGGGCTCGTGGACCAGGGTGGCAGCCAGGGATAGGCGGCGCTGCATTCCTCCCGAGGCGTCACGGAAGCGTCGTTTGCGGGCGCCGGTCAACTCGACCAGGTCGAGGATCTCCATCATCTTCTGGCGCCGGCCCCGCCACCTCATCCCGAAGAGCGAGGCGCTGAATCCGAGGTTTTCCCACAGACTCAAATCTGGGTAGAGGACCGACAGTTGGGGCATGTAGCCGAGTTGGGCCCGTTCGGAACGGTCGAAGTGCATTGGGGTTTTGCCCAATACCGTCAGTTCGCCCGCCTGCGGTGCCAGCACCCCGGTGAGGAGGCGGATGGTGGTGGTTTTTCCGGAGCCACTGGGTCCGATGAATCCGAAGACGGTGCCCGTGTCGATGTCGAGGGTGAGATCGTGGACTCCTACGTCGCTCGAGCCGAAGGTGCGGGTGACCCCGCGGGCGCGGACCGCTAGGGGTTTCCCGTGAGAAGGATCGCTCATAGAGTCGGATCTCTTACCCATCAGCGGCGACCGGCAAACGTGGGTGTTTGGCCCCGCCGTCGAACGGGTACCGTTTCGCCATGACCCTGGTCGGACCGATCAAGACCGTCCCGCGTCCGCGAGGTGTGCTGGTGTCCCGGATCGGATTCGTGGCTCTGGCAGGGGGCCTGCTGCTCTCCGTGCTTGCCTGGCTGCTGGTCAACGATCTGTTTCGCCGGCTGGAGCAGTCGCTGCTCGTCACCTCGGAAGCGGTGACCACCGTCGAAGCCACCCTGGAGGTGGCGGATCAGGCCCTCGGCACTCTTACCGAGAGTCTGGAGGCGGCCTCCGCCGCTACCGATCAGGCCGCCGCCAGTGCTACCACGGTCTCTCAGGCGGTGGAGGAGACATCGGCGATTCTCGGCACCGAAGTGCCGGCCGGCATCGATTCCATCCGCCAGGCCATGCCCGGGCTGATAGAAGCCGGGGCCGTCATCGACACCACTCTTTCCGGGTTGGCCTTTCTGGGCGTTCCCTACAACCCGGAGGTGCCCCTCGACGAGGCTTTCCGCCAACTCGACGCCGAACTGGCCCCGCTTCCTCAAAGTCTTCGCGACAACGCCGCCACCATCGCCGAACTGGTCCCGCAAGCCGAGGGCTTTCGGGCTGAGGCGCTGGTCCTTTCCGGGCAAGTGGAGGAAATGCGGGCCAACACCGAGGCGGCCCGGGCCGTGATCGAGAACTACCGGCTTACCGCCGACCGGGTGGAAGAGATGGTGGTGGAGACCAGCGCCGGCCTGGGTCGCAGCGAATTGCTGGCCCGGGTCCTGGTGGCCGCCCTCTTTGTCGTCTCCACCCTTACCACCGGCTCCCTGATCGTGGTGGGCCGGGCTCTAACCAGTCTTGAGGCGTCCGTCACGGCCGAACCATGACGGTTGAACCGGTCGAGGGCTCAGAACCAGACGAAACGCTCTCCGCCCGCTGGCAGGAGGTGTGGCCGCCGATCTCCTACTGGTCCCGGGCCGCGGTGGTGGTGATTGGGGTGGTGATCGCCGTTCGCATCCTCGCTGCCCTACAGAATGTGCTGCTGATTGTCATCGCCGCCTTTGTGGTGGCGCTCGGCCTGCAGCCCGCTCTGGCGGTCCTGGAGCGGCGGGGAATGCGACGAGGGGCGGCGATGGCGGTGATCGTGTTGGCCGGCTTGGTGCTAATGGCCGGGGCGGCGGCCGCCATCATCCCCACCATCGTCAGCCAGGCCGCCAACGCCTTCGAGCGGCTTCCCGAAATCATCGCCGACCTGGAGCAGCGCTCGCCTTTCCTCGCGGGATTGCTCGATCAGCTTCCGGCGGGTGCCGGGGAAGGGGGAGGTGCTTTCGACCTGGCCGGAGGCCTGGCCTTGGGCATCTTCAACACCGTCACCCTCCTCCTCTTGACTCCCTACTTCGCGGTCTCGTTTCCCAGCGTTAAGTCGGCTGTTTTCCGGCTTTTGCGGCGCCAGCATCGGGAGGACTTCGTTTACATCGTTAACCAGTCGGCCGAGCTCACCTCCAACTACATCCTCGGCAACCTCACCATCAGCCTGGTAGCAGGGGTGGTGACGTTTCTCGGGTTGACTTTGATCGGGGTGCCTTATGCCGTGGCTCTCGCCGCCTGGGTCGCCATCACCGACCTCATCCCCGCTTTCGGGGCGTTGGTGGGAGCGGTCCCGGTATTAGTCGTGGCGGCCGTGACCGGTGGCGAGGAGCTGATCTGGTCGGCGGTACTGCTGGTCGCTTACCAGCAGTTCGAGAACTACGTCCTCGCCCCCCGGGTGATGAAGCGAGCCGTCGATCTCAGTCCGCCGGTGGTGATCGTGGCGTTGATGGTGGGCGGCACCCTGGCGGGGATCGTGGGCGCGCTGTTGGCTCTTCCCATCGCCGCTTTGGCCAAGATTCTCATCACCGAGTTCCTGATCCGGAGCCGGATCGACACCGTGCGAGCCGACAACGGTCTCGAAACCAATCCTGCGCCCCGCCGTCGCTTCCGCACCCGGGTGGGTTCACGGCCCCTGCCGTAGATCCTGTTTAGCGGGCCGCGTTGAGGCGTTCCCCGGCCGGGTTTAGGCGTTTCCTCAGTTGGGTACGGCGACCGTAGCCCGAGAAGGGAGAGAATCCATGGCTGATAAAGACATCATCGTCACTAATGAGGGCACCAGTGCTGGCGCCCTGGTGGCAGGGATCGTGGCGGTGCTTCTGATCCTGCTTGCCGTCTGGTACTTCGGTTTCCGGCCGGCGGGTGAGGGTGAGGACATCAACATCAACGTCGACGTCCCCGAGACGGTGGCACCTTCCGACTGACCCCCTGCCGTTCTTGTGACGGTTGAGCACGAATATCGTGCTCAACCGTCACCAGAAGGGGATAGCCGGAATCGGCGGCGCTCTGGGAGACGCTGCCTAGGGCACTACCAGAGTGCGGAGCAGGAAGTCGAGTTCCCCCACTTCGGTTTCGATGACCACGGCCAGTTCGTGGGTGCCGAGGTCGGCCCCGGGCAACAGGCGTCCGTGGAGGCTGATACTGAGGTCTTGAGCCACGTCGTCGAAGGTCACACCCACTCTGTCCGGACCGGCTTCCGTGCTGCTCGGCGCTGGTGTCCACCCGTTCAACTCGAGGTCGTCCAGATAGCTGTCGCGGATCCACACCGTCACCGGTACGTCACTGGAGCCCAATCCTGAGACGCTGATTCGCAAGGGCACCACTTCTCCGCGGCGGGCTACCACCGCATAGTTGACGGTTGCCTGGATGCCTCCCCCGGAGGCGGTGGCCTCGGCCTCCAGGCCGGTAAAGAAACTGGTGGCAGCGATGAGAAGGGCAAGGATGATGGCCACGACAAGCGCCCGGACCATCCAGGCGCGTCGTGTCGGGCTCGCCACGGTCCGATCGGAAAGCGCGGCTGCGTCGATCATCGACCTTTCCGCCCGGCCCTGCATGGTGGCGAGGGTATCGAACCTGTGGAAAACCTGCCTAAGGGCGCGAAATCTCACCTTCACGACCGCCTAGTCGATAACCGGAGCGGGCGTGTATGTTCCCCTTGTCGTCCAGCGGGGAATGCCGGTGCAACGATGGCGATGGGGAATGGCGACGGCGATCGTCGCAGTATTGGGAGTGGGCTTGGTCCTCTTCCTGGGCAACGACTCCGCGCCGTCGTCGACGAACACCACTGTCGAGGGGTCGACCACCACCGCCGCGGTCAGACCTAACACCACCACCCCCTCAACGACCGCTCCCGTCACCTCAACTACCACCGCCGAGCAACGCCAGGCCGAGGTCGAGGCCCTCCTGCAGGAACTCTGGTTCGGCTGGTTCGACGCCATCTACCGCAAGGACCCCGATGCCCTCTGGGAGGTAGTGGCAACGACCCGACGCTACGACGCCGGACTCGCCGCCATGGAAAGCATGACTTTTGAGGGCGCTCCAAGTCCCGAGAGCATCAGCATTTCAAGGCTGATGATCCTCCTGGATCGGCCAGATTGCCTTGTCGTCGATCATGATGTTGACGTCACGGCTTTTCGTGGCGAAGGTGCGGTTGGGCAATCGGTGAGCGTTCTGTGGAGTGACCAGGAGAGGGGATGGCGTTTCGCCACAAGTTGGGCTAGTCCCGATGACTTGTGGGAGCAAGATTGCGACCTTGAGCGTGAGGTAACACCTTGACGCTCCTCCTCGCTTTCGTCATTCTGGTAAGTCTGTTTCAAACCTCTGAGACCTACGTTTGTTGGGTTGAAGAGGTCGTCGATCCAGTTCTTGGCGAGATTGACTCAGTCACACGCTGCAGGGTTGCTGGCGAGATCGTCGACTATGCCTCTGAGGGCGACGTGCCTCTCTATCTCTATGCCGATGTGGGAACAGCTAGCAACGGCACCTGTTGGTACTGGCGCTCGGTATGGACCGGTTGGGAGATCATCACCCGCCACGCCGACGGCTCGGCGACTCTGGGTTACGACTCTGACGGCGAACCCGGCGGACCTCTCAATGTCGAGGTCACGTATCCAGTTTGCCTTTCCGAACCGGTGGACGCCGACCCTGTCGAAGTCTTGGCGTGGGACCTGGTGCGCGAATACGTCCATCAGCTGCCCCAACCCGCCTTCAATCCCGAGGTCCCCTACGGCCTCACCGGGGCTGCCACCTTCGCTGCGGTCGATCCGCCCCCACCTTTCGCCGCTTCGATCGTGGCGCCCTTGGGTCAGCTCGACGTCGAGGCGTGGGTGGCAGCGGTTTCCATTGACTGGGGCGACGGCACCGTGACCCACTATCCCCCCGAGCTGTTCACCCAGCTGACGGGTTATCCCGACGGCATCGCTCACCACCTCTACGAAGTCAAGACCTGCGATCCTCCCGGGTCGGCTCCCCGCTGCCATCCCTCCCTCGACGCCTACGACCTCGAGGTGCGTTACCAGTGGCAGGTGCGGTGGCGGGTTTCCGGGGGACCTTGGGCCGGACTCCCCGTGCCCGACTCCACCACCACCGTCGCCTATCCGGTGCAGGAGGTGATTTCGGTGCTGGGCTCCTCGTCGTAGAGGTCGCTCAACCGCCAACCGGGTGCTTATGTGGACCGATGCAATGGCCGGTTGTCTACGAGCGCAAGATCCGTTACTCCGACACTGACGCCCAGAAGATCGTCTTCAACGGCAACTATCTCACCTATATCGACGACACCCTCACCGACTACTTCGATGCTCTCGGGGAGACCTGGGGCGAGATGCACGCCCAGAGCCTCGACATCGTCCTCGTCCACATCGAACTCGACTTCGCCAGCCCGGCCCGGCTCGGCGAAACCGTGGCAGTGGGCCTTCGGGCGACCTCGATTGGCAACAGCTCGGTCCGCTTCGCTTTTCGCATCTGGGAGCAGAGCACCGACCGCACCATCGTCGAAGGCTCGGCGGTGCACGTAGTGGTCGACGCCCAGAACTTGGAGAAACGCCTCGTCCCCTCCGTCCTCGTGGCGGGCATCGAACAACTGCAGGGCGAACCGCTCACCCGCCCCTGACCCCCCCAAACCGCGTTCTTATCTGCTGAAACGGCCCTCCGAGGGCCGTTTCAGCAGATAAGAACGGGGGGATGGCGACGGTTAGGGTGGAGTCATGGCCCGCTCTGATCCCAAATCGACCTATCTCGACCCGGCCATCAGCCGGTACCTGCTTGAGCACACCAGTCCGCCTGATCCGCTGTTGGAGGAGTTGGCCGAGGAAACCAGGCGAGTGGCCCCGGAGTGGACCAGCATGCCGATCGACCCCGACCAAGGCCTGTTCCTCACCCTGCTCACCCAGATGCTGCGACCGAAGCGGGCTTTGGAGGTGGGAACCTTCACCGGCTATTCGTCGATCTGTTTTGCCCGCGGGCTTCCACCCGATGGCACCCTGCTCTGCCTGGACGTCAGCGAGGAGTGGACCGCGGTGGCCCGCAAATATTGGGAAAAGGCGGGATTGGCTCATCAGATCGAACTCAGGCTCGGCCCAGCCCTCGACACGCTCCGGTCGATGCCTGCCGAGGAAACCTTCGACCTCGCCTTCATCGATGCCGACAAGGGCAACTACCCCAACTACTACCAAGAAATCCTTCCCCGGCTGCATCCCGGAGGAGTGATCCTGGTGGACAATGTCCTCTGGAGCGGCCGCATCCTCCAAGAAGAACCGGATAACCCCAGCACCGTGGTGATGAAGGCCTTCAACGACATGGTGGTAGCCGACGCCCGAGTCACCTCGATCATGCTCCCCATTGCCGACGGCCTCACCCTGATCAGAAAGAACCCATGAACCCTCATGAGCTGATCACGACCCAGTTCCAGCACGGCTATTGGGCCACCGACCGCCTCCTCGACCAAGCGATCCATCTAACCGACGATGAGTTTGCCTCCACCCCCGGTTCAACCCGCGACCTCCGCAGCACCCTGGTCCACACCCTCGACACTGAGTGGAGCTGGCGCCTCCGGCTCCAGGGCGAGGCGAAGGAGATCTGGGAGGTGGAGATGAAACCGGAGGACTTCCCCACCGTCGCCGTGCTGGTCGACCGCTGGTACCAGGACCGTGAGCAGATGCTGACCTGGCTCGCCGGCCTCACCGAAGATGATCTTGCCTCGCCGCCCCCGGCCGAAGGAACCGACCATCCCCTCTGGTATTACCTCCTCCATATCAACCATCACTCGGCCCTGGCCCGGGCCGACGCCGCCGCCCTCCTCACCGACCGCGGCCACTCCCCTGGAGACCTCGACTTCCTCGACTACATCTCCTCCCGGCTTTCTTAGGACCCAAACGGCCCCTTTTTCGACCCCTCTGGGTCCTAAGAATGCGGGTTGGGCGGGTTGAGGGGTTCCAGAGCCTTGACCAAGCTTTCGAGACGGGAGGCTTGATAAGGCGGACCCATACCCCACACCACCAGGTCGAGCCCGGCCTCATGGAAGGCGGCGGCCTGCTCGACCAGCTGTCCGAGGTCGGCAGAGGCGGGCCAGCGGATATGGCTCATGCAGGTGATCTCGTTGGGATCACGACCGATCTCCCGGCAGTGGCCGACCAAGATCTCCTTGAGTTCCCGCCACTCGTCGAGGGGAGTGAACATACAGTCCCATCCCCAGGCGTACTTCGCCACCATCCGCAAAGTCCGCTGCTTGCCTTTACCCCCGATGACGATCGGTGGCAGGCCTTGGGGACCCTTCGGTTCGCAACGGGCTTTCTCCAACTGGTAGAACCGTCCCCGGAAGGTGGTCTCGGCATTGCTGAGCAAAGAGGAGATCACGGCTAGTCCCTCCTCCAGACGGTCGAGGCGGTCTTTGATCGAGCCCAGCCCCAGCCCGTACGCCTCGTCCTCCATCTGGTTCCACCCCGCCCCCAAGCCGAGGTCGAAGCGGCCTCCACTGATGATGTCGATGGTGGCGGTCATGTTGGCGGTGACGGCGGGGTGTCGGTGGTGCATGGCGCTGACCATGCAGCCGATCCTGATCCGGGAGGTGGCTTGGGCCAGAGCGGCCAGCATCGTCCACCCCTCCAAACAAGGCCCGCTAAAGGGCTCGGTCAGTGGGTAGAAGTGGTCGAAGTTCCAGGCGGCTTCGAAGAGGTCGATCTCGTCGGCCGCCTTCCACACCTCGAGGAAGTCGGCCCACTCTCCATGTTGAGGCGCGGTCTTGATCGCATGACGAAGGGACATCCCCTCATTCAAGCGGCCAGGCGCAGGGCACCGAGGGCACGTAGACGTAACCCGTCTTGGTCACGTTGGTGACGCAGAAATCCTGCACTGTCGACCCTTGGGGGAATCGCTCGGTGAAGGTGATGGTGCCGTTGCTCCCCGTCACCCCCGTCTCGTTGATGGTCCGGGAGCGCCCCCGGCGGTCGACGTAGGTCCACCTCCCATCCACGGTTGCCCCGGGGATGCTGTTGCCGTCGCCGTCGAGCACTTCAATAGTTACCGAGGCGTTGCGTCCGTCGACGAGGATGGGGTAGGCCGCGGCGGTGAAGGTGATGTCCTCCGCGGGAGGCGCCGTCACCGTCACCGATTGGCTGGCGGTGTCGCTGGCCGAACCGTCGGAGGCGACCAGAGCCACGGTGTAGGGGCCGCCGGCCGCATAGGTATGGCTGGGGCTGGTCGCTGTGGAGCCGGTGCTGTCGCCGAAGTCCCACTGGTAGGTGAGGGCGTTGCCGTCGGGGTCGGTGGAGGTATTGGTGAAGGTGCAGGTGAGATCAGTGCAGGAGACCCCGAAAGATGCCTGCGGGGGTTGGTTGGTGGAGGGTGCGGTCACCGTCACCGCTTGCGACACCTGCGCTTGGGCCCCGTCGTCGTCCCTGACGGTCAGCCCCACCGTATAGGTGCCGGCGGACCCGAAGGTCTTGGTGGGATGTTGTGCGGTGGAACCACTTCCGTCACCGAAGCTCCAGGTCCACGAGGCAATGGA
The DNA here is from genome assembly GCA_035281425.1 of Acidimicrobiia bacterium. Classification (GTDB taxonomy): domain Bacteria; phylum Actinomycetota; class Acidimicrobiia; order Spongiisociales; family ZC4RG35; genus JAICND01. The sequence goes on from DATEDX010000076.1 coordinate 15,561, forward strand.
GCCGTCGGAGTCGGTGGAGGTGTCGGTGAAGTTGCAGGTCAGGTCCTCGCAGCTGTAGGTGAACGACGCCATGGGCGCACTGTTGGGTGGAGGCTCGGCGCCGCCGCCGCAGGAGCCGTTCCCTCCAAAGAGGCTG
>DATEDX010000077.1:0-6391 GCA_035281425.1 Acidimicrobiia bacterium
CACCACCTCGGCCAGGGCGTTGAAGACAACCTGGTCGTCGCCTCCCCACAACTCGCCGCGGGCGTAGGCGGGCGACACCACCACCCTTCCCGCCACCGCCTCCACGGGTGGGGGCAGCAAGGCCAGAGCCGGGTCGCCGATGACTTCCAGCCGGCCCCGGTAGCCGAAGCTCCGCAACAACTCGGCTGAGATCGGTCCCCGCACCCCTACCAGCCCGCAGGTGGCGAGGAACTCCACCCACCCCGCCGGGTCCTCCTTCGGTGTGCCCCAGTAGGAGGGATTGGCCACTCCGGTGCCGAAGACCACCCGCTCCACCCGGGGACTGTCGTGTTCTAATACCTGGCGGAGGTAGCCGCGATTGATGAGGGTGCCCCCACCCACCAGGAGCAGGTTTTGGGCGGGCCCGGCAGTGGCGATCTCACACCAGGGAAGAAGAGCCCGGATCGCCTGCAGCAGCGCTTCATCACCGAGATTGGAGTGGCCGCTCCATCCAATGTACCGGGCCCTGATCCCCTCGCCGGGACCCGGGCGAGACTTCTCGACGGTGGTGGGAGCCGGGCGCCGGTAGGGCGATCCTCGTAGGCGGCTCACCAGATAGCGAGGGAGGGCACGGACAGCCTGGCCGGGACCTCGGCGGAGATCGGAGGCAAGGAGCGAACGCTCCGAAGTCAGCGGAGGCGCCGCCGAAGTGGCACCCTCTGCCGGACGGTGGGCGGGCAGCGCTACCAAGGGATCAGGTAGGCGCTCGCCTTCCGCTATCAAGCCGGCGAGACCAGCAACACCACCCGCCCGCGCCAGGTCCCGACGGCGCACCAAGGCAAACACCGGTCCCGCCCAAGCCTCGTCGAGCAGATCGAGATCTTCCGCCCGACGGAAGACGTCGGCCCCGGTGGCGGTGGTGACCTGATAGGGCACCCGCACGGACGTGGCCGCCGGCCGGTCCTCGAGCCGTTTAACCGTTCGGGAGAGGAGCCGGTGGTCGAGACCGGCGGCGCCGTGGAGAAAAGCCACGTATTCACCGCGGCTGTGCTCCCAGGCGGCTTCGACACCAGCGGCGAGCTGAAAACGAGGGTCGGCGGAGAGCTCTTCGGCCAGCCCGGCGGTCTCTGCCGAGCCGTCATCGACCGCGATCAGATCCCAGTCGGTGAGGCGCTGGTCGAGGAGTTGACCCCAAAGGTCACGGAGTCGGGGGCCAACCACTCGCTCGACGAGCACCGTCACCTTGGGCACCTGGTAGATCCAGCCCGGCTGTGAGATCCGGTAGAAGCGATGGGGGATCTTGGTGCGGATCAGCCCTTCGTTGAACTGCCGCGATTCTCCTCGCCAGCCCTCGGGCCCGGCATCGACCTGGGTCTGGTGGTAGATGATGGCCTCTTCGTCGGCGATGAAGTCGGCGCCCCGGTTGAACAGCCTCCAGCCCAGCTCGGTGTCTTCGCCGCCCCAGCGATGGAAGTCCTCAGAGAATCCTCCGCAATCGAGGAACAAGTCGCGACGGAGGGAGAAGTTGGAGGACACCAGTGACCGGAAGGACTGATCTCCCCGGCGGAGGCCGCCGGTGCGACGGTGAAGCACCCGGCGGAAGTCCGTTGAGCGAAGCTGGTCTGGTGTTGGTTGGTCGGTCCCGAAGGCAAGCCGGCGGAGTGGGACCGCACCGGCGGCGATCTCCTCGATGCTGATGGTGGAGGTGTCGAGGTGGTGGCGAGATCCGATCACCACCCGTCCCTTGTGGTCGTGCCAGCGAAGGTGGTTTTGCACCAGGTCGGGGTCGGGAAGACAGTCGGCGTCGATGAAAATCAGCACCGGTGACCCGGCGGCGGCTGCTCCCAGATTGCGAGCCTGGCCGGCGCCATAACCGTCTCGCTCTCGCCGCACAACCCGCGCCGAGACGGGGCTGGAGCTGGCCGTCACCGCCTCGGCCACGTTCTCCTCCGAACCGTCGTCGGCCACCACCACCTCGAAGTCGGGGTGGCCTTGGGCCGCGAGCCCGGCGAGGGTGCGGACCAGCAGATCGACCCGGTTGTAAACGGGGATGACGACAGTTGCAGACGGCATGGCGAGAGGGATCACCCCCAGGTTAGGGGCAGGTTGGGGGGGGGAGCAGCCACTGTCAATAGGTCTGCCCAGGGCCGCCGGCTGAAACCACGGCGGTCGCTACGGGCGGAAGGTAAGAAACAACCCAACTCCGATCACCACCAGAGCCGCGGCCGGGGTGAGGATGGTGCGGAGACGGTCGACCCAGTCGTAAGAGCCCCATCGTTCCAGCCCGAAGTTGGAGGCTTTGACCAGTCCATACCCGACCCCGACCAAGGTGGCAGCCATCCCCAACCCAAAGAGGCCGATCAGGAGCAGTCCCACCGTCACCCGGCCGAGATTGACCGCCGCCAGCAGCAGCACCACCGCTGACGCCGAGGGCACCAGCCCTCCGGCCAGGCCCATGGAGGCCAGCACCTTCCAGCCAGCGGTCGGCTTATCACCGGGAGGGTCGTTGCCAGGGTCATGATGATGGTGGCCGGGGCCGTGCTGATGATGGTCGTGGTCGTGTTGATGGCCGTGGTTGTGGTCGTGTTGATGTTGACCTCGATCACGCAGCCATCTCCACCCAAGCCACAGCCCGATCCCGATGACGATAAGCCCGGAGATGGTGGAGAGGATTGGAAAGACCGTTTCGGGAGCAAACGCCGCCGTACCCGCCAGCGTCACCAGACCGAGGCCAAGTACCCCGACCGTGTGGGAGCCGGCCACCGCCAGCCCTAACACCAATGCTTGCCGGGCGGTGCCCCGGCTTCCCACCAGGTAAGCGGCCATCACCGTTTTGCCGTGGCCGGGAGCCAGGGCATGGACCACCCCCAATCCCACCGCCACCGCCATCGCCAGGGGAAGGGCGGGGGCGCCGCCGGCGGGGTCGATCAGCGAGGCCAGTCGATCTACTGGGTTGGCGCCGGGCGAGACCGAGCCCAGCGGTGGCGGCGCCGAGCCGGTGGCACTCCCCGGGGCGGGTTCCACGGTAAAGGTTGCAGTGGCGATCGCTATTGGAGATGCGAGGCGGTCCTCCGGGTAGGCGGTGAGACGATTGGTAACCGAGGTTGAAGGGACCTCACCCACCACGGCTATATCAGTCCCGCCTACCGTCATCTCTTTCCAGCCGAGGCGCTCGGCGAAACTCTCGTTGACGACCTCAACCACCAGTTGGCGGCTGAGCTCGATGGTGCCGCGGAGCCGGCACTCCAGCCGCAGGGTGGGGAGCCCCGCCTCGCCAGGAGGGAAGGAAAGGTGGCTGCCGGTAATCGCCACCGGTACCGCCTGCCCGTCGAGAGTCACCGTGATTCCCCGAGTGAAATTGCCACAGGCGGCTTCGCCCTGGTCGCCCAGGTCGATCGCCTCCCGATGTTGAGCCGTCGGAATCTCGGCCAGGTCGAGCACGTAGTCGAGTTCGATCGAGTTTGGAGTCAAGTAGATCCCCAGGTACTGGTTGGTGGTGAAGTTGCCGAGGGGATGGGCGAGAGCAGCCGCTGGCCAGGAAACGATGGCGGTCACCGCCGCCATCAACAGAAGTCGTCTCATCCCAGACCGTGGAGGGCTTCGCTGGCTTCTTGGGCGTCGGCCGGGAAGAACTGTGGTGACAACTGGAGAGCCTTCTCCAAAAAACTCTCCGCTTCGGTGGTCTCTCCGGCGGCCAGGGCGATGATTCCGCCGTGAAACCAGAGCCGGGCGTCGAGGGTGTCGAGGGAAAGTGCCTCACGGGAAGCGGCGCGGGCGCCTTCCAGGTCGCCATCGTGAAACAGCGCCCAAGAGAGGGCGTCCCAGGCTCCTACGTCCTGGCGCCGTTCGAGGTCGTGGCGGGCAATCTCTACCGCCTGAGGCGGGTCGATAGCCGCCAGGTGCAAGGCCAGCGAGCGGTCGTAGACCCCTTGCGACTCGGCCAGGGTGGCCACGACGCCCAGTAGCTCCGAGGTCTCAGCGGCCGCCGCTTCGTTACCAGCGAACCGGTAGAGAGCGGCCAGTTCTGATAGGAGGCCCGGATCGGGGTAAACGACCGTGACCTGCTCATAGCGGCCAATGGCTTCCTCGAGTTGGCCGTCCGAGGCAAGAAGGCGAGCGGAGACGATCATTCCCTCCCGCGAGGTAGGGTCGGCCTCCAGCGCCTGGTCGACCAATGCTCGACCTTCCTCGTAGCGTCCGAGATACCAGGCCATCTGGGCGGCAAATGCCTGGTACCAGGCCCGCAGCCTCCCGTTGGGGGAGGTGGAGGTAAGCTCGGCCGCCGCCTGGGCACGCTCCCAGGCCTGATCTGCATCTCCCCGCACGCGCCCCCACTCCGCCTCCCGGACAAGCACTGCCGGCAGCTCACCCACCTCTTCTCCCAGGCGCTCGAGATCGGCTGCGCCCTCTTCATAGCTGCCCAAGGCGAGGTTGGCATCGGCGCGCACGGCGAGAGCGCCGGCCTGGCCGGTCTGTTCGAAAACGAAGGAGGCTTCCTCCTTGGCCGGGGAGAAGTCGTGGAGCGAGTAGAGGGCCGAAGCCAATCCGATCCGTGTAGTGGGGTCGGTGGGAAAGAGGTCCCGGGCCCGCAGCAAGGCGGTGTGAGCCGCCTGGTAACGCGCCGGGTCGCCGCTCAGCCGGCCCTTCTCCAGATAGAGGAATCCGAGGGTGCGATAGTCGAGGGCGTCGGTGTGGTCCTGGATCCTTCCCTCATAAGCAGCGATGAGACGATCGACTTCGCTCTCGGGTAGGAAGGCGGGGCTAATGATGGTTTCGAGGTCGCTCGAAGCCAGCTGGACGGGGGTGGTGAAATAGCGGATTAACCAGGCGACACCGGCCAATAACAGCACTGCGACAAGCAGTCGGACACCCCAAGATGGCCGTCGCAGAGCGGGCGGATCGATTACCGATTGAGTCATGAGTGTGCCTAGGTTCTCGGCCAGGGTACGCATGCGACGTTCGGAACCGAACAGCCGGCGGTTTGTCCAAACCGGGGGAGCCGCCGCTCCGAATGTGCATCCGGAAGCCGAAATGTGAACCCGCCCTGAGGGTGGGTCCAAGGAGGGAAGGAGGCTCAATGACCCTCTCCGCAGTAATCAGACGCAGCCGCAACGGCCTGGCCGTTTTGGCTGCGCTGGTGGTCCTGGCCACGTTGCTGCCCCCGGTGGGCAGCCGGGCGGCAGACCACCTCGACTCTCCGGGGTTGAATCCTCCCGGAGGCGACATCCAGGCCGACATCAACGACCTGTATGTCTTTGAAGGCGCCAACCCCGACTCGACGGTCATCGCGGCCACGGTGCATCCGGTGGCCGATGCCAGTTCGAGCTTCGGGGCCGACATCCTCTACGAGCTCAAGATCGATACCGATGGGGATGCCATCGAGGACCACAGCTTCGAGTTCACCTTCTCTTCGGTGAAAGCGAGTGGCGCCCAGTTCGTCATCGCCCAGCACGCTGAAGGTGAGGCTGCGGCTGATGGCGTCGCCAACGGTGCCTTGATTGGGTTCGGACAGGTGGGCAAAGAGCTCACCCTCTCCGGTGATGGAATGCTTTTCACCGGTCTTCGTTCGGATCCGTTCTTCTTCGACCTGGCCGGGTTCCTCGGCACGGTGGAAGGAGCCGATAACGACCGCACCCTCAACGATGGGCAGGAGAACGACTTCTTCGCCGAACTCGACGCCCTGGCCATCGTGGTGGAAGTTCCCGATACCACCTTCGGCGGGCCGATTGGAGTCTGGGCCACCACTTCCGATGCCGAGGGCAACCAGATCGACCGCATGGGACGACCGGCCATCAACACCGTGGTCAACTCGACCGGGCCCATCGTCAATGCCCCCGACGGCAACAAAGACGCCTACAACCAGGCCGAACCCAAGGACGACGTCGCCAACTTCACCGATGAGGCGGTGGCTGCTCTGCAGGCCTTCTCCGTTGGTGATCTCGAGGGCTCCTATACCCCCTGCCAAGCGGGAGTGCTCGCGTCCGTGTTGTTGCCCGATGTGCTGGTCTTCGATAAGGCGGGGACGCTGCCCCCACCGCTCAACGGACGAGCGTTGGAGGACGACGTCATCGACACCGAACTGCGCATCGTCACCGGCGGCGATCCGCTCAACCTGTTCGGACCCGATGGGAGCTTCTGCACCGGTGAAGGCGATCGGGACGCCAACGGCAGCATCAACGGCGACTCCATCGGCGCCCACGACGACTACCTGTCCGAGTTCCCCTATTTAGGTGAGCCTCATGCCGCTTACCCGGTGCCCGAACTGTCCGGCACCCTCTTCAGCGCCCGACTCTCGGGTGGCAATGAAGTGCCTCCGGTCGACACCGACGCTTCGGGACGATCGGCCCTGCGGGTCTTCGGAGATTCGCTCGCCCATCTGATGGTGGCGCATCAACTGGAAGGAGCCGTCCAG
>DATEDX010000078.1:0-6426 GCA_035281425.1 Acidimicrobiia bacterium
CGACCTCGATGTTGTGGAAACGGCCGAGCTGGCAGAACCCGCGCACGCGCGCCGGCATGCCGCAGAGCCATTGCAGCATGTCGAGCTGGTGGAGGCACTGGTTGAGCAGCACGCCGCCGCCCTCGCCCTTCCATGTCGCGCGCCAGCCGCCGCTCGCATAGTAGGCCTCGGTGCGGAACCAGTCGGTGATAATCCAGTTCACGCGCACGATCTGGCCGAGATCACCGCTCTTGATCAGATTCCGAATCTTCAGGTAGCGCGGTTCGACGCGCATCTGGAACATGCCGGCGAAAACCTGCTTCGGGTGCTGCTTCGCCTCGGCGATCAGTCGCTCAGCGTCGGCCTTGTGCGCGGAAATCGGCTTCTCGATCATGACGTGCAGGCCGTTCTTCAACGCATCGATCCCCAGCGTCGTATGCAGGAAGTGCGGCGTGGCGACGACCAGCGCGTCGATCTCGCCCGAACGAATCATCTCCTCGACACTCGCGAAGGTCTTGAGCCCCGGCTTGCCCTCGAAAGGCTTCAGCCCCGGCGCGTAGGCATCGCTGACCGCCGTCAGCGTGCACCGCGAGATTTTGTTCTCGAGCAGGTATCCGGTGTGAAACTTGCCGATGTTGCCGAGACCGACGATGCCGAGGCGGACGTTTTTCATGGAGGTAAGGAGCGACTATCGCCGCGGAGAAAATTCGGCCGCAACCTCTTTCTGCGCGATCCACGTAACATTCCTGGGCGATTGCACCTCAGGCGCGGACTGCGTTCAACGTAGATCCACAGAACAATTAACCACTGATGAGCACACACCCTACCCGTTGGCAAGTGGTTAGCGGCCGTGGTCTACCGGGCAGCGGGACTAACCGGCGTCCACGCTGAAGGCAAAGGTGGCGTAATCATCCCCCGAAATCGCCAGTAAGTCGACCTCCCACACCCCCGAGCCGGGTATCGGTAGCCGAAAGCGTCCCTCACCCATGGGTTCCATGTTCGCCGAGCGTGATACTCCGTTGGCGGTGAGGATCACGGCCAGCCCGGAGTACGGCAAATCCAGCGACAGCCCTCCGTCGCTAGTCTCGATGATCCAATGCTCTGGCGTACGCGACCCGGACCCGGCCGACCCCTCGACCCGGGCCCAGCTGTAGGCCTCGACGAGAATTGTCTCCCCATCCGGGTTGGTGACAGTCAAGGTGGGGACGTCGGGACCGGCCCCTCCTCCCCCCGGAGGCACCGGTTGGCCCACCCCTCGGAACTCTTCCCGGACGCCGACTCCACTACACGCGATGGGGAGCACCAGCAGGGCGATCGCCAGCTGACGCCAGCGCACTAGTTGATTCTCTTTCCCTCACCGGCCCAGACCTGTTCGCGCAGCACGAACTTCTGGATCTTGCCGGTGGAGGTTTTCGGCAGCGACTCGACGATGTCGACTTCGTCGGGAGCTTTGAAGTGGGCGATTCGGCTGCGGACGTGTTGGATGAGATCCGCTCCGGTGCTTTCCGCCCCCGGTTTGAGGACCACGAACGCCTTCGGCCGCTCCCCCCAATGTTCGTGGGGCATGGCTACCACCGCACACTCCAGCACTGCCGGGTGGCTCACGATGGCCTGTTCGACCTCGATGGTGGAGATGTTTTCGCCGCCCGAGATGATGATGTCCTTCTGCCGGTCGCGAAGTTCGATGTAGCCGTCGGGATGCCAAACGGCCAGGTCGCCGGAGTGGAACCAGCCACCTCGGAAAGCATGGGCGGTGGCGGCGGGGTCGTTGTAGTACCCCGCCATCACGTTGTTGCCTCTCATCACTACCTCGCCCATGGTGACGCCGTCCCGAGGTACGTCACTCATCATCTCGTCCACCACCCGGATCGGGTCGGCCCCCAGGTAAGCGACCCCCTGACGGGCCAGTAACTTCACACGTCGATCGAGCGGTTGCTCGCTCCAGGCATCCTGCACCTCACAGACCGTGTAGGGGCCGTAGGTTTCGGTGAGTCCATAGACGTGTACTACCTCCGCTCCCAATTCTTCGAGCTGGCCGATGATGGTGGGGCTGGGTGGAGCCCCGGCCGTGGTCACTGTGAACTTGCCTGGAAAGGGCGCCGCCTGGGGGTGGTTCGCCAGGGAGATGAGAACGGTGGGGGCGGCGTTGAGGTGGGTTACGCCTTCTTCTTCGATGAGTTTCCAGACCATCCCCGGGTCGACTGCTCGCAGACAGACGTGGGTACCACCGATCCCGGTCAGGGCCCATGGAGTGCACCAACCGTTGCAATGGAACATCGGCAATGTCCATAAGTAAACCGAGCGAGGGGTGTGGTGGGAGTGGAGGATCTCGGCCAGGGCGTTGAGGTACGCCCCGCGATGTGTGTAGAGGACCCCTTTGGGCCGGCCAGTGGTACCCGATGTGTAGTTGATGGAGATGGGTCGGTGTTCGTCGTCAACCCGGAAGGGAATCGGGGTCTCGTCTCCCCTCGCCAAGAAGTCCTCATAGTCGATGGTGGCCGGGTCGTGTTCCCGACCGGTTTCGTTAAGGCTCACCACCGTCCGCAAAGTGTCCAGTCCTTCCAGATGGGGCGCCACCACTCCCAATAGCTCCGAGTCGGCGACGAGCAAGCTGGCCCCGGAATGCTCGAGGATGTATCGCATTTCCCCTCCCGACAGCCGGGTGTTGATCGCCACCAATACCCCATGAGTGAGTGGAACGGCGAAGTGAGCTATGAGCATCTCGGGGAGGTTGGGGAGGAGATAGGCCACCCGATCCCCCGGCCCCACTCCGGAGGCCATCAACGCCCGGGCGGTGCGGGTCACCGTTGCTGCCAGCTCCCTGTAGGTAAGCCGGCGGTCGCCGTAGCTCACGGCAGTCTTGCCGGAGAACACCTCCGCCGATCGTTCAAGGAAGAGAAGGGGGGTGAGTTGAGTTACCGCGGTTGGGTCGGGTTCGGTCACTTATCCCTCCAGGTCGGTTGCCGTTTTTCGAGAAAGGCACCCATTCCTTCCTGGGCATCGGCCATGAGGGCATTTTTCACCATTACATCCTGGGTCTGACGGTAGGCCGAGGCCTGATCGAGATCGACCTGCGAGTAAAACGCCTGTTTGCCGAGGGCGATCACCGCCGGTGAAAACCTCAGGATTGAATCGATCAGGTCGTCGACGGCGGCGTCCAGATCTTCTTCGGGGACGACTCGGTTGATCAAGCCCCAGGAGAGAGCCGTGGCGGCATCGATGGTCTCGCCGGTGAGAAGCATCTCCAAGGCTCGCTTGCGACCCACCGCCCTCACCACTGGGACCATTGGGGTGGAGCAGAACAGCCCGATTTTTACGCCGGGGGTCGAGAAGCGGCTGTTCTCGGTGGCCACCGCCAGGTCGCAGGAAGCCACCAATTGACACCCCGCCGCCGCCGCCACTCCATGAACTCGGGCGATCACCGGCTGGGGGATCTGCTGGACCAGCTCCATCATCTCGGTGCAGCGGGCGAAGAGATCGGCGATGGCCGGCTCTTCCTCGCCCACCATTTCCCCCAGGTCGTGACCGGCCGAGAACGCCGGCCCCGCCCCTCCCACCACCACCACCTGGGTGTCAGGCGGGAGATGCCGGAGCGCCTCGATCATCTCCCCCATCATCGTCATGCTCAACGGATTGCGACGTTGGGGCCGGTTCAGGGTTATCCGCGCAACCGGCCCCTGGTGCTCAACCAGGACTTCCACCCAACGAAACCTAATGCAATAGCCGTGACAGAGTCACGGCTATTGCGGACGGTTTAACGACTCCCTGTCCTTTCCGAGCTTGGCCGGCGCAGGCGAATGAGCAGCCGCCGACCTGAGAGGACGCCCTGTCGGTGCCCTCCGCTCCTCCGCCTCCGCCCATCCGTCTTCCGTCTTCCGTCTTCCGTCTAATTCACGTCAGGAAAGCCGGTTTCTTTCCACCCGGGCGAGCGCCACCAACTCGGCGGCGGCGTCTTGCCCTGAAGCCCACTCAGGGAGACCGGCCAGCATACGCGACAGTTCTTCCATCCTTACCCCACCTTCCACCGGAGCGACGGTGGCGGTGTTGCCCGTGCGAGAAACGACAAAATGGGTGTCGGCGAAGGCCGCCACCTGGGGTAGATGCGTCACACACAGCACCTGATGGTCGGCCGCCAGCGCCCCGAGTTTCTTCCCCAATTGCAGTGCAGTGGCCCCTCCCACCCCGGCGTCGATCTCGTCAAAGGCAAGGACGAGATCGCTCTGTCCTGACGACGCAGCCAGCCCCGCCAGCCGCAGGCTCAAGATAAGACGGGAGAGCTCTCCCCCACTTGCCACCTTGGCTACTTCCCCGGGACTGAGACGGCGGTCGGAAGCGAAGAGGAGCTGCACCCGGTCCGCCCCGGCCGGTTCGGCCGGACCCGGCCCCACTTCAACCCGTAACGTCGGATCTTCGAGCCCCAGGTGGCGAAGGTGGACCAGTGCCTGCTCGCTGAGGCGCTTTCCCGCCTTCCGTCGCACCGCCGCCAGTTCATCCCCGGCCGTTTCCAACTCGCTCGCCGCCGCCCGATGGTCATCTTCGATCGAGGCAGCCGTCTCCAGCAACTGGTCTAGCTCTTGGCTGCGACGTCGAGCCGCGGCTGCGAAGGCCAGCACCTCTTCGAGAGATGACCCGTATTTGCGTTTCAATTCCCCCAGCCGGTTCAACCGTTCTTCCACCTCCGCCAACTCCTGTTCATCAGCGCTCAGCTCTTCGGAGGAGAGCCGGACCCGGCGCGTCAATTCGGTGAGCGACTCGGCGGTGGTCTCGGCGTCGGCGGCGAGCAGGTCCAGATCCGGGTCGAGCCTGGCTGCCCGCCGCAGTCCTTGGACCGTGTGACCGAGGCTTTCGGCCGCGGCTTCTCCGGCAACGGCGGCTTCTCCCAGCGCCTGCAAGAGAGCTTCCCGATGGCGCAGTCGCGCTCCCCTCCGCTCCAACTCAACATCGTCACCGGATTTGAAACCCGCCCCCTCGATCTCATCGGCCTGAAAACGCACCAGGTCGAGCTCCCGGGAGAGGGCCCGTTGGTCGCCGCCCAACTGTTGGCGGGCTTGGTCCAGACGGGTGAACTCTTGCCAAGCCCGACGGTAACGCTCCCCAACCGCCTGCCCTTTCCGGTCGAGGTGCCCGTCGACCAGGTCACGGATGGCCGCCGCCCGGGTCAGAGAGAACTGGTCGTGCTGCCCCACGATCTCCACCCAGGCTCCTAGGCGTTCATTCAAAATCTGACTGGAGGCGAGCGATCCGTCGAGGTAGGCCCGGCTGCGCCCTTCGCGGGGAATCCGTCTGGACGCGATCACCTCCTCGCCGCCGATGATGAATCTTCCCTCCACCAGGGTTTCGTCCCCGAACGGCCCCACCAGGTCGGCCCGCGCCTCCGATCCGAGGAGAAGGCGAAGCGCCCCGAGAAGAAGGGTCTTGCCGGTTCCGGTTTCGCCCGATACCACTACCAGTCCTCGCCCCGGGCACAGCCGGGCTTCTTCGATCAGGGCAAGGTTGCGGACCGAAAGCTCGTCCAGCATCACCCAAGACGGAACTTGGACTTGACGGTGCTGGCAAAACTGCGGCCGTTGAGGGTGAGGAACCGGGCCGGTCTCTCTCCCCGCGCTACCTCCACGACCTCACCCTCGGCCAGCGACCCTACCTCGATACCGTCCACGCTCACCCGAACCGGCCGGTCGGTCTGCACGGTGATCTCCATGCGACTATCTGGGTCGAGCACCAAGGTGCGGGCAAAGAGGGAGTGGGGCGCGACCGGCGTCAGCAGCAAGGTGTCCAGAGAAGGGTCGACCAGGGGGCCTCCGGCCGAAAAACTGTAAGCCGTGGAGCCGGTGGAGGTTGCCGCTACCAGCCCGTCCGCTCGGTACGTAAGGAAGAGCTCGCCGTCGATGGTTACGGCCAGGGAGACCAGGCGTTGACTGTGGATCTTCTCCACCACGATGTCATTGATGCCGGAGAAGATTTGCCGGGAGGGAAGTTGAGCGCGAATAGTCATTCGCCGCCGCTCCTCCATTTCCCCGATGGCCAGCGCTTCCAACACCAGGTCGAGGTCGTCGGTTTCGGCTTCGGCCAAAAAGCCGATCGTTCCCATGTTGAAGGCGAGGACGGGGACATCGGTCAGCAGGGCCCGCTGGGTAGCGGCCAGCACGGTCCCGTCTCCCCCGATCGCCACCCAAACGTCGGCTTCACCGTTGTCCACCGGATGGCCCACTATCTCGGCTGTGGTGGAGTCGCCCACGATGGCAAAACCCCGCCCTAGGGCAGCGCCGTAGAACTTGGCTGCGAAGTCGCGCGGCTGTTGGCGGCGGGCGTGCACCACCAATCCCAGGCTGTTTATCTTCGGCGGGCCCACAGAAATGTCTCCTGATTGCCGTGTTCCCCGGTTAGGGGGGAATCGAACGTCCCCACCGTATCCATTCTGGCGTCCTTGAAACAGTCTCTCACCTTGGC